>JAOAAA010000037.1 GCA_026419115.1 Gemmataceae bacterium
CTTCTGTTGCTGTGTGGGGCAGTGTGGTTTTTTTTTGTTCGAGATCGAACCCCTCGTTTGAAAGCCGACGGGGCCAAGCAACAGGCAACGGCATTTTTGGAACAAATTCGCTCCGGTCAAATTGATGAGGCTTGGGCCGCAACTTCGGCGGATTTCAAATCGATGTACGGGCGGGATCGCTTTCATCAATACGTCAAAGCTCATCCGATTTTGAAAGCGGAAATGGAGTTTGTGAATTGTCAATTCGTTACCGAAGGGGAACTTCGTTTGGCAAAGTGTCAGTTCAAACCCTTGGGGGCAACCGGTCAAATTGAGGTGGTGCTGCATCCAGAGACAGATCGTTGGCGAATTGGCCGATTGAGCTTTGAGTCGCGTTGACTTGGAAGCGAGAAATCGTTGGCCGATGTGTGAACATGATTGAGGTGCGAATCGCCCTCTACTCTGTCGGGGGATTTCATCGGGATTCAGCGACCAAATTTTTCACCTGCGATCCCTTTTTGTTTTCGTCCCACTTTTTTCCGCCCCTTGCTTTTTTCATCCCCCCTCTGTTGTGACCGGTTCTGGAGCGACCAGCGCAACAAACAAGGCCAAAATGCCCTGATTGCTCCCGCCTTGCTTCTCGACGAATTGCTTTGAAACCGTATAGATGAAGGTATCTCCAACCTCTGAGTGTGCACCATGTCCAACAAACGTAAAATTCTGATTCAGCTCGATAGCGATCTTCATCCGTCTGTGTTTGATCGAGTGGTCGCGATTGATGCCGGTACGGAAGAATTGTTCAGCTACGGCGGGGTGAAACCCGAGCATGTGCCAAGTCTGGTTCATGGAGCGATTTTCACACGCAGCCCCAAAGACCTGAAGCACACTGCCATTTTTATCGGGGGTTCCGATGTGGCAGCGGGTGAAGCACTCCTTGAGGAAGTACGCAAAACAATCATTCCTCACTATGGCCTTCAGGTCTCGATCATGCTTGACTCGAACGGGGCGAACACAACGGCTGCCGCTGCGGTTCGGGCCGCGAGCCGTCATTTGGACTTGGGAGCCACCAAGGCACTCGTTCTAGGGGGCACCGGTCCGGTTGGGCAACGGGTCGCTCGATTGTTAGCCCGTCAAGGAGCCAGTGTGCGGATTGGTTCTCGTTCAGTGGAACGGGCCGCGAGTGTGTGTCAGAAAATTCGCCAAGTTCTGCCGAATGCCAAAGTCGAGGCGGTTGGCATCACCAGCTCGGCCGATGCCCCGAAAACTCTGGAAGGCCGCGAACTGGTGATTGCAGCGGGAGCGGCGGGGGCGGTCCTTTTACCGAGTAAAGCTCGGCAGGCGGGCAAAGAGTTAAAATTGGCTATCGATTTGAATGCGGTGCCACCGGTTGGGATCGAAGGAGTCGATGTCATGGATCGCGCGGCCGTCCGCGATGGTTTGCTCTGCTATGGGGCATTGGGCGTGGGCGAAACCAAAATGAAAATCCATCGGGCTGCCATTAGTCTTCTCTTTGAATCGAACTCGACCATCTTAGATGTCGATGAGATTTACGACCTTGCCTTGCAATTTTGATTGGCTCGATGTCCCCCTCCCTTTCTCATCCTGAAACGATTCTCCTCTTGCTCACATGATTCCCCTGTTGATTCCCCCTCGCATGATCCTCTGGATTCTTGATCCTCTGGATTCCTGAGTCGTGGCGGGCTAATCACTGCAAATTTTTCCTTGCCTTGTTCCTTAACTTGTGAGAGAATATCTTCACCTACCTGAATTAAGGGTTCCTACCTATGGCCAACCTATTTTGTTCTGGTCCTACGACCCGTCGGCACTTCTTGGGTGCTGGGCTTTTCGGCATCGGTTCTTTGACCTTGCCCGATCTTTTCCGTCTGAAGGCACAAGCGAGTTCTTCCTCGGCAAGTCTCGCGGATGATCCCGCTGTGATTCTGATTTGGCTTCCGGGGGGGGCACCTCATCTGGATATGTACGACATGAAACCCGATGCTCCCGAAGAATATCGGGGGGAATTCAAACCCGTGAAGACCAATGTCTCGGGGATTGAGGTGTGTGAGCATCTTCCGTTGCATACAAAATGTGCCGATAAATATACCATCATCCGTTCGATCCACCACAACTTCAGCGATCACGGTGGGGGGCATAAACGCTTCTTAACCGGACGCGATCCCATGTCCCCTGTCGGTTTTGTGAACGATTACCCTATGGTGGGTTCGATTGTCTCGAAATGTTTGGAACATAAAAATATCGGTTTGCCGAACTACATCGCTGGGGTCGATAGTGGTCGGCAACAGGTCGATACGTTCAGTTTCGGCGCTGCCTATCTCGGTCAGGCAACCACACCTTTTACGATTCATGGTGATCCGGCTTCGCCTAAATTCAAAGTCGAGAATCTCAGTATCCCAGAACAATTCGTGGATCGGTTGCATGAACGACGGGCCTTGCTCAAATCGTTCGATACCCTCAAACGCGAGATCGATCGAACGGGGGCCTTTGAAGCAATGGATCAGTTCGGTCAAAAAGCAGTTGAACTGACCACAAGCAACAAGGCCCGCGATGCCTTTGATCTGAATCAAGAACCTTTGGCTGTGCGGGAACGNTATGGGATGCATCGTTATGGTCAGCGCTGCCTTTTGGCCCGTCGGCTCGTGGAAGCGGGTGTGAGTTTCGTGACCATGGTTTTGGAAAATCCCTCGCCTGTGGGGCAGAGCTTTCCCGAAGATGTCACCTACAATTGGGATTCGCACGCGGTGAACTGCCACATTTTCAAGGACTCGAAGTATCGCTTCCCCTTTTATGATCGGGCGGTTACCGCCTTGGTCGAAGACCTGTACGCACGGGGATTGGATCGTCGGGTTCTGTTAATTGTGACGGGTGAGTTTGGTCGAACTCCCAAACTGGAACAAGCGAAAGGGCGGCCCGGTCGGGATCACTGGCCCCAGTCGATGTCGCTTCTCGTTTCGGGGGGGGGCTTCAAAATGGGGCAAATCGTTGGCTCGACCGATTCCAAAGGTGCCCATCCGAAAGATCGTCCGATGACTCCGAACGATCTTTGGGCCACCATGTACAAACATATGGGAATCGATCCTGAAAAAACTTTCTTGGACCCCACCGGCCGACCGATGCCCATTCTTCCCTACGGCGAAGCCATCAAAGAACTGGGCTAAACCGATTCATTCTTCCTCCAAGATCATCCGGAATTACTGATGATGCTGTTTCGATAGCCCCTTCTTTAATTGAATGATCCCCTTGATTAACTGATTGATCCGAGACGATCACGAGATGATTTAAATTACTTTTTCTCGGGTTTTTGGCCTTCGGGTTCGGGGGGTTCTTTGCCGTATTTGGCCTTGTATTCGGCTGCGTATTTGGCTTGTAATTTCGGATCGCAGATGAAGCATTGCGATTTGGCCCGTGCGTGTTCCTTGCACCAATCCCCCTTATCTTGGAAGGCTTTGGCGACTTTCGCATCACACATGCTGCACTCGGCTTCTTTCACTCCGTGTTCATCGCACCACCACTCTCCGTGGGTGTGTCCTTTGCTGACTGCCGAGGGAGCGGGGCTTTTCTCTTTGCCGGTTTTGTGGCTCTCGGTTTTGGCCTCGCAGCCGACTAAGGACCACATCCCTAACGACAATAGCATGCCCCACACGAGCTTTTGACTCACTAACTTTTTCATCAGACTAACTCCTGAACTGGAAGATCGTTCGATTTTTTCTCTGGAGCATCATCGTTCGATCTTGTTTCTTGAGGATCATTACTTGCGGTCGATCCCCATAACCGTTTTCGGGTCCCCCTTGTAGGAAGTTGAAAGACCACGAATAAGACTCGTAAAACCAACAAGGACATGACCATGGCGGAGATCACTCCTCCGATCACCACGGTGGCCAAGGGGCGTTGCACTTCGGCTCCCATGCCGTCGCTAAAGGCCATCGGGAGAAATCCCAACGAGGCTACTAAACTGGTCATCAGCACCGGTCGCAGGCGGATCAGGGCGGCCTCTTCCACCGCTTGGCTTAAGGTTCGTCCTTTGTTCTGCAGTTGTCGCACGGTGCTGACGAGGATCATGTCATCTAAAACGGCCACTCCAGAAAGGGCCACGAAGCCTATCCCTGCCGAGATCGAAAAGGGCATATCTCGAAGCCATAAGGCCAGCACTCCGCCGATCCAAGCAAAGGGAACCCCCGTGAAAACTCGGATCGCATCCAGCACATTTTGATAGGTGGCATACAGCAGTAAAAAGATTAGGCTTAAGGCCACAGGCACCACGATCATCAATCGGAGTTTAGCCCGTTGGAGTTGTTCAAATTGTCCCCCGTAGCGGATGTGGTATCGGCCTTGCGGCAAGACAATTTCTTTTTGAAGCCGTTGTTGCACTTCCTCAACAAAACTCCCTAAATCACGACCCCGCACGTTGGCCGTGATGCTGATGCGGCGTTGCCCCCATTCACGGGTAATTGTGGATGCCCCTTCGACGATTTTGATGTCCGCTAACCGAGACAGAGGAACCCTTTCCCCTGTGGCGGTGGGAAGTTGGATTCGCCCAACCGCTTCGGGACTTTGTCGCCATGAATCGGCCAGACGAATCGACAACGGAAAGCGAAACGGCTGTTCGATGATTTCTCCCATGGGTTTGGTGCCGATGCTTTCAATCAGGTCCAAAACGGCCCGAGCTGGTATGCCGTAGCGGGCCAATTGCTCGGGCTTCACAACGATTTGGAGGATGGGCTGGCCGGTGATTTGTTCAACCGCAACATCTTTTGCTCCCGAGATGGTTTGAACAATCTGTTCGATTTCTTCCGCTTTGGCTTTCAGGACATTCAAATCATCGCCAAATAGTTTGATGGCCAGATCGGATCGAGTCCCTTCGAGCATCTCGTTGATTCGCATTTCGATCGGTTGAGAAAAGGCAAATTTCAGGCCTTTGATGGTTCGCAGTTCTTTTTCGATTTTCTCGGTCAGTTCGGCTTGAGTCTTGGCCTTGGTCCATTGCGAACGCGGTTTGAGACTGAGAAAAATATCGGTCAGTTCGACCCCCATCGGATCAGTAGCGATCTCGGCGGTACCGGCTCGGCTCCAAACATGTTTGATCTCATCAGGGAACGCAGCGAGGAGGGCCTTTTCAACTTGCGTGTTCGCAGCAACCGATTCGGCCAAGGTGGTACCAGCGAGGCGAACCGTTCCGAGCGCCAAGGCCCCTTCCGATAATTTAGGGATGAACTCGCGACCCAATTGCGGAGCAATCAGGCCGAAGGTCACTCCACAGACCGACAGGGCAAACAAAAGCACTGCCAATTTGTATCGCATGGTGAAGCGAAGAACCGGCGTATAAATCGCTTTGACCAATCGCAGAAGCAGTGGTTCACGCTCCCGAACTTTTTTGGGGAGGATCAGGCTTGCCAGTGCCGGCATGAGGGTGAGAGAAAGAATCATAGAACCGGCGAGGGCGAAAATCACGGTCAAGGCCATCGGGCGGAAGAGTTTTCCTTCGATCCCTTCGAGAGTGAGGATGGGCAAATAGACGATCAGAATAATCAGTTCCCCGAACAAGGTCGGTTTACGAACTTCGATGGCCGCATCTCGAATGAGTTCCAGTTTGGGACGAGCCGACTGATTCTCGGCCAGTTTTCGCACACAGTTTTCGACCATCACCACCGAGGAATCGACGACCATACCAAAATCGATGGCTCCTAATGAAAGCAAACTCGCAGCGATGGCAAACCGCCACATCCCCGCGAAGGCAAACAGCATCGAAAGAGGAATGGCAAGGCTCACAATCAGCGCTGCCCGTAAATTCCCGAGGAATAAAAACAACACAGCAACAACGAATAAACCACCTTCAAACAGGTTGGCGCGCACGGTCGCAATCACAAAATCGACTAACTCGGTCCGGTCGTAAACCGTTTGTACGGTCACATTGCCCGGAAGTGTGGGTCGAATACTTTCGAGTTGTTTTTTCAGGTTCCAAGTAACCTCATGAGGGTTCTCCCCCATGGTCATGAATCCTAAGCCCAGCACTACTTCGCCTTGCCCGTTGGCAGTGACGGCTCCCCGTCGTACTTCATGGCCGATTTGAACTTCTGCCAGATCACCAATTTTTACGGGGATTCCTTTTTGTGTCACTACTGGAATTTGACGGATTTCTTCAAGGTTTTTCGGGCGTGCTATTCCTTGCACTAAGAGCATTGTACTATCTCGATCAATTACCCCCCCCCCTACATTCTGATTATTTTCTTTAATGGCAGAAATCACTTGATCGAATGTTAAATCGTACTTGGCCAGTTGCAATGGGTCCACCCGTATTTGATATTGTCGTTCGTACCCCCCCCATGAATTGATTTCTGCGACCCCTTTCACTTGTCGCATTTGTGGGCGGATGATCCAATCATGCACGGTCCGCAATTGTGTGGGATCATCACTTTGACCGGTGACGATGTAATGAAAAATTTCGCCCAATCCTGTGGAAACAGGCCCCATTTTGGGGCGATCCAACCCAGAAGGTAACTGCACGGTCGCTAAGCGTTCATTCACCATTTGCCGTGCAAAATAGATGTCAACGCTTTCCTCGAAGATAAGCACTACCTGCGATAAACCAAACTTCGAGATGGAACGCATCTCTTGCAGTTTCGGTAATCCCGAGAGGGCTTGTTCGATTGGAAAAGTGATCTGTTGTTCGATCTGTTCGGGTCCGAGTGCGGGAGCGACGGTGTTGATTTGCACCTGAACCGGCGTGGTATCGGGGAAGGCATCAATCTGTAATTGTGATAAAGTGTACCCCCCCCCCAATACTAATGCCAAGGTTGCCAGCAAGACAAGCCAACGATATTTCAATGAATTTTCGATCACCCAATTCAACATAATGTTTAGCCTTTTGTGTCTCTATTTCTTGCTGTGGCAGGCGCAGCCTTCGCCGAGATTACTTCGCAGAAGTTCCGTGAGTAGCAGGCCGCTACCTCGGGTCACGATCACCTCTTCGGGTAATAGGCCAGCAATGATTTCGCTGTGGGTGGGACCTTTGGCTCCGACCCGTACTTTGCGAACGTGAAAAAATTTGGGGCTGGAAGGGTGCAGATAATTCCGATCCCGCACAAATACGATCTGGCAACATCCTTCCCATTGCAGGGCTTCGTTCGGGATCATCACCACATCGTTTTCTTCTCGAAGGATGATTTCCCCTTTTCCAAAGGTGTTGGCTTGGTACGATCCCGAAAGATCTTGTACATCGGCCCGTAACTTGAGGGTTCGCGTTTTTGGATCGGCGGCGGCACTGATCCACGAGATTTTCCCAACCAACGGAGTTTTTCGACCATCTGGAAGAAAGCGGACCGTTTGCCCCAAACGAACTCGGTGCGCTTCTTCCAATTTCACATCGAACGTGAGCCACAATGATCGGCGATCGACAATCTCGAAAATAATGCGTGAAGGATCAACCACTTCGCCCATTACCACTTCTCGGGCGTGCAGTGTTCCAGCAAATGGTGCCAACAAAGGCAAGAGGTTGGTCGTGCTTTTCTTTGGATCGAGTGAACGGGCAATCTCGGTTGGAATACCAAGAAAATGCAACTGGGATTTCAACTCCGAGATCGACAGTCCTTCAAGGCGTTGTTGGCTGAACTCAAAGCCTAGGTTGACGAGGCTTTGTCGGGCGGCTTCAGTGCGAATTTCGGCTTCTTTCAGGGCCGATTCGGCCTCACGAATGCGAGCATCCGGAATCGAACCTTGAGATTCCTTCAGGCTATTAAGCATCGACAATTTGAGTTGCTGATTGGCAAAGGCTTGAAGAAGTTCGGTTTTGGCTTTGCCGACCTCGGCGGCATCAATCAGGGCTAACAAATCCCCCTTCTGAACCGAGTCCCCCAGATGTTTGTACACTTGCCAAACGGTGCCGGCACAACGGCTAGACAGATGAGCAATCTTGTTTTGATCGAAACCGATTTCGCCCGGAACAGCAAGAATTTCAGTGACGGCATCGGTCGAAACGGGTTGCACCACAATACCCGCCCGATCGACTGCCTCGGCATCGACAAATTGAATGCGGCGGGTGTGTTTGCGACAGATCGGATTATTTTCGGGCCGTTCGATCAATTCCAATGCCCGTTGCGCTTTGGCCAATTGTTCTGCGGTCACCATTGGGGGGGGGGAAACCTCAGCCAAACTCGGGTGACAATGAGGACATTCTGCAACCCCATGAATTTTGCACCAGCCGAACGATTTTCCTTTCGGTACCAGTGTTTCATCGCATTCAATGCAAATACTCTCGGGAACGCCATGTTCCGCACACCAATCATCGTCCTCGGTGAAGTTTCCCCGCAGTTCCGAAAATTTTGGGATCGTCCATCCCGTCCGATGTCCCCACCAACCGAACACGCCCAGAACGGTCAGGATCAATAAGGTCGGAATTGTTTCGACCACTCGACGAAATCTCGAACTTCGAGGGGAAGCCGCATTCTCCATGATTACACCTTCTTGGTCACACGGGCCGAAAAAAATTACACTCGGTCAGACCAGAAAAATTCAAATTCATTCAGGCCAAAAGAAGATAACAAAAAATAGAATCAACCTTAAAAGGGTTGACCAAGCCAAGAGGAAAAAATCAAATGTTAAAGCGACAAAAGGCCACAAAGAGTGGTGTTTGAAAAAAATATATAGAAACAAAATTCAAATTCGGGGGGGGGGCACCCGATCGATTTTCTAACAGGTTCACCGAAATAAGAATCGATGCAAATTCAACACACAATCCTTTCTGAGCGGAATCGATTATCGCAATCGGGTTATGTTCCCATACAGCGGGACAGTACGGCTCGTGAATGGGCGGAAAAGGGTTTGATGAATCCGATTCGATGATAGATTGATTTTTCGAGGAATCCCTTTCGGTAACGCATTGGTTTTCTGGATGCGAAGTGGGGCCAAGTTCTCGGCTCTTTTTTTTGTGAGAGCAGCAAGAGTGTGAGGGAATGGGTTCCGGATTTTGGGGGACTTTCTCAAGTCCCGTAGGTGCAATAGGGGAATGAGTATGGTCGTGGCACCAGCATACTTGTGAGGGAATCACAAGCGGGATACAAGCCAACGTCAACAAAACTCGCCCCAAAATCAACAACTCATTTCCTCCTTCAAATACTCTAATCAATCATCATGCCTCAGTCAACCGCAAAGCCAAAGGTTTCAGCAGAGAGTTTTTGTGAACGATACAAGGTAAAACATTTTAATTTCGTTTGTTTTTTCGGGTAGGATTGATCGCGCGGCTATCATAAAGAACATATTCCTACCACGATTCCTCGAAGGAGTCCCGTATGCGATCCTCTCTTTGGTTTTTCTCGATTGTGATTGTGAATCTTGCATCGCTTCATGCAGAAGAAAATAGGGCTAAACCCCAGTGGAAGAAAGTGGCCGTGGAACAGACAGGTTCGCGGCTCGGTGCCATGTTGGTTTCGGATCATGCCCAGCAAAAAATGTACTTAGTCGGCGAGGTCAAAAATGCCCCCTTCGTGCAAAAATGGGATGTTCAGGAAGAAAAGTGGTCGGAACAAAGTCCGAACAATCCTGCGGGCAAAGAGGTTTTTCAGGCGGCATATCAAACGGTATTGGCTGCTCCCGAAGGCAAAATTTATTGCCTTTCTGCCGACCCCATGAAGCCTCAGAGCATCACGTTATATGTGTACCAAATCGAGAAAAATAGGTGGGACAAAATTCCCGTGCCTGAGGAAGTGGCCGGTTTGGCATGGCATACGATGACGTTCGAGACTCAGGGGAATCGGCTCGTGATCCTTGGGGCCACCAAAAAGGGGAATCAGGTCGGATGGACCCAAACTTGGTTTTTCGACACTCGGAAACAGAGTTGGTCGATGCTTCCTTTACCCGATCGAGAGGTTCAGCAACGGCATCAAAATGGGGTAGCCCGTCGCGAGGGCCTTATTGATTTAGTAGGGCGAATTCGTTTAGCATGGTATCGCGATCCGAACGGGCAAGGAACAGAGGCAGAACGACAGGCCCTTTTGAACCGCATTAAAGAATATCGTGCGAATCCCCTTTATAGTTCCTGCTCCGAGAAATTAGCGGATGTGCAGAAGCGGATTACCGAAAAAAAATTGCTCGAAGCCTTGACTGCGACCCGCAACTTACAACGTCAAATGGAAGAACAAACCGAAGCGGATTACCCTGTCCCCAGTTCGCGAAGAAATTCCCCATTGGTTTATGATGCTCAGCATCACGTTTGTGTTCTGTTTGCTGGCGATCATGAAGATTATCTTTTGAATGATACTTGGATACTCGACTTGAAATCGAACCAGTGGCGACGACTTCAACCGTCTGTGGCTCCCCGACATCGTGCGGGCCACGCCTTGGTTTATCTTCCCAAGTCGGGGCGAATCGCGCTCTATGGGGGGTATCAGCAAAACACCAGCGAAGGATATGGAAGCCGATCCTATCGCTTTCTGGAACCGGAATTATGGTTGTTCGACGTGAAGGGTGAAAAGTGGGAAGCCCTTGATACATGGCCATTACCCACCTCATCTTCCTCTTCTATGAAAGATGCCCCCGATGAATTTCCTTTACCCCTCACGGGATTTCATGGATATTACGGACAGTTTTATGCTCCGCCTGCTTTGGCCAGCACACACGATGACAGATTAATTTTAGCCAATCCCGATACTCGCGAGCATTCGGGGGGGGGGTGGAAACGTCCTGCCATCACATGGATTTATTCAATCGATCCTCGTTTCACCTCAGCAGATTTAACAAAGAAATTAGGAACAACTCCTGACACTCGATGGTATCGAGGAGGATCGTTTTCGGCGGGATATTGTGAAGTCGAAACCGTACCAAATCCCCTTGATTTTTCGAGCTTAGAAGGGAATCGTTGGATCAAATTTCCCAATCCTCCGAAAAATCCCTGTCAAGGGTGTCGGCAAAGAGATTGGGGTACGGCAGTTTGGGATTCGGACCGATCACAAATTCTTCTTTGGGGGGGGGGACATTGTGTTCGAGCATCTAGTTCCGTGGTCCATTTTTCTCCCTATTCAGGTCGAATGGTTGAAAGCTACGATGCGGATGAACCCTATGGAACGAATGGTCTCGGCGGTTATGGTTCGACGTTGTGGAACCGCCCTTGGTGCGATGTTCATAACTATAAACATTATGCCTACGATCCGAAGTGTAAATTGATGGTCTCGCATCGAGGGTATTTGTACGATCCTGAAAGAATGGATTGGCTCCGTCAAGACCCCTACCCGATCCCGTTTCGACCGGATTGGTCCCATACGGCACTTTGTTCTACCCCGCATGGGGTTGTTGCATGGGCACGCAAAAAAAATGGTGAGGATGGGGGTTTGTGGCTTTTCGATAAACAGAAAGGCTGGCAAGACCTTGAACCTGTGGGTAAACTGTTTGTTCCCTATTGTGATTCTCACGGATTAGTTTACGATAGCAAACGGGATCGATTAGTTCTCAGTGGCGTGGGGGGGGCTTATAACACTCTCAGCAAGGGACAATTTTTAGCATTCGATTTCAAAACCAAGAAAATTGAAACCCTGACGCCAGAAAATATCGAATATAACAAGACCGATAATGCTCGTGAAATGGCCTATGTGGAACATCTCGATTGGATAATCATTGGGAGAAGGTATCTCGAAGGGGATGAAAAAACCGGCAAACAATACACCCGAATTTATGATTGTGCGAACAACAAAATGATCCTTCTCGATGCAGGACCCGTTCCTGATTCGGGAGGCTACGGGGCCGGTTGGATGTACGATGCCCAATCGAAATTGGTTTATGTGTTGAATTTTCGGGGCGAGGCTTTTGTAATCAAGTTGAAACCGTAACCGTGTTTTTCGATTCTTGATTTGCGATTTTCTTTCACGATTGAGCCAAGGTTCGCGGGACAAATTCGGACCCTTGATACATTTGCCCGAAGCGATTGGCAAGGAAATCGGGCAAGGGAATTTGTTCTTGGCGAATAAAGCCATAGTCGTTAATTTTGCCTTCGCGGTGTAAATCGACCACGGCGCAAACACTGGCTGCCGTGGTCACTTGGATGGCGCTCCAAATCTCCCCTGCAATGAATTTCGGGTAAACTTTGCGAGCATCGCTTTTCTGAACGAAGCGTCCCTTTCGCCGACCGGTGGCACTACAGAAGATCACAACCACATCTTGATAGGTAATCGGAACGGCAAATTCGAGCACATCTTTGAGTAACTCCCGCCGTTCTTTCATGCGAAGTTCTTCAATGAGAAACTTGGCTTTATCACGATGGCCGGGATAGCGAACGGTTTTGTAGTTCAATTCCCGAACGCGACCATCGAGCGTTTCGCACAATGTACCTAATCCTCCGGAGGTATTGAATGCTTCGTATTGAATCCCATCCATATCGAACAATTCGTATCCTTCTAAGGGCAACACATCCATGCGTTTATATTCGTAAATGGCTTCACAGGGGTTGCAGTATTCATTGATCAAGCCATCGGTTGACCAAGTGAGGTTATATTTCAAGGCATTCGTTGGGAATTGTGGTAGGGCACCGACCCGCATGTGGAGCGTGTCAACTTCGTCGAACCATTTGGTCAACTCGAAAGCGGAAATGCCAACAAATCCCGGCGCCAAGCCACATTGCGGTACAAACACTTGTGTTGTTTTAGCACGGCGGGCCAACTCTCGGACGGCCTGCGTGGTTTGAATATCTTCCGTTAAGTCGAAATAGTTAGCCTCGCAATCTAAACAAACCTTGGCGACGAGGGGGTTAAAGCGGAAGCTCAACGCCGAAATCACGAATTGCTTTCCGCGAATCACACGGGTCAGACCGGCCTCACTACTGGCATCGACCACCTCCGTGCGAACGGGTAACGCCTGTTGAATCAGTTTCAGAGCTTCGGGATCGGCATCGGCCACGGTGATGCTATAATCGCCTGAATCATGGAGCAAGCGAGCAATCATTCGCCCGATTTTACCCGCACCAAGAAGAATAAGTTCCGTCATAAATCACCCTAAGGAATGAGAGAGGAGTCGCGCCAGCCGTACTGAGATTGGTAGAATAGGAAGTAGAGGCCTTCTCCTCAAACCTTTCATTGGAGTTTCTTATGATGACCTCTCCTGAATCCGTCCCGAATGTCGAATGGCAAACGCAACCGCAGGCCGCCCGTTTGGTTTCTCAGCTTCTGGGCGACGCTTGTTCGCGCTCCGCCTTCTTGAATCAGCTTGGTCAGCGTTTGCGAAACGAAACCGGCACCCGTCTGCTCGATTGGATTCATTCGATCGTAGTTCCCAATTCGAGCGGGATGAAAACCGCACTAACGGAAGCAGGATACCACCTTCATTCGCCCAATTGTTATCGGCACGAGGGAGGCTTGTTTCCGGATATTTATCTGGGTCAGGAGCAACTCTTTGAGGAGCATGCCATTTTCCTGAAGGTGGAATCGGTGGCCGATTTTCTCTTTGCTCAAGGTTTGGTGGAAATTCCGATCGAGGGAGAACCGTTCGCGGTCATACGTCGGGCTTGCGTCGATCGTCGGCCCGATCAGGAAGTTTGGGTCATTGAATCGCATGGGCAACGGGGAATTGTTCCGCTGGAAGATCACCCACTTTCTTCTGCGTTGATTGTCAAGATCATTCATCATGCCGAGAAATTCCGCCTGCGTCCTCGACATTTTTCCACTAATCAAGAAGGGTTCCAACACACGCTGCAACTGGTTCGCGACGCCATTAAAGACTTGGGAGCGAATCGGACTTGCGATCTTTTCTTCGCCGCAGAACGGGCCTATTGGCAATCGCGAAATCGGGCTGCCCGTGTTCAAAAAGCCCGACAGGATCAATTAGGGATGGGGTGGGCCAATCACGATCATCATACTTATCGCTCCAGCCGCAGTGAATTTCATCACCTGATTAAACTGATGGAAGAAATGGGGTTTGTCTGTCGCGAACGATTCTACGCAGGAAAAGAAGCCGGTTGGGGAGCGCAAGTCATCGAACATCCCGAGACGGGGATTATCATCTTTGCAGATGTCGATCTTTCACCCGAAGAGGTCACGGGAGATTTTGCCCATCATCCCCTACCGGAACGAAACGAACTGGGTACCGTGGGGCTGTGGTGTGCTTTACATGGCGAGGCGCTGCTACAAGCGGGGATGCACCATCTCGAATGTCAGTTCGATTTCGAGGCTGCCCGCGAGCAACTCAAGCAACACGGTATCGAAACGATGAAGCCTTTCACCGATTTTCCCTACCTCCGTCAGGCCTTTACACAAGGAGAAATATGGAAGGTGAGCGAACACCGTTTGTCTCAGTTGCTCGAAGCAGGAAAGATCACACCGGAACAAGCCCACAAATTCCGCCAGAACGGGGCGCTCGGCTCGCATCTAGAAATTCTGGAACGCAACGACGGCTACAAAGGTTTTAATCAAACGGGAATTAACGAGATCATTCTGAAGACCGATCCGAGAAAACAAAGCGAACCAGCTCACGCTTGAGGAGTTCAAACTCAACGATGAACGAATAAGCGATCGGTCTCTGCTGAAAATCATCCGCGAATGAACGAGTTGTGAAGAGGAAAATCGTCGATGGGGTGAACCGAAAAGGAGTGAAAGACCACTATCTATTGAAGAACTGAGTTTGTAGAATGAGTAAGGAACGCCCCCGTAGCTCAGGGGATAGAGCATCGGTTTCCTAAACCGGTGGTCGGCGGTTCAAATCCGCCCGGGGGCATCTTGGAACTAGGCCAATGAGGACTTAGCTTAGGGATTTTATGTTTCTCCTCCCGTAGCCTGTATGTACAAATCCTGCCTTCGCATCTCTAGGTGTTGATATTTTTCTGCCCAACATTCACACGAGATATTCGCGTTTCACAGGGGAACCCTCAACTTCTCTGCAAGTCAACACAATTGTTCAAATGCCCATCGTGTTAATTCTAAGGAAAGTATCAATTCCTTGAAGATGAACGATTTTTCTGCCGATAATTTTTGAGTATCACTATTCACGAAATGATCCTGGCACCATGATCTGTCCTGTGAAACTCGCCCCTATCATCGGCTGTGTGTTGATCTGCCAGACCTTGGGACAAGGCCAAGAGAGCGAAAAAAAAGATGTTCCAAGTTCGGGGACCAATCTTCCTTTATTGGTTCCGGTTGATTCGGAAAAACCAAGTGGAATTTCTGAGCTAAAGTCACCCTCTCCCACAACTCCCCCCCCTCTTGTACTCGAACCACCTAAATCTTTCGTCGAGCAATCCAAATCGGTGGATTGGTCGAAAGTGCCAGCGATCATGCCTTTGGATCGAGGGGGCTGGTTCACACTTCCCCAGAACGAACCCGGCTTTTACTCGTTGTTAGATTGGCTACGGGGCGAATGGAGACCTTCGGCACCACCTTTCCCATTCGGTGCGACAGGTTCCGATCCGACACCCTCGTACAATCGCGATTTTCGCTATTTGGACAATCCCAACAACACTTTCCAGCTATGGTCTGATCTTTATAAGCGTGTCTATATTGGGAACGATTTTCTCTTCGCGACAGGGGGGGAATTACGGTTTCGGTTCAATAATTATGCTAACAGTCAACTCTCGGGTAAACGGGATAGTTTTGACGTTTCGCGGACGCGAGTCTATGGGGATTGGTGGTATCGGGATCAACTACGTTTCTTTGCCGAATTCATTGATGCCCGAGAATACAGAGGCACCTTGCCTCCTGCTGCGACCGATGTTACCGGTAGCGATATTTTGAACGGCTTTCTCGAAGTCAAAGTAACGGAATTCGAGAATCAGCCGGTTCAACTTCGCATCGGGCGTCAAGAAGTGATTTTGGGTTCGCAACGATTGCTCTCCTCCCCCGATTTTCCCAACACCTTGCGCACCTATGATGGGGTGCGTGGATACTGGCATACTCCAAAATGGGATGTGAATTTATTTTGGGTTCGACCGGTGATTCCCAACCCCACGCGATTAGATTCTTCGGACGATCAGCGGGCTTTGAGTGGTTTATTCCTTACACATCATCCGAATTCCAGTACTTTGATTGATGTTTACTTGCTCAATCTAAGCGATGCTCGTCCTACCACGAAGGGGAATATCACCACGTTGGGGGGGCGTTTAGCAGGGGATATTGAGAAACGTCTTTTGTACGACTTGGAAGCTGCCACCCAAGTCGGAACGGTTGGAAACCGCACTCAAGATGCTCAAATGCTAACAACGGGGCTTGGGTGGCATTTCGCTAACTTGCCTTGGAATATCAGTCTTTGGGCCTACTTCGATTATGCCAGCGGGACTTCGGAACCCGCCTCAGGAGTTTCGCGAACCTTTAATCAACTCTTCCCCGCAGGACATACTTACTTTGGTTACATCGATCTGGTTGGACGGCAAAACATTCAAGACCTTAACTTCCAACTAGAACTCAATCCCCAACCTTGGATTCTTTTACGGGCACAGTATCACATCTTCCAACTGGCTGTCAAACAAGATGCCCTTTACAACGCTGGGGGTGTTCCACTTCGGCGCGATCCCACGGGCTTAGCAGGCTCGAATGTGGGTAACGAACTGGATTTGTTGGCCAATATCCATCTGACTCCCCGTCAGGATTTTTTCTTGGGTTACTCGCGATTTTTCGTCGGCGATTTCATCCGTGCCACAGGCCCTTTCCACAATCCCGATTATTTCTATGCCCAATATACTTTCCGTTGGTGAGCCTTGTTGAGTTTTTGATGATGAGCCTTTTTGAGAAGGGTCGAACTTTTAACAAGGGGGCCAATCGGCGAACACGAACCCTTCTTGTTCGACAAAAGTGAATTACGCCTTAAGAAACTCAAGAAGCTGGGAGCCAATCGGCGAACACAAAACCTTCTCGTTCAACGATTTCTCCATGCGTGATAGGAATGGTCCGAGAAAACATCGGACCAGCATAACAAAACGTGTGAAATTCGCCATTCTCTCCACAGGGATCGACCCCCTTGGGCAATTCGCTGAGCAAATCATGATCAAACTCTCGACCTGCGAATGAAGGGGTTAGTCGTTTGGGATCGACGCAAGTCAATATCGCTTTCAATCCCGACTGGATCATCTCCTGTGCCAATTTCAAGGTGAGTTCCCGAGTCGTCCAGAGGGGGAACAAAGGGGTGATTCCCGTGCCGGCCAATTGTTGTTCACGATAGGAACGAATCTCGGATAAGAACAAATCTCCAAAGGCCATATGGCTGATTCCCTCGTGACGAGCCTTTTGGAGAACCTGTTGCATTCGTTGTTCATACTGTTGATTCGTGCAAGGCCAAGGTAACGGAACCTCCCACAAAGGCAAGCCCACCGCATCGGCCTGAGCTTTGACCAATTCTCAACGCACTCCGTGCATGGCCACTCGGCCCGCTGCTTCGTTGAAGGTGGTCAATAAGCCGACGATCTCCACTTCGTTTTGGTGTCGAAGCTGGTGCAACGCCCATGCCGAATCTTTGCCGGAACTCCATGCCAACAAGGCTTGGGGCTTCACACGAAAACTCCTTCCAAGTGTAATTCCCTTTCTGTCAGACGATGGGCTTTGGGAAGTCCTAATGGTAACGGGTGAATGGTTGGGTGCAAAGTGTGGGCCAGTATTTCTAGACTATCGACTAATCGTGGACCGGGGCGACTGAAATAAGCATTACCATCGATCACATAGACTTGCCGATTCCGCACACAGGTCAACTCTGCGAAGTGAGGATAGGTTCTCAAGATCGGAATATCTTCTAAGGTTCGAGCGAGGTCGAAACCACAACAGGCGATGATGAGTACTTCGGGATCAAAAGCCAAAACTTCCTCCCAACGAAGGGTACGGGAAGGTTTTCCTTCTTGTCCCAATCCTTCAAAGCCCCCCGCTAGTCGAACCAGTTCGGGAGACCAATGACCACAACAGAAAGGGGGATCAATCCATTCGAGCAGCACCGTCCGAGGGAACTTGGTGAGTTGTGCGCTGCGTTGGCGAATCGTTTCGACACGGTCAACTAATTTCTGAATCGCGGGGCCGGCTCTCTCCGCCACACCCGCTGCCTCACCAACAAGGCGGATACAATCAAAGACTTCGTTGAGGCGCATGGGTTCCAGATTGACCACTCGGGGTTGGTTTGGTAAGGAGCACGCGGCGGCGTTCACCTCTGCCTCGGCGACGGCACACACATCACACAAGGCCTGAGTTACCAGCAGATCGGGGCGAAGTCGTTCGAGAGTGGGCATATCCAGAGTGTACAAGGCCCGTTGGGTTTTGAGACGTTCCCGAACAAGTTCATCGATCTGGCGACTACTGGCCTGATGCGGGATCAAGGTCCGTGTGACCTTGGGGAGACCCACTACCCATGAAGGATAATCACATTCATGCGTCACGCCGACTAGAAAATCCCTCAGCCCGAGTTGGCAAATGATTTCCGTAGCGCTGGGTAAAAGAGAAACGATCCGCATCAATAAGCTCCCTTCCCAGCGAGAGTGGGTTCAGGCTTCGCTTCTCGAAGCGCAGGAAAGCCCCGTTCGGCCAAGGCCAACCCTCCAAAGAGAGTCGTCACAAAGACGGCATCGCCCAACAAGGTATTCTGAAAGAAGGGAATCGCTGCCACATAACAGGTGATGAAACCACTCGGAGTGTGGGGATAGTACAATAGCCAGCAGGCAAAATTCGTGACCAAGAAAAATTGCACAGAACCCAAAAAGGTCACCGCAGCTAAAGTTAAAACATTCCGATGTGAGCGATACCATCGCCCCAACAAGGTATTGAGCGCAAAACTCCCGTAGACCACAGGAATCAAAACATGTAGCCCCAGAAAAAGGTCACTGAGAAACAAACTTAATAGGGGAAGCAAAAAGCCAATCCTACGATCGGAGAAGCCCGCACCACCAAATAAAGCCAAGGCACCGATCGGGGTGAAATTGGGAGGATGCGGAATCAGCCGTGCTAACACCGCCAACAAGACCAGTGCGAGCAAAAAAAACAGCCGAGTTTGAGAACCAAACCAATTCGATTGAAAAGACATTTTACACCTCTTACGCCGAAGCCGAGCGAAGTGGTGCCATCGATTCCCCTGTTCCCAGAAAAGCAGTAATCTCTATGTGATGGGGCTAATATCCGACTGCTGCTGTTCCGGTCACCTAGGTCCGAGGCACCCGAACACGAAACTAACAGGCAGGTCTTCTGACTTACGGCTTGTAACGATTACCAACGCCTTCCCGCTTTTGGCAGTGGCAGTGTTAGCAATCTAACCGAATACAGCAGCGGCCCTGTGCCGGATTCTCACCGGCTTCCCTTTTCATCGCCCCCCCTTTCGTGAAGGTGGCGAACCTGTCTCCATTCCTTGATACATCCTCTCCAATTTCAGGCAAGGGGAATTCTCCTAACAATGTGCCTCCCGAAAAATCAAAACATCTGCCAATAGCTTCTAAAGCAAATAGGTTCTTACTCCTTTTACCTTCTGGGAGTCTCTTGCACCTGCTTCTCCACAATTGGACCTATCCCGATACCGAAAACCCAATGAGCGAAAAAATCTGGCTCATGGATTTTTCAGAAAATTTATGATAGCACCCTTGAAGTTGATGGTATTACATAGTAATAATGAGATCGATTTGTTATTACGGAGTCTTACAAATGGTTGGAATCAAAAAAACTTCCGGCTTTACTTTGATCGAATTACTCGTGGTCATTGCGATTATCGCGATTCTTATTGGCTTGTTATTACCTGCAGTGCAAAAGGTTCGCGAAGCCGCCAATCGCACCTCATCGCAAAATAATCTGAAGCAATTGGCGTTGGCCAATCATAATTTCCAGAGTAATTTCAATCGGCTACCGAATATGGGGCGATTTGACCCGAACCCCTCGGCCCCAATGCGGGGGGAATCGTGGCACTTTATTTTACTGCCGTATATCGAAGCCGAGAACGAAGCCGCCGAGGCCGCCCGTCGTGGGGCCAGTTGGCTCATTTCCGAAATGCGCATCAAAACCTTTGTCAGTCCCATGGATGTAACCCTTCGCGATGGTCGCATTACTGATGGGAATTTCGCGAGTGCCAACGGCGGCGCTGGTTCGGCGGGAACCAGTTACGGACCGAATTTCCAAGTCTTCGGCAACAAAATGTATGCCTATCCCGATCCTTCGGTTCCCTCCCGATTCTACGGTTCTCCCGCAGTGGCACCGGTGACCCGCGAGATGGTGGCAGAAGGAAACGCTTCTTTAGATTCGACCTTTACCGATGGAACCTCGAACACCATCATCATCGCAGAACACTACGGCTGGTGTCCCGGCCCCGATACCATAGTCTTTAACGGCACCCCACAATGGCGTCGATTAGGCCACGGATGGACTCTTCCTTTTCCCTTGCATCCTCCAGGAACCGCTCACATTGGTTACGGCTCGGCTTTGCCTCCTCAATTGAAGCCGACCGCCGTCCAGTGCGATTTCTTCCGTCCACAAGCCATGTCGGCGGGGGGGTGTAACGTGGCCATGGGAGATGGAAGCGTGCGAACCGTTTCTCCTTCGATTAATCCCACCACTTGGCGACTTTTGCTCGATCCTTCTGATGGCATGCCGATTCCGAGCAACTGGTAATCTGCACATCAAACAACGAAAGATAGAAGGACAGGGCTTAAGATAGAAGGACAGGGCTTAAGACCCCAGCATTTTTCGGATGACCTGTTGCATTTGCTGGCGATAATTCTCTTTCGAGAATTGGAGAGCCTGAGTTCGCAAAATCTTGGGGTCGAAGTGGGTTTTCTCGCATTGCTCCATCGCGTTGATGAGTGCCTCTACGGTTTGCTCAGGAAACCAAATGCCCGTGGGATGGGCCGAATCGAGCGGGTTAATCGTTTCGGTGGCCCCTCCTTTGGCATAGCAAATCACAGGGGTTCCACAAGCATTCGTCTCGACGGGCACAATGCCAAAATCTTCTTCTCCCGGAAACAATAAAGCGCGACATTTCCGTAGATGTTGCCGAATGGCCTCGTTCGATTGCCAGCCAAGGAAGGTCACCGTCGGCCCTGCAATCGCTTTTAACTGAGCGGCATTTTGCCCCGTGCCAATTACCACTAACTTTTTCTTCAAACGATTACAGGCTTCGATCGCTAGGTCTAATCGCTTGTAAGGGGCGAATGCCGAAAATGCCAAGTAATAATCTTCCCGAAGGACCGTTGAATCGGGTGTGTAAAAATCGGTATCTACAGGAGGATAAATCACGATCGAATCGCGATCATAACAATCGCGAATGCGCTGCTGAATCGTCCGACTAATCGCCACAAATGAGGTCACCCCCGCTGCCGTTCGACGATCCCACTCGCGAATCCGAGCCAGAATCAAATCAATCACTTTCGATTTGAGTGAACGACTGGTTCCAAAATAAGAATCCTTCATGTGCCACGCATAACGCATGGGGGTGAAACAATAACATAAATGAGGAACCCCCAAGGGGGGCGGAACCGACTTCGCCACCGCATGGCTGAAACTCACCACCAAATCGCACTTGGGTAAGCGAAGAGTGCGAATCGCCAAAGGCATCAGCGGGAGAAAATAGCGATACGTTTTCCCGATGGTAGGAATGTGTTGCAGAAAACTCGTGATAATCCGCCGCGATTCAATCGGAGGGGAAACGCTCCGTGGGATATGAAGTAACGTAGCCACGGGGGCATTGGGAAATTCTTCGCAGAGCACTTCAAGGCACTTTTCCCCCCCCCGCATTCCCGTAAGCCAGTCACAAACAAGGGCCAGCCGAGCTGAGATCATAGAAACGTCGAAAGTCCGTAAAGTACTGCCCCGATGACGACCAAGAAGGAAGTCATCCGAAAGGCCCATCGCAACGATTCCCGAAAAATCAAATCCCAGCGGTCGTGTCGCGTGGCACTGTAGACCAGACTGACAACCACAATCAAAATCGGCAAATGAATATAAATCGACATGACTACTCGATCCTCGGATTAAGCGGCCGGTGGGGGGGAAGGTTCCGTTTTCTCGACTTGATCCGGAGTCAAGGCTGGCCCCCGATAGGCATCATAAATCACCAGCACATTCAAAGCGCCCGCAATGACGGTGAGCACCCAGCCCAAGTCCCAAGTTTTGTCGCGGTCGCGCTGTTGGTTGATCTCTTCATCGGAGGGTTGTCGTTGAAACCCTCGAAGTTTAAGTTCTTTGGGGTTCTCTTCATAAACGGCATATTGATAAATGGCCGGCCATGCCATGATACCAATAGGAACTTGTCCGACGAACTGAGTGCGAGAGTAAATATCGCCGGCCGTGCGGGCTAAAACACTCCGTTCGTCTTGATGATAGCGAGGCAGGTAGACGTTCTTAAAATCGCCCAACCACATGCCATAGAAAAAAAGAGTGGTCAGAGAAACAAAAAACAAAAGCCCCTTGCCGACCCGTCCTTGAATGATCTGCCCCAGACCGGGAATCAGGTAACTCAGGATCGCCGGTATCGGCCCCGGAGGCATGGGATTCGGGTTGGAATTCGCCGTCGTATCCATTCGGGTCAAGTCTCACAGCAAAGGAACCGAGTGCAAAGTTCTTCGCACCTGAAACAGAAATTTTATGAACTGAACCCAAAGGGGCTACTCTCCCCTTCGCCAAGAAAAAGGAGGAAAAATAAGACAGAAGGCATTGCGAGTCGGACGATTTTGAGGAGAAAACTTAATAGACAGGAGATAAAGCTCACAAAGATCGGGAAAGAAATGGGGCATTGTAGAAACCGAGATCAGATTGGTAAGAGAGATTGGCTCCTTTCAAAACCGGCAGGTTCAGGGGAGAAAACCTTCGCCTGTCAACCACCAACCGCTTGAGTGTGAGCAACCTTAGGCTCGTTTTTACTTCACGCTAAACTTGCCTTGCCTACCAGCAAACTGAACCATTCCTCCGTCTGCCTTAAGAAAGGCTTTCGCATCTGGAACATCTTTTAAATAGGCGTCCCAGAAAGCTATTGTCGAAGCCTTAACGAGTGGACCATAAGCATCGGCATTTCGATTCAGTAACCTACCATTTACGGGGCCACCACCATATGAGAAGTGATTGGCCCCCTCAATCACAAGTAGATGTTTATTTTTTGGTGGGCTTAGGTCAAATGGTTCTTTTCGCCAGTTCGCATCATGACCGGGCCGAATATCGTTTGTACCTGTAATGTACAAGGCTGGGGTTTCCGTTTTTTTCCAGCTTTCCTTGGTGAGACCATATTCACCTGTTCCTGCTGCCGAGAATGGAATTACGCATTTCACTCGTGGGTCGGCATACGATTGCATTTTGCCATTGACTTCTACCGTCACCCCTCCAATGAGCATGGCCACACAAGCCCCGTATGAGTGACCACTCACACCAATTCGTTCTTTATCAATTTTCCCTTTCAAATCTGGAATCAACCGGACCAGTTCCTCTAAAGAATCTAGTATAGCAGAAATATCTTTCACCCGATCTGCAAGACCCGAGGTGAGGTTTCTGATCCCACCGTTACCTAATTTGGGTCGATCCTCATTCTCGTCCTTCTTTCGCGCATCGGCATGTTGGGGGTGAATAGCGATATAACCATGACTGGACCAATGTTGGCTCACACTTGAGTACACATCTATACCAGCAAATGAACCATGTGAGAACACAATCACCGGAAACGGACCCTCACCCTTCGGATAGTAGACCCGTGCAATTAGGTCCTTTTTCCTTTCCTTATCTTGGATTATGATTTTTTCTACAGTCTGTACTTTGAACGGTCCTGGGTCTAGCTTATACCCATTTTCTTTTGCCAATCCATAATGGGTTAGGGCGAAGCATAACAGTAAACATCGCATATTTCTTTTCTCGGCAAGAGGACGATCTGGAATAATCTCATTTCACAACCCTACATCGATCGAAAAATTACAATAATTACTTGGGATGGATTTCTAAGGAAATGATTTCCTAACACCTTGTTCGAGTATTAACAATCAAATACATTCCATTTATTTTGCAAGCTCCCAAACATCAGCCTTTCACGCTCGGACTTCCCAGCCGCCGGCACCGATGATCCGATGCGTTCCGATGTGAATCTGCCCCATTGCTTTCAGCCAAGGAACCAACGAGACTGGAACCGAACCATAAACTCCCTTTCCAATAATTCCTTGCATGTCCCATTCTTGCAGGCTTCGGTTCGATCGTTTGTGTTGCGACCAACTCTTGTATCCCGATTCCAACATACGAACTTGCGAGGCCATTTCTTTCAATGTCACAAATAATTCATCCGGCAGAGGGTTGCCACGACATCGAAACAGCGGACCTAATAATTGCAAGCCACTTCGCATGAGGTCTAACATGCTGGGCCGAGTGACCAATTCTTTTTCGTTATTATGATCTTTTTGAAATATCATCAAAGGGGTCGTCAGATGGATTTCGATTTTGGACAGGATTTCCCCTTCCGTTGGTTCGCTTAATTGAATCCTTCGAGCCAAGTCGAGGCGGGTTCCCTTTATGGGCACAATCTTAACTCGATCGTGCCCTAATCCGGTGGCCCGATTTTGGAAGGCTGTTTCCAAATGCGACCAAAACTGATCGATTGGTTCACGTTGCTCTCCGATGAATAAAATCCGAATCTCGAAAACCTGTCCCACTCGGGCTTGAGTCGGGAGAGGGAATTCCGGTCGGATTACAAATGAGCGTGGGGCTTCTTTGTTTCCCCCCAATAGATGCACTCCTGCGGGAATATCGGGTTCAAAGATTTGGCCATAGCTGCACGTTGAATTATGTTCACACCCTTTGCAGTATTTCCAGCGGGTTTGTTGCTCATACTCCGTATGATGGCAAACGGTATTCTTCCAACGTCGGGCTACGATCCCGCGAATTGCAGGCCCCAGCATCGATTGCAATTGCCCAGCTGATTGAACCTGTACTTTCTGGGAGGATTCGATGATGGGTAAAGAATAGACCCGTCGATTTTCTGTAGACATGGAAATGCTCCCAGAGATTCCCTTCGTGCAGTTGGTCACGATTTGCACCCCGAATCGAGTCACTATCGAATCTGGTTTCCGCCGCTCACTATCGAATCTGGTTTCCGCCGCCCCCTTTGGTATTTTTTCAGGAGCGATGGCCCTTTTACCTAATACACATTTCGTTTCCCTCTTATGACACGAATCACAACGATTTTTTTTCATTGAAGATTTTCCATTTTTTCTGTCATCTGCCAAATTATCAGACGTAATTCTTCTGAGGATTTTGAACAACTGTTGGGGGCAAGAAACCAGATGAACTGGGTGCTGGGATACGATATTCGCGACAAGAAAAGGCTACGAAAAGTGGCACGATTGTTAGAGCGTTATGGCATCCGGACTCAGTACTCCGTTTTTCTTTATTCGGGCACGGTCCAACAGTTAGAAATCCTTTTGGATGAATTGGCCAAACTGATGAATCTCAGCGAGGATGTGGTTCAGGCATGGCCCCTTGGCGGTACCCCACAGGGGCATTATGTTCGTGGCTCGCTCCCGTTGAATTGTCCTGCGGCGGTCATTCTTTCTCAGAATCAATCTGTTCTTGTGCGTCCTGATGAGGATCATTTAAAACCATGATTGACACCAAAATTCTTCCCAGCGAAACGGCTCACACACCGACCATGCCAACCGAAGCGAAAACCTCCCTTGTTGAGGTCCCTTCTTGGATCGATGGCCGAAGCCGAATTGAAATTCCATCCCGTACTTCGGAAAACGGACACTTGGGGACTTTGGATTCCGAGTCTCTCGAGTCGGTCCCGACCAAACAATCAAACGAATCGGTTGATCTGAATGCCTTTCAACGAGAAATTTACCAACTCACTCGGACTGCTGCTCGCCCCTTGTCAGGCCTGATGCCTTATCTATTGGATCGGCGGAATATCTTTTCGGCATGGGCCCGAGTCTCCTCCGCAGAAGGGGCCGATAGCTCAGGACCCGATGGAGTGACCTGCTCAAGTATCGGGGCCAATTCAGGGCGATATTTGGCTCGGCTTGTTGAGGAGCTTTATCACAAATCATATATACCCCAGCCTCCTCGGTTGATCGAAGTCCCTAAACACAATAAGCCCAACGAAACACGACAACTTGGCATTTTGAATGTTCGCGATCGGATTGTACATACCGCCATTAAGCAGCTTTTGGAGCCGATTTTCGAGCCGATGTTTGCTCCCCATAGTTACGGCTTTCGGCAAGGGCGTTCCGTTGCGGGGGCGCTCGATGCGGTTTCTTCGGTTTTATCTGTTAATTCTGAGACCCCTCAACGTTTTGCCTTTGCGGTTCCTTTAGATGTGGCGAATTGTTTTCCTACCATCGATCATGTTTCCTTGAAATTGGCTCTGAGGAAAACGATTGCTGATGCGGATTTACTTCAGCTTCTCGATCAGATTTTACTCGTCGGCGGGCAAAATGTCGGACGCTTTTGGTGGCAACGCCTTGCAGGCTTGGTCCAAGGCAGTGCCCTTTCGCCTTTGCTGTGCAACTTGGCACTTCATCCCGTTGATGAAGCCATCCTGCTGCTCAATCAAAACACGCAAGGCGGCGTTGCTCTTTTTCGTTATGCCGACGATTTGCTTTTACTGGCTCGCGATGTCAAGCTCGCTCATACTGCCATTCACGTCATCAAGGCCACTTTGGCTCAACGACACCAAAAGCTCAAGAAGGAAAATTCTCCCATTCCTATCGGTCACGGGTTCCCTTGGTTGGGGACCGAGTTCCGACAACGCTCTTTGGTGTTACCTGGCACCATGGAATTTGGTTATGTGGTCCCACGAAAAAAAATTGATGATATGGTGACGCGCCTTTTCGAGATGACCACTCCTCCCAGTGACAAAATTGATATGGCCGCTTTCAACCTTGGGAAATGGATTGTCAGCATCAATAACCAGCTCCGTGACTGGCGACAGGTCTATTTATTTGCCGACAACGCTCCCGAAGTTTTTCACTTCCTCGATCAGGTTACGCGCGATCGTGTTGCCCAGTTAGCTAAGGCGGTTCTGGGCGTCAGTTGGTCCGAGTTGCGGCGAAATTATCTCGTTCAACTTCCCCGCGGCTTCTGGACTTGGGAGTTTCCGGGCGCTCGCTTATCGGTTTTGTCTTCTTTGGCTCCTCATGCCCCTGCCCATTTAACTCGGCGACCCGCTTGGATGAAAGAGAAACCATCCTTGAACTCTCAACGGGGGAACACATGCGACGAATAACTTCCGTCTCAACACCCATTGCCCATCTCGTTGGGCCTGGCTCTTTGAAAGTCTCTAATGACCAATTGGTTTTCACTCCTTTGGGGGGCAAACCCATGAGCCTGATTCCCAAAACTCTCAACGAGATCATCTGCTACGGCGAGGTTTCTGTCTCGGCAAATGCTCTCGAAATCCTTTTCCAACACGGCATTCAAACCGTTTGGATGACTCCTTCGGGGCAGAAGTGTCGTGGCCGACTCTACCGAGCCGATCCGCCCACCACTCTGTTGCGGGTTCGACAACATCGGATTTTTGCTCTTCCCAAAGCTCGCTTAGCTTGGAGCATTCAATTAATCTTGGCCAAGATCGATTCCATGAACGAGGCCACCCGTCACTATCAACGTCACGGTTTCTCCCAAGCAGGACCTCTTATGGAACAATTCGCTCAACTTAAGTGGCAAGCCCAACAGGCTCAATCGGTCCCGCAATTGCTTGGTATCGAAGGGACCGCTACGAGCCTTTGGTTCCAGTTATTCCGCGAGCTTATTCTTCCTCCTTGGAGCTTCCCGAAACGTGTACGCCGGCCTCCCACCGATCCTGCCAATGCCCTGCTCAGTCTCGGCTACACTCTTTTGCTCAATCGGGTCAACGCTCGGGCCGAAGCCAAAGGATTTGAAATCTATTTAGGCGCTCTTCATGAGTATCGAGCGGGACGGCCTTCCTTGTCTTGTGATCTCATGGAACCGATGCGAGTTCCGGTGGTGGATCGTTGGGTTCTCATGGTCTGTAATCAACAACGTTTGACCCCTAATGATTTTGAACAGAGTTCCGATGGGGGGGCTCGCTTGTTAAAGGATCGCTTTGGTTATACTCTAAGGCTTTGGGAAGAGTTTTGGCAATCGCAACGAGCAGAAACCTTGTTAGAGTATTGGTTAGATGAACTTGCCAAAAGTTTATCGCGATGGAGTGAAAAAGAGACGGACGAAACTTCATCCAGTGATGAACTTTGATGGCTGATAAGACAGTAAAGATAGGCAAGATACAGTAAGTGCCCACATCCCCCTAGAGGGTCTCAAAATGGGGAGGGGCTGGGCAAATCGATAAAGTGATACAGAGTAACAGGTTAAGTTCGATTTTGTCGAGGCTAACAGAGAATGAGAAATTTGCATGATCGTTAAAAGGCAGGAGGTCTGGCTTGTAATTCGATTGGCCGCTTCGATTAATGCCACGTTACTTAAATCTGTTCCGATTGTGCTTTCCTGTTGATATGCTGCCTGTGTCAACATGTCAACATGTCAACATTGTCAACATGTCAACATTGTCAACATGTCAACACGTCAACATGTCAACATATGGAAATCGATTGAATGGAAGGCGGTCGTATCGTGAACTTCTGTCAACGATGGTGAATCTGTTACTCGATCTGATCCTCTCGGTCCTCTTCGGGATTTCATCTCTTGTGTTGACATGTTGACAATGTTGACATGTTGACGAAATCAGAAAGGGGGAGAAGAGCCACGACCGCTAGGGAGTGGCCGGTTGTAATGGGGGGGGCCACTCCCTTGCGGTCGTGGCTCAAGAGCGAGACGTGGCTCATTCCCTATCGCTTGGGTCACCTTGAAAAAAAAAGAGAGAGACCCGAAGGCCTCTCTCTCTGGTCTGGATGAAGGTACGTTGTCGGAAAAAGCAATGATTATTTGATGGTGGCTTTGGCGCCGGCTTCTTCGAGCTTCTTCTTGAGGTCTTCGGCAGCTTTCTTATCAACGCCTTCTTTGACCGGTTTGGGAGCACCTTCGACGAAGGCCTTGGCTTCGGCCAGACCTAAGCCGGTGAGTTCGCGGACCACTTTGATGATACCGATCTTCTTGTCGGCAGGGAAGCCCCCTTCAAGAATGACGGTAAACTCGGTTTGCTCTTTCTTCTCTTCAGCGGGAGCGGCCCCGCCGCCACCACCGCCCGCCATAACAACGCCACCGGCAGCGGGTTCGATTTTGTATTCGTTTTTGAGGTAATCTTTCAGAGCCACGGCCTGAACGATGGTCAGTTTGGCGATCTTGTCGCCTAGCTCTTTGATTTCGGGAGCAAGTGTGTCGGACATAGTTTCTTCTACCTAATAGGGTTAAACAACAACGGTTACAAACAAATATGCCGGTGAAGCAGTCCGGCGGGGTCGTAATAGCGTTTCGGTGTCAGTTCGGCTTCTGTGGGGAAGAGGCCGAGAGTTAAGCAGCGGGCTTGGCCTCGGGTCCGGCCTTTCCTTCGCTGATTTGAGCGATTTGGCTGGCGACTTGGGCAGCAGGTCCGGTCAGGGCACTGGCAATTTCGGAGGCCGGTCCAAGGATCATGGCCACAATCTCGCCAATGGCCTCAAGGCGAGTCGGCATTTTCAGGGCCACATCCAAGGGGACCGGTTGACCATCGGCAACAGCCACTTTGACGGTCAATTTATCTTTGGCTTTGGGGTCTTTCTTTTCGGTTTCTTTGATGAAGCTATCCACCGCTTTGGAAAGGTCCTTGACGGAATCGCCCCCCCAACAAACGATGGTGGTGCCGGACCAAACTTTGGGGTCAAGGGTAATGCCCTGAGCTTCGAGCACCTTACGAGCTAAGGTGTTTTTCACCATTTTGGCACGGACCTTTTTTTCCCGCAGAGATTTGCGGAAGTTGTAGTCCAAAGCCGAATCGACCTTATTGGGGGCCACGAGGATGAGGTCGCGTACGCCGGCAAAACTTTTTTCGATATCGGCATATTCGAGGGCTTTAACAACCTTGCTCATAATTCATCAAAGGTAAGAAAGTTCGTAAGAGAAATATAGTAACGGTTAGGTTTCGGTTTCTGGTTCAACAAATCAAGCGCTGACACGAATACCAGGGGACATCGTCGCGGATACCGTAATGGATTCGACGTAGGTGCCCTTGACGCCGGCAGGACGAGCCGAGCGAACCTGATCGATAAAGGCTTGGATGTTGGCAGCGAGTTTGTCCTCATCGAAGCTGAGTTTGCCAACGCCGGCATGGACATTGCCCCCGGCATCGGCCCGGTATTCGACTTTACCCGCTTTGAATTCTTTGACGGCCGCCGCGACATCGCCGTTAGCGGAGATCACGGTGCCGGCTTTGGGAGTGGGCATCAGGCCGCGAGGTCCCAGGACCTTCCCGAGACGAGAGACTTGGCCCATCATGGCTTGCATGGCGAGGACGACATCGAACTCGATCCAGTTTTCGTTCTGAATTTTTTGGATGAGTTCGGCCCCGCCGGCGTAGTCGGCCCCAGCGGCTTTGGCTTTCTCGATGTCGGCACCTTGAGCAAAGACAAGGATGCGGACGGTTTTACCAATGCCATGCGGGAGCGGAACCGAGCCGCGGACGGCCTGATCGGCTTGTTTGGTGTCGATACCGAGTTTCATGTGAACTTCGACCGTTTCATCAAACTTGGCCCGTTTGAGTTTCTTGAGTTCGGCAATGGCTTTTTTCAAAGGCACCACGCCGAGTTGGTTCACTTTCTTGGCCGTTTGGGCAAGAGTATTGCGGAGTTTTTTCCCTCGCCGTGGGGGAACGCCCGGTTTCTTTTTCTTCTTGGCAAGGGATTCCCCAGGGGCCTGAGGAGTGGTATCGGTGGTCGTCGGATCGCTCGACATAGTTTCAGTTCCGTCACAAAATAAATCAGCCCCAGACAACAGCTGGGGACTGAAATTAAGTCAATGGTTCGGTTACGCTTCGATGGTGATGCCCATAC
>JAOAAA010000038.1 GCA_026419115.1 Gemmataceae bacterium
CGACCATTCCCCTTCGATCAGCACCTCTTTGAGTCGCAAGCGGGCCACATGCAAACGTCGTTTGATGGTACCAACCGGAGTAGAAAACTCACGGCTCATTTGTTGCAGGCTTTGACCACGCAAGTAGAAGGCTTCAAGAGTCGCACGGTCCAACGCTTTCAATCGTTTGAGACCTTCGTGCAACTCCACATGAGTCTCGGCAAACTCCATCGCTTCGCTCGGAGCAGCAGAGCGCCCTTCGACTTGATCGAGCATCTCGGCACCCACACCCGTCACACGAGCATTGCGGCTCAAACGGTTGATGGCCATGCGAGCGGTGATTCGACGCAACCAACCGGCAAAGCATCGAGGCTCACGCAATTGCGGGAGCTTTTTCATGGCATGGATGAACACCTCTTGAGCCAACTCTTGAGCCTCGGCTGGGTTGCGAACACGCTCCAAGGCCATGGCGTACACGGCCCCTTGGAAACGCTCGAACAACTCGCCGTAGGCAGCTCGGTCACCTTGTTGAGCTTTCAAAACCAAAATATTGATCTCGTCCCAAGACATACGTCCAGTTCTCGTTGGATCCCCTTTGTACGCATACTGCCTGCCACTCGGCTGAGACCGGCATGCCGTTGGATCGAGAACGGACAGGCCCAAGGTCTGCCGAGGGAGAACCCGAAACAGCGGCCAGCCACCACCCCTACAGGGAAAAGCTGGGAGCGCTGGGTTCTACCGCAGAGCAGCGGTTACGGTTCTGCGATGATTCGTACCGAAGGAGTTTTGGCTTAAAGGGGCGTTTGGCCCTTCAAGGCAAGTCTCGCACATTCGGTGGGAATGCTCGCAAAGCCACAGATTATTCGTTTTGCGTTGTCCTTCAGAAATCACAGCAACCCTTGACCAACGAGCCAGAGCGTGACTGAACATCATGAAGGATGATGAACAGCAAGTCTCTGCACGCTGGTACCAAGGTTCGGGATCCCTTTTCGGATAGTCGGTGTGACCCGCGTTATCCGTTGTGGTCTCCCCGCGTGGTTATCAGTTCGTTTGAGCTTTGCCCTATCGATCGGGTATGGGATCGATGCTGGTGATGGCTCGACCGGACCTGATAGCCTGTCGCGCTGGTCCTGACAGAGATTGTTGTGACGACGGATCGACCGACCCGATGAGGAACCTGATCCCCTAGGGGATTACGTTCCTCGTAACGTTTCCAGGTCGTTTCCGTACTGGGTGACGAGAAGACTGGCGGCATTGACACGCCGACGAGCTTCCCGGCCATGGCAAAACAACCCTGTGCTTGGCAAGCATTCAGGGAAATCGCGATGGTCAGGTTCTTGTTGGCCATGTCAGTTACCTCCAATTCAACCAGTTGAGAGACTGGTTTGATTTTTGATGGATGTTTTTGTTTTTCTACCTTTTTCCGACGTTAAAAAGTTACCGCAGGATTGATCCTCAAGTTCCACAACTTGAAAAGATCGATTTCCTATTCTAGCAGAATCATTCTGCTTGTATGAAACCAATTTTCTGGATTTATTCCCATTTTCGGGCAGATTATGGGAATTTTTGTTTGGACATTTCCAGATTTTGTAAGGTTCGCGCCTTTTGCCAGAATTTTATTTCTTAGTTAATGGTGAATAATCGATGAGAGAATCGCTCGGGCGATACGTCTCTTCCGGCCCCTGAGATATTCACCCTTGATATTCTTCTAAGCGTTTGGATACTCGAAGAAACGGACAAGAAAATCGGGCTTTCTTGCGCCTTTGGGAAAAAATTCTGCAAAATCCCACCGAGGAGCCTCGACGCGCACTAGGTTAATTCTGCCCGTGATGTAGAACCTGATATGTGTGGAATTGCCGGCATTGTTTACCGAGAACGAAACACCCCTGTTTCGTCACAAACTCTCCGCAATATGGGAGATGCGATTGCCCATCGCGGTCCCGATGGCGAAGGATTCTACCGCTCACTCGGGGTTGGTTTGGCCCATCGTCGTTTGTCCATTATCGATGTGGAAGGGGGCAAACAACCCCTTTGCAATGAAGATGGGACAATTCACGTCACTTTTAACGGGGAAATCTACAACTATCAAGAACTGACCGATTGGTTAGTGCGTTTGGGGCATCGTTTTGTTACCCGTTCCGATACCGAGGTTTTAGTTCACCTTTACGAAGAATTGGGTGAACGGATGGTTGAACGGCTTCGGGGGATGTTTGCCTTTGCCATTTGGGATAGCTCTCGCGAACGGCTTTTTCTAGCTCGGGATCGGGTCGGGATCAAACCTTTGTATTACCAATTCGATCGGGATCAATTCGTCTTTGCTTCGGAAACCAAAGCCCTTCTCACGGCTTGCCTGTTTACTCCCGATATTGATCCGATCTCCTTGGAAAATTACCTCTGCTTTGGGATGGTGATTGGTCCGCGTTCGATTTTTCAGGGCATCCACCAACTTCCTCCCGGTCATACCTTGACCTTGAATCGTGAGCATTGGCAGGCCCAACCGAAACGATATTGGCAATTGCGATTTGAACCGAACACGAAGACCGTTGCCGAATGGAGCGAAGCGATTCAAGAAAAGCTCGCCGAGTCGGTTCGCCTGCATTTGATTGCGGATGTTCCGGTCGGGGCCTTTCTGAGTGGAGGAGTCGATTCGACCACCTTGGTTGCTTTGGCCTCGCAAATTCACAATAGCCGGCTCCAGACTTTCTCGATTGGTTTTGAAGAGGAGACCCATTGCGAGGCTCGCTTTGCCCGAGAAACATCCGATAAATGGAACACACTCCACACGGAAGAAATTATTCGCCCCGATGCAGTCCAATTGCTCGATCGATTGGCAGAGTATTTCGATGAACCCTTTGCCGATGCCTCGGCGTTACCGACTTACCTTCTGTGTCGGTTAGCCAGCCAAAAGGTAAAGGTGGCGATCAGCGGCGACGGGGGTGATGAGGCCTTTGCCGGATACTCTCGCCATGCTCATGATCTGTGGGAAGATCGGTTACGGAATCGGATTCCCGCCCCGATCCGATCGCGACTGCTCAAACCCTTGGCCGACTCGTGGCCCCGAGGGGCTTGGCTTCCGAAACCGCTGCGATGGAAAAACTTGCTGACGAATCTTTCGCTCAGCCCAGCGCGGGCCTATGCGAATTCCGTGGCGATTTGCCGCCAACCTCTCCGCCGGAAATTATTGCATCCCGATGTGTTGCCCCATCTCCAACATCATGACCCCAAACGGGAACTCATGAAAGGGTTCGAGCTAGGCAACCCCAAAGATGTTCTCTCGGGGATGCTCGCAGCGGATACGAATATCGTCTTGCCGGACGATTATCTCATAAAGGTAGATCGGGCGAGCATGGCCTGCGGGATTGAGGTGCGCCCTCCCTTTTTGGATCATGAATTTTTGGAACTCGCTGCCCAAATCCCCTCGGACCTGAAGTATCGGGAGGGAACCGGAAAATGGATTCTCAAAGAATCGTTCCGCAAAATCCTTCCCTTTGAAACTCGGAATCGACCTAAACGGGGTTTTGAAGTTCCGCTGGATCAATGGTTCCGAGGAGCTTTACGAGATCGCTTTCATGATGAAGTTTTGAAGGCGAACGGAAAAATTAAATCGTTACTTGATCTGACTGCCGTACAACGATTATACCAAGAACACGAGCGAGGCATCCAACATGGAACCACGCTTTGGGCGATTCTGGTATTGAGTCACTGGACCAACCAATACCTAGGGGTGAAACGTCGCAAAAACCCTAACCTTGAAGATTCGCGATGTATCCCGCTCACTGTATCTTCTTCGTAAGATCGTAAGAGATTTGGGGACCCAGTAGCCCCCCCGCTCGACCTCTTCAAGAAATGTGATGGGATTTTTATGAGGTCGAACGGGATTTTTATGGGGTCGAACGGGGACGAGAGTTTGGCAAAATTGTGTTTGTAGATTATTCTATTGATGACTTGAAGGAATAACTTTGTGAGTGCTGTTGCACCAAATGCGTTCGAGACCAATCCTTCGACCGAGAAACCGGCGAATGGGGAACCGGTACGCCCCCAAAAAACGAAGGTGAAAAACAAACCAGCGATTGATCCCCCCCCCCTCACCGAGCGTTGGGTTCGCCGCAAGCTCAAACACCCGTTATTGCAACCGGCTCCCTTGCGGGTGGGCTTTGTCGTTCACGTCATGCAGGTGGCAGGGGCGGAAGTTTTGGTTCGCGAGACCATCAAACAACTTGGCTCGCAAATTGAACCAACCATCTTTTGCCTCGACTCCCTCGGTCGGATTGGGGAAGAATTGCAAGCCCAAGGGGTTCCGATTGTGGTTCTCAATCGAAAAGGGCGCGATTTCCGCGTGGCTTGGCGCATGGCACAAGAAATCCGAACGCGGCGGATTGAGGTTATCCACGCTCACCAGTATACCCCCTTCTTCTATGCAGCGTTGGCCAAAATTCCGGCCCGATTTTCCTTCAAATTGATTATGACCGAACATGGCCGCCACTATCCCGATGTGGTTTCGCCGTTGCGTCGCAGTGTCAATCGCCTGTTTCTTGATCCTTTGGCCGATGCGGTCAATGCCTGTTGCGAATTCTCGGGGAAAGCCCTCTCGAAGATCGATGGCTTTTCGGGCCGACGCATTGAGGTGATTGATAACGGGGTGGAATTACATCGCTATACCGTGACCCCCGACAAAAAATCTCTGCGGGAAAAACTCGGTTGGGACCCCTCGAAAATTTACATCACCAAGGTGGCTCGTTTCCATGAAGTGAAGGATCACCCCATGCTGATTCGGGCTTTTGCTGAAGTGGCTCAACAACGTCCGAATGTCGATTTACTCCTCGCAGGGGAAGGTCCCAGCCGAACCGATTTAGAAAATCTCGCGACCGAGCTGGGAGTACGCGACCGAGTGAAGTTTCTCGGGGTGCGTTCGGATGTTCCCCAAGTGCTTCAGGCCTCGGATATTTTTGCTTTGACCTCGGTCAGTGAAGCGGCCTCGTTAACCTTATTGGAAGCCATGGCCTGCGGGTTACCCGTCGTGGTGACAAATGTCGGCGGCAATCCCGAGTTAGCTCGCCAAAGTATCGATGGTTTTCTCGTGCCTCGGGGCGATTCTCATTCCTGTGCCCAAGCCTTGCTTCGCCTTGTTGATGATCCGGAACTGCGAAATCGCTTGGGCCAGAACGGCCGGCAACGTGTCGAGGATCGCTTTACACTCGCCAAAACCATTCAGGAATACTCCCGACTCTACCACGCTTTGGCCGGCCGTTGAAGACATTAGAAAAAGAAAAATTGACCTTGATTCACCGGATGCAAAATCTCACTCCGTTCGATGATTCCGCAAAAACTCACTTCGTTCGACGCATCCGCACTGCCTTGGCCAGAGCTTCGATCACCTTAACGGTATCGTCCCATCCCAAACAAGCATCGGTGATGCTCTGACCGTAAACCAGTTGTTTACCCGCCACAAGGTCTTGCCTACCTTCCACTAAATGGGATTCAATCATCACGCCGCAGATACGCCTTTCACCTGCTTGGATTTGTGCCGAAATCGTGGCAATACCATCCCGTTGACGACGATAATCTTTCGCACTATTGGCATGGGAAACATCGATCATCAAATACTCGCCCAAACCAGCGGCCTTGAGCGACTCACAGGCAGCGAGAACACTTTGCGAATCTAAATTGGGAACCTTCCCGCCGCGTAAAATCAAGTGGCAATCTTCGTTCCCCCGTGTTTCGACAATCGCTACTTGCCCACTTTTATGAACCGACAAAAAATGATGACTTTGACGGGCCGCCAAAAGGGCATCGACCGCGATTTTCACATTCCCATCGGTGCCGTTTTTGAAACCAATCGGTGCCGATAAACCCGAAGCCAATTCCCGATGAATTTGCGATTCGGTCGTTCGCGCTCCAATGGCCCCCCAACTCACAAGGTCTCCTATGTACTGAGGCGAAATCGTATCCAAAAATTCCGAACCCGCAGGCACTCCCAATTGATTAATCCGAACGAGCAAATCGCGAGCGATCCGAAGCCCTTCGTTAATTCGGAAGGTCCCATCGAGATACGGATCGTTGATGAGACCTTTCCAACCCACGGTTGTACGGGGTTTCTCAAAATAGACCCGCATGATAATTTCTAAGTCGTCGTGAAAATGATCACGCAGGCTCCGCAAGCGGGTCGCATAATCCAACGCCGAAGCGGGATCGTGAATCGAACAGGGGCCGACCACCACAAACAACCGGTCCGACTGACCTTGCAGAATGCGCCTCAGTTCATTCCGTGTGTCGATGACCAATTTCTCAACGGCGGTCCCTTGAATTGGGAAAAAACGGATTAGGCTTTCCGGTGGAGGCAGCGGAACAACCTTCACGATCCGTTGATCATCCGTCAACGAAGTTCGTTCCCCATGGGGAGTTAATTAGTAGTTCACTTGATTCATTCCTTTTATTGTACCACGAGTCACTATGCCAAAAGGAGAATATAGCAAAACCAACACGATCTGCAACCGGACCGAATCGGACTTCGTTCCGAACTTTCACCAAAATCTCAGTGGGTTTCCATATCGCTTCCAAGTCGGGGAACACTCTTTTCATTTGGTGCCCATCACTTTCTTTTCAGACTAGTCCTGACTTCGATTCACAAAATCATCAGTAAACCTTCCTAAAATACACTTGCGCTTCTAACTCTTTCGTGAGCCGTGCTGTGATGCGATTGATCCAAAAATTATTCAGACCTTGCCTGATGATAGCCCTGATCTGCCTGCTGGGTTGTAGTTGCCAAGGCACGAAATTGGCACCGGAAATTAGTGAACCAAAACTTCGGTTCGATGCCACGCAATTCGTCAAACAGCAGGTTTCAGGGGGGGGGCGTAAATTACCCGTCCGAGCGTATCTCAATCTCCCGTATGTTGAAAATCCCAACGATCCAGAACATCAAGTGCTCAATCTGTATGTTCCCGATGCCTACTACAACGGGGTGGGGGTGGGGGCATTCAACTCGGTCACTGCTCCGATTTTGGTGATCTATTCGGCACCGGATTATTTACCCACCCTCCCTGTCAACTGGGACGAGAAACCGAAAACCCAAGAAGGTCAACCCGACCTGTTGGGATTGGCTCTTTCAAAAGGTTATATCGTTGTCTCGCCTGCCGTTCGGGGGCGAACCTCTCCCAAGGGGAAAGCACCGGCTCCGGTGGTCGATCTGAAAGCAGTGATTCGCTATCTGAGATTTAATGATCCTTATATCGCTGGGGATGGCCAAAAAATCATTTTGACGGGGGTCGGTCGTGGGGCAGGATTAGTGGCTGTCGTCGGGGCAAGCGGCGATCATCCCGATTATTCAAGAGAACTCGAATCACTCGGGGCCGCCCCTGCCAGTGACGAAATTTTTGCAATACTGGCTTATTGCCCCATCATGAACCTTGAGCATGCCGATGCTGCCTATGAATGGCAATTCGCTGGGATCGAAGAATATCCGAAACAAAATTCTTCCCCGCTCCCCATGAATGATCCCAAAGCACCACTGGAAAAGTTGACGGCAGAACAACGCCTTCTTTCCACCAAACTCAAAGAGATGTTCCCCAGTTATGTGAACAGCCTGAAACTAACCGATCCCCAAGGCCGCTCTCTCACGCTTAACGATCAAGGAGAAGGGACTTTTAAGGAATATCTGATTGCACAATTCATCGACTCGGCCCAGCAGACGTTGAAGAAAAAAAAGAATCTCGACCCCGTTGCTTGGCTCAAGATAGAAGGGGGCATGGTCCAATCGTTGGATTATTCTGTGTATATTCGGGAACTGGGGCGACTTCGCCCCCCCCCCGCATTTGATGCCTTTGACCAAAGCACCCCTGAAAATGAACTTTTTGGTAACGAAATGATTCCGAAACGGCATTTTACCCCGCTCGGTGCCCATTACGGATTACCCAAAGGGGCCAAAACCGCCGAAGAACAAACCGTTCGACTCATGAACCCCATGAATTATCTCGGCCAACCGAATAGCAAAGTGGCTCCGCATTGGCGGATTCGTCACGGCAGTCGAGATCGGGAAGCCCCTTCGGCGATACCTCTGGTATTCTCTTTAGCGTTGAAGAATCGGAAGATCGATGTCGATTTCGCCTTCGCATGGAATCAGGGCCATACCGGTTTTTATGATCTTGACGAGCTTTTCCGATGGTTGGAACAAATCAGTAAACTTCCCCTGCAAGATCAAAAATAAATTCTTCGTTTAGGATGCGGAATCTATCCCTTCTTCAAAATGAGGCATCAGTGATGAGCGTATAAAAATGATGCTAAATAAGAGGGACTTGCCCAAAAAGAGAGAGTTGCCCTAAACAGGATGGAGCGAAGAAACGAATCTTTCCTTTCCCTATGAAAATTGCCCGTTGTTGCCACTTCGGTTTTCTGCTACGATTGCCTTGACATTCAACAGGAGGTACTATGTTCACCACACTACTCGGAGTACTCGTCTTCGGAATTTCCTCCCCTCTGATGACTCCCACAAAGGAGAACACCACAATCGATCTGGAAGGGGTTTGGGAAATACTGATTCTGCGGGAGGGCCTTTCCAAGGAGGAGCAAGAGGAAGGACGGGAATTGATTTTCTTCCGGAATCGTATGATGATTCAAATTGAGCGACTCAAATCAACCTCGGTCCTATTCCGTTATCATTTGAAGAAGTTGGATGGAAAAAATTATATTGAGCTGGTGATCTTCAAAGAAGGGAAAGAAAAAAAACTTCGAGGTATCTACAAAGTCCAAATGAATGTCATTGAAATTTGTGTAGTAGAGGAAGAGAGTTCCTTACCCGAAGATTTTAGCCCCAAGGAAAAACACTTCTACATCAAGGCCAAACGGATTATGAGATAATCCTCTCCCGCGATGATCCTTATCTATCGAGCGAATCCCATACGTTGATCCCGAATTTTTCCCCGTACCCTTATCTAGAATTTTCCGAAAAACCCTAAATTCCTATTGCCAAAGGTTCGGCCTTGGTGTTAGGATAGTAGTGGAAATAACTTGGAATTAACCTTCCCTGAGGTTACCTTCAACCTCCTCCAATCGAGTTACCTTCAACTCCAAAATCTCACCACAAATAAAAATTGGTAACCTTAAAATCTACAGGGATTTTCTGTAGAATAAAGTCGAGGAGTTTTCACAATGACGACATTACAACCCCTATTTGGTTTCTTTGGTCTGGGCACAACAGAACTGATGGTTCTTTTGGTGTTTGGCGTGCTTTTATTCGGTCGGAATTTACCGGGCATCGCCAAGAGCATCGGCAAATCCGTGACCGAGTTTAAGAAAGGTGTCAGCGGAGTAGAAGATGAAGTGGAGCGGACCAACGCAGGGGGAACCGCTGCGAAAACCGCAGAACCCGAACAAGTGCGTCCCCCGCAACGGGTTTCGGCCACGGCCCCGAAGTTTGAGGATGCCCCCCCCCCTCAGGCCTAATGGTCTCCCCTTCGTAAACCCATTTCCTCATACACATCGACCAACTTTTTCATCCGCAACTCAAAGTCGTACCGAGTGCGGATTGTTTGTAAACCCCTTTGCTTGAGATGCTCTGCATAGTGGGGATTTTGCAAAAGAAATTCTAACCCTTTCCGAAGCTCGTAGGTATCACCGGCAGGAACCAAAATGCCCGCTTCCCCATAATCCAAAAGGTGAGGCACCCCATTCACAGCCGTAGCGACTACTGGAATTTCAAGGGCCATTGCTTCCAACAACACATTCGGTAAACCTTCTCGGTAACTCGAAAGGGCATAAATATCCATCGCTTCATAAATCTGTCGAAGATCAGATCGATACCCCAACAAATGGAATCGATCCGTATGCCCCAGTGTGTGAATCAACTCAGCAAGGCGGGTATGTTCTTCCCCTTCCCCTGCAATGAGAAGTTGCACATCGTGCCCCCTTCGGACTAAATCCGAACAGGCTTGGATCAATCGATCGAATCCCTTCTCTGCCGAGAGACGCCCAGCCGCCCCAATGGTCAATCGTTCGGGAAACCCCAGCGATTGGCGGGCTTGTGTTGCCGATTGACGACGCTGAAATTCCTTCAGATTGATGCCATTTTCCAGCAGAACCCGACGAGATTTCGGTACCCCTGCCCGTGAGGCCGCTTGATCGAGATCGATCGAAACCGAAAAAACCTTTTCGTAGAATCGTAAACTCAAACGATCCAGAAAATAATACAACGGTGTTTTAGATGTTTGATGAACCCAACCATGAAGAGTGGTGACCAAACGAATGGGCAACAATCGTTTGAGTATCAAACCTAGGGTGTTGGTTTTATAATCGTGACCATGCCACACATCGGCCCGCAGTTCCCGACACAATTTCACCAATCGGGGAAGCACGCGCCAATCCGCCGCACCAAAATCGGGCACGGAAAGGAGTTCGACCCCCTTGGCAGCGGCTTTTTTTTGCAGGCTCTGGAAACCGGTATCTTCGGGATGATGCAGATAGACGCAATACATTTGGTAGCCTGCCCGTTCGAGGTAGGGAGGAGAATTGATAAGGGTTTTATCTGGCCCCCCCCCCGAACCTGCAAGGACACGGGCATCCACAATCACCGGTTTTTTCACAAATAGAATCTCCAAAACTCTTCGCGGGTAGGATAGCACATTTTTATCGAAATGAGAATGGACCTGCGATCAACGGTGTTTTGCGAGCACTTCTTACCAACGCGCCGAATACGATTAAGCCAAGCTCGGGGTTGTTCGCACGGACTCAGTTAAGCCTAACAACTCGCGTAACGGTTTCAAACATTCGTCCCAATGGTGATACTGTTGAGCGAATTGCCGACCTTCCACCCCGAGCCTTTGACGGGTCTGCGGATCATCAAGAAGTGCGAGAATCTGCTCGGTCCATTGCTCAGGGGTCGAGGCCACTCGTGCGGGATTGCCTTCGGTGCGAAAGCCCCCGAGAGCTTGTGGAGAAGCAACCACGGGTTTTCCTGCACTCATGGCTTCGAGAACTTTATTCTGTAACCCCCTTGCAATTCTCAAAGGGGCCACCACCACGGCACAGCGATGCAAGTAAGGTCGCACATCAGGCACTTGGCCCACGACCTCGACGCCGGCAAGGGACGCCAAGGCTTGCACGCTCGGCATGGGCTGGCGACCAACCAATTTGAGTTTCTGCTCGGGTTTATGTCGATGAATTGTTGGCCAAATTTCGCGGCTAAACCAAATGGCTGCATCGACGTTGGGTTTATAATCCAACGCCCCGACGAACACACAATCCTGCTGCGATTCACTCACATTCTCTTGAGGATGATAATAATCGAGATCGACACCATTCGTGACCGCCCGAACCACCCCCGTGCTAGCAAACTCGCGAAACATGGCAGCCTCGCCTTCGGAAACGAGAGTGACGGCATGGGCTTTTTGTGTGATCGCGCGTTCAGTGCGACGGAGTCGTTTTCCTTCCAGCGAATACAGCCAACTTTTGGGAAAACGGGAGGCTGCCGCGTAGTCGAACCATTTTTGAGAATCCACATCAACGACATCCACAATGCGGATGGTTTGATCCAATTCGTGAAGCCAAAGGTATTGGGCCAACGCCGAGGAGCTAGCCAGCGCGCTAGTGAAACGGGTTTGAGATGCCCATTGCTTCACCGTGGAGAACATCTGGGGATGAAAGAAAGCCCCTTCGGAAATACTTCCCCCCGAAAGTAAGGAAAACCCTGCCCGTAACCATCGAGATTTTCCGATCGGAATGATTTCGACCCGTTCGCATAACTGCTTCAGAACGGTCACACTCTGGGCTGGGACCGGTTCATCGGCCAAGGCGATCAAATGAATTTTTGCAAAAGGTGCCAAACACCGAAGCGTATGATAAGTGCGAATCCGATCCCCTTTATCGGGAGGATAAGGAACCCGATGGGTTAACAGGAGTAGCTCGGGTTGGTGACTGGGAAGCACGATGTTCCTAGGCTCAGAAAGATTTTATCTATAAAGAAGGTTACTGGTTGTTTTGGATGTTGTGGCGGATCAGTTTCTCGATATTTCTTGACACTTTTGCTAGATGGGTCGGGGACCCAGTTCGCTACTCTTTGAGGTTTGCGGTGCGGGTTGAGCGGAGCGATCAATTTGGCGTGGCTCGATCGTGTTGGGGTGAGGCATACGCAGACCGATCCGCGCCAAGGTATGAGGGACTCCCGCTGCCTGAATCGCGGTCATAATGATCAATCGCAGGTCCAAAAGGAACGAGAAAGTTCGGATGTAATGCAGGTCGTAAATTTGCTTGCGGCGGACGGTATCCAAGGATTCATCGGGCGGTAAATAGGCTTGGGCCAGCCCCGTCACACCGGGTTTGACGATCAGGCGTTGCGGATAGTTGGGCACGGTTTGGTTTAGAATGGGAAAAAATTCCGGACGTTCCGGCCGAGGACCGACTAGGCTCATTTCACCTTTGATGATGTTCAGCAGTTGGGGGAATTCATCGATATGGAGTTTGCGAAGAATTTTCCCCAAAGGGGTAACCCGTCGATCGCCTTTCGTGGACCAACGCACACCCGAGGTAGCTTCGCATTTGTTGTACATCGTCCGGATTTTATAGATTACAAAGGGTTGTCCAAATTGGCCTAATCGGGTTTGAGTATAAAACGCAGGGCCTCGACTGGTCAACCGGACGAGAACCGCAACTATGGCAATGATCGGCACAAGAAAAATCGATAAGGTCAAGGCCCCGACCAAATCAAACAGGCGTTTGAATTTTTGGTAGGCGACCGGAGAAACCCAGCTTTTATCCTCAAAGGTTTCTCGGGGAACCAACTGGCCTGCTTGCTTCCGCACCCGAGAAGGAGGGGGGGGAGTCGGCACGGGGTTCATGGGAGTCAAGTTACCGATCATAGCATCCTATAATGATCAAAAGCACGTTTGTGGGTGCTCAACAACAAAAAATAAAACGACACCAAATTACGGTCAACAACATACTCAAGTTAAAACCGAATGTTCAAAACTTCGGGCATAGCCGTAGGTCTCACCCCGCGTTCCATTGACAACCGCACCGAGTAAAGGAATCTCAAGCGTACTGAGTTTCTGGCAAGCTGCGGTGACTTTATCAGCTTGGCTATGGTCGATCATCAACGACATTAAAACCCCATCGACGTAGCGGCCAATCAAAAGGGCATCGGCAACGGGTAACACCGGTGAGGAATCAATCAAAATCATTTCAAATTGATCTTTGACTTGGTCTAGTAATCGTTTGAATCCATCCACTGCGAGATAGCCCAAAGCAGCACTATCACAACGTCCTGCAGTGAGGATGTAAAGTTGACTAGTGCCAAGGCGTCGGATCGCATCGTTGACGGAAATTTCTTGGCGGAGCACTTCTGCGACTCCCGGCCGATCTTCAATGCGATAGTACCCGTGAATGGCAGGGCTTCGGAGATCGGCATCAATAAGGAGGACTTTCCGCCCCGTTCGGGCCAGACTGGCGGCCAAGCGAACCGATAACGAGGTTTTGCCTTCGCTACCGGTGGCACTCGAGATCATGACCGTTCGTAATCGTTTTTGGGATGCCGTGTGGAGGAAAACGGTTCGTGCGGAATCGACTGCTTCATTCAGGGCGGCATCCCATTCGGCATCGGTAAAGCCTTTGGTGTTGGGTCGAGCGGGAACGGTTCCCATCACCTTGAGTCCTAAATCGGTTTGGACTTCTTGAGGTGATCCCAAACGTCGGGCGCGGAATTCCCACAACCCCACGAGCGAGAACACCAACCCAAAAAAGGCGATGCCTCCCATGCCGGCCATTTTGGTCCTGCGAGAGGTATCATCCACGGCAATTCGGACCGGTTCTTCATCGATCCGAGAGATATTGAACGAGACGGCTCGACCATTTTCCCAAGTCATGTATTGGCCGAGAATTTTTTGAGCTTGATCGGCACGGGCAGCGAGTTCGGGGTTACGAGAGGCCGCTTTTAGGCCCTCTTCGTTGAGTTCATTCAAACGCTTTTTCGCAGCTTCGATTTCCTCTTTCCGGACCTTTTCTTCTTTCTCGGTCCGGAACAGATCGTCTTGGACCTTAGAATACTCTTGGCGAAGTCGATCCGCAAAGCCCGTGGCCAGCAGGTTGGTCAATTGTTTTTCTTGCGAGATAATACGGGCATCGATCTCGGCAATCTTACTTTTAAGGGCCAAAATTTCTGGGTTGTTGGGACCTAGACCGATTGATTTGGTAGTGAGAATCGAATCGTATTCATCGCGTTCCGCACGAAGTTTTGCAATGATAGGGCTTTGATTGAGATAAGGCTCGATCTCGGCTTTCGTGGGAATAAGTGGTTTGGCCTCGAGTCGTTCTTTGAGACGAGCTTCTTCTTTTTTGAGCTTTTCGATGTCAAAGGAAAGTTTGCGTAATTCGGATTGCGAAAGAGCCAGTTGGTCGCTGACTACCTTCCGATCGGCAGAAATCATTTCTGCGCTGCGAACCCCGATCATACTCGTGGCGTTGGGACCAAATTGTTTTTCCAGTTCTTCCTTCACTTTAGCTTGTTGTTCGCTGAGTAATTTTTGTTGCCGAAGTTTCGCTTCGTTGGCCGATCGATCCACTTTCTCCATGTAGGCGGTGGCGATGGCATCCAGCACTTTTGCGGAATCGTCCACCCGATCATCAGCGAGCTTGATCGTCATGATTTCGGAATCCATCGGGAAATCGACCGAAAGATTTTTGATCAACCAAGCAACGGGGTCCCCCTTACTTTTGATCAGCTCCAATTGAGCGATTTCGGGTTGACTGACGGCCTGTTTAATCACCACACGACTGCGGACCAATTCCCTTTGAGTTTGTTGACGAACGGGCAGATCGCGTTGGTCGGTATTGACCCCCTGAAAGTGAAGGGTCAGATAAACGTAGGGTTTTGCGGGGGGCAGAAAAAACCAAACACTCATGGCCGCAATCAGGCCGGCAATCGACCCGAGCAGAAGCCCGATTTTCCACTTCCGACGCACACAGTGGAGTAAGCCTATTACGGTTAACCCTCGGGGAAGCCCTTGGCCCGTTGGTGCGGGAGCAAACGGATTGGTCCCAAAAACAACAGTTGGGGCAAGGGGAATTGCCACCGGTTGAGGGGTATGGGAAACGGTTGTATTGGTGGTATTCACGTTCACAGGTTGCAGAGCAGGTTGGTTAATTCTCAGCGGTGAAATCCTTTCGTTAAATGAGATGAAAACCCTTTCATCTCTGTTCAATTCAGGATTCTAGTTTATCGATTCTATCGATTATTCCAATTCGGTTAGGCCAACTTTCTCGTGAGTATCTCGCGGGAAACTCATTAGAGAGCGTTGGGTTTGAAAGGGTGAAGGTAGAGGGGGGTAATCATCCTTTCAAACGGGTTGTAACGGTATTGAGGATTTTAACGGGGATTTTGGACAACACAACTCAAAAAACATTATTTTTCTCGATTATTTTGTCAGCAAAAATGGCCTTGGCCTCAACACAGAAATGACTCTTTGATGATAGCGTAATTATTAAAATAGGAAGCGTTGAACCCGCATTTGTGTGACCTGAAATTACGGTCCGGCCACAACATATTCCACATTATGCGCCTCGGTCGGATCGGGTATCTCCCAACGATCAAGCAACCGTTCGATAACTTTTTCTGGGACCCGTTTCTGACGTTCTCGGTTTTGAAGATACAGACGTGCGGCAGACGCTTCCACATAAACAATTTTGACCTTGGCGCCAAAATCACGGAAGAAGTTCACACATTCGGTCCGAGTGGTGCGACTCAGATTCGTAGCATTCCAAATGAAGGAACGTCCGGCCCGAAAATATCCCCGAGCTAAATCGCGGGCAATGGTGAGTACCTCCCCTTGGGGGTCCGTGGGAAGCACACCGAGTTGTTCACGAATCTGATCCAACGAGATCACGGGATGGTCGGGCAACGAATGAGCAATCCAGTGATCCTTGCCCGCACTCGGCAGACCCGACATGAGGATGACCTCAGCACGTGGGGGGGATTTCTGAATTTCTTTTTCTTGTCGGAAGAAGCTCAAGCGGGCGTGATCGGTGGGAAACTCACTCGGTTTGTTGAGGCAACCTACCTTTTCAGTGTAGTCTCGAAAGGCTTTGATCTGAGCGAGCAAATTATCTGGATTCGGACAAATTCTTCCCCGAGCATCTGCCTCGGCTTGGATGGCAAGCCAATCACATCGAGCGGTTTGGCTCACTTCGCAAGCCAATCGGAGCGGATCGGGAGATTCGGTGAGAAAGAAAGGGACCAAATGATGCCGAATCATCCCGCAGATCATTTCCCGTGCTTGAAAGGGGACCCCTAATTTCCACAGAATGGCCCGAGCTTTGATGGCCCCTCGCCAAGCATGACCTTTGGCCGAGACCTCGCCATGTAATCCCACACGGGTGCAAATCGGTTTCGCCACGTCATGGAGCAAGGCACAGGTGAAGAGGATTTGTTGCTCCTCTTTATTGAGTGCTCGGAAACTTGGCATCGCTGCCATGGCTTCACAGACCATGTGAACGTGTGTCCAAACATCGCCCTCTGCGTGGCGGATCGGGTGTTGGGGGCAGCCACGGAGTTGCTCCATCCAAGGTTCGGGATCAAGCAAATGCCAAGGAATCTCCCAAGTCGGTGCAGTAGGACAAGCCGGAAAAGCCATAGGAAAATATCTACAAATATTCGATCAAAATTCTAATCAAGTAAGCCAATCAAAAAATCAGGTCAACAATGAAGCCAATAAGTCAGATAACACCCCAAAAGCCAGTTGATTAGGATTATCGGGGTCCTCCCCCACTTGGAGGTGGGGGCATACTAGGCCCTCCCCCGCCACCGGCACCAAAACCCGTTCGGAACAACGGGGCTTTTTGGGCACCTTTTTCAGCGGTGTCTGCAGAAATGGTTCCGACCACGAGAACACGATTCCCCGAGCGGGAAACTTTGGCCTGTGTGAATGCACTTTGCGCGATAAATTCCCCAGCTGCGTTCAGCACGTCGGTTTCGTAGGTCGCTTCGGCTTTTTGTTGACCTTGGCCGGGGGTAGGTGGAGCAAAGCCTCCGCCGCTATCCTTGGGACGACAAAAAGGTTTCAACGATTTTATCCCTTCGTACTTATATTCTGCTTCGATAATTTCCTTCTTGACGTCACCATATTTTTCTCGGGTCGCTCGATACACATCCGCTGCGGTCGAGCTATCCTTAAATTCGAGTTGGCAGCCTATCTTGACTTGGCTGCCGTTCGAGGCAATCCATACTAATTTCCCCGATAACGTATTGGGATCAATTCCATTGATACCTGGAAAGGCACTTGTGGGATCGCCAGGGTGATCTTCAGCCGTATCGGTAGTGACATAGAAAGCATGGCCGTCCCCTCGGCTCATCAACGAGAGCATCTCGGGGTTGATATTCGGCTTTTTACACGATTGATTCAGTACAAACCAAAAGGCCTGCGGACTCGGGGAGTAGACCATAATGTTCTTCTTGGGGAACAAGTAGCAATCGTTGTTGCTGTAATAAAATTCTTCTTGTTGCACCCCCGAAAAGTCTCGATAGGTGATGTTCTTCCCATAAAAGTCACGCGTTTTCTCTAACCTTGCATTGGCGGCAAATTTATCGACATCGATATCATCATTGAATCGAAATGCGTAAACGCGCCCTTTGAAGGGGTTACCTTGAGCCGTTTTGGGAACCTCCCCCATGGCGAACACTTCAACATCCGTTTCTTTCATGTTGACCGCTTTAATCGCCCGTTTGACATCCTCTGATCCAGGGCCTCCCATGAAGTTATCGTGCCCCGATTTGAGATCGGTAATCAAACGGGAAACCGAAGCATAATCGACTTGGAGATAGCCATTAATCCCCTCGGGCATGCAGGCTGCCAAATCTTTGTCGTAACCTGCGGGGCTATACGTCCAGTAGATGAGATAAATCAGTAAAATCCCCCCGAAGATGGCTCCGAACACGATGCCGACTCCGCGCATCGTGTTGGGGTTTCTTTTTTTCACCTTCTTGGGTTTGGGACGCGGACGTTCTTCTTCTTCCTCGTCGTCTTCATCTTTAGTACGGCGACTCTTGGGTTTAATATCCTCGTCTTCATCGTCCTCATCACGGCGTCGGCGTTTCGATCGAGGAAGATCGTCATCATCCTCGTCCTCTTCAATTTTACGATTGCGTGCCATAACTCGATTCCAAGAATAAGAACAGAAAAGTAGTAATAGTTTATACGATAATCGGAAGATTTGTCATCATTAGGTATTATCGATTGATCAACCCGAAATCGCAAGGGGGGACCTTAGTGGGGTTTCCAAAAAACATCAAGGCGTGCCAACATCATAAGTTGGATTGATTGAGTGAACTGGAAGAATGCGAATCGGTAATTTCAGATGGGTGAAACAAATATTTCTTAGTGATGTTGAAGATGAGGAGCAAGGAGGATTCCTAGTATCGTCGGATATTCCGATGATCCACATTGTCATCGTTCGCTGCTGGGGTGGCAGGACTGGCTTCTTTCTGATGACCCAACCCCGCGACCAGATGCCCCTTCCGCTTACTTCGGTAGAAAGTGTAATTTTTGCCATAGGGAGATTCATTGACCAAGTGCAGGAAGACTCCCATCCACCCCCATTTCCCTTCCACGATGGCCGGCATTCCGAGGCCAGCGGAACGAACCAAGGCGGTGTGAGAAATTCGATTATCAGAATCGCGATAGATCACAATGTCACCCGGTAGGGGCTGGTTGACCGGCTTATAACCATTTTCTTGAAGAATCAGTTCTACAGTATCCCCCTCCAACCAGTATTGGCCACCAGTAAAGACCCAACCATGGCAATTGCTATGTTCATCCGCGGCTTCTCGACGAATCACTTTTTCCCAAGCGCCGATGCTCACAAGGGTCTGATTCTCGGCCTCTTGGCGATTCATCTCGGCTGCAAACTCCCCAGTCAGTACGGTGATGGGTTTCCCCGTATCCGTCCAAGCCAATTGATCTGGGACTTTTTGGAGTTCGGGTTTCCGAGTCATCGCGAGCAGTTCGTCACCCGTAATCAATTGTTGTTCATCAATCTCGTCGAGTTTGTACATCCCGTAGCCGGCCACCGTCAAACCTGCGGTCGTCACCAAGCCCCAAACCGTCATCGGATGAGTTGCCATGGTGATGGCAAAGGTACGGACTTTCTGGGAAAGCAACACATACAGAACAGGGAGAGAACCCAGCATCGTGAATAAGGGGATTTTGATAATGGTGCTTTCAGGGAAAACGGCCCAAGCTAGACCATTCGTGGTGAGGATGGTTAACAAACTCGCCGTGAACCGTTTCCAAACAGCTGTCGAACGCAGCGCGATGTTAATCCCACCCACAAGAATCAGGGTCAGACCTATGAGGGCGACGAGGATATATTGGTTGGTGGCGTCTAGGTTCATGACTCTCTCCTTGATTAACTAACATCACTTATAACTCAATGGTTCTGAGAAAAGCATGAGGTCCCGAAAAGTCTCATTTCTTTCTCAAGAATGAGAAAATAATGTGAGAGTTTTGGAAGTGTTTGCTTTCCTATTCAACCTACTTTGAGAGTGACTAGTTCCGCGAAAAACCGACACATTTCTGCCGGTTTTTCCTAGAATCCTCTGAGATTTCAAACTCTCAGAGGAATTTTCCACATGCGTTCTTCATGCTCACTCAGTTCGAGTATTTTTTTTCTAATCGCCTTCACTCCATTCACACTCTCAAAACTCGAAGCCCAAGAAAATAAAGACAAAGATCAACTCAAAGATAAAGATGCGATGAAGAAGGATTATCGCGTTTTGGGCAACGATAATCGAAAGGTAGCTATTGTGGATACCAATGGTAAAGTGGAGTGGGAATTCCAAAATCAATTCGATGGTCACGACATTCATTTACTGCCCAACGGCAACGTGTTGCTCTCCCTTAGTCCCACGATCGTGGCCGAGGTGAATAAGGATAAAAAAGTGGTTTGGAAATATGAATCGAAGCCCAAAGCCGGCTACTCCGGTCGTGTCGAGGTCCATGCTTTTCAACCGATTCCCGACGATTTATTGATGATCGCCGAAAGTGGAAATTGTCGAATCATTGAAGTGAATCGGAAAGGGGAAATTGTTCACGAAATCCCCTTGACGGTGAAGAAAGTCGATCCTCATCGGGATACTCGAATGGTACGCCGATTAGACTCAGGGCATTATTTAGTTTGTCATGAATCGGAAGGGAAAGTTTGCGAATACGACCGGAAAGGGAAAATTGTCTGGAGTTACACTCTCGATCTAGGAAATCGCCCGCGTTCTGCCGGTCACGGTCCCGAAGGTCATGGCACTGAAGTGTATGGTGCGATCCGCAAGCCCGACGGGAATACCCTGATTGCAGGCGGAAATAACAATCGGGTCCTTGAGGTGAATCCCAAAGGGGAAATTGTTTGGAGTCTCGATCAGAACGAAATACCGGGAATCAAATTAGCTTGGGTGACGACACTGCATTTATTACCCAATGGCAATCTGATTATCGGCAATTGTCATGCCGGTAAAGACAATCCCCAACTCTTCGAGATCACACGAGAGAAAAAGGTGGTTTGGAAATTTAACGATTTTAAGACCTTTGGGAATGGCTTGGCTGCCACTCATGTATTGGGCTTAGGGGAGAAAGTGATCCGTTAATCCCGAGGTTTCTTCGAGTCTAGCCCATTCATCTCCTGCGAACGATACCGTCCCAAATCTTCCTCGTGATCGGCAGCCCCTTCTGGGTCTCGCTCTAACGCCCGTTTGAGTTCGCGCCGCCGGTGTTTACTCCCTGCTCGCTTTAACACGCGTTTCAATTCTCGCAATTGTCGTTTATCGGGATCGGGCATGGCTTTCTCCTCATTTTCTCTTAGTTTTCTGCGATTGAATTCTTTCTAACAGAGTTAACCGAGCCATAAAGGTTCACTTCTTCCATAACGGAACTATGTAGCTGACCTATTTACTCATGGTATAAGATAGCGCTAGAGACTATGATCCCTGAGATGTATTTATGGCTTCGGAATCTTCCCCTGCCGAGAGCGATCCCCGTTTCCCTTCCGGTCCTTGGAAAGGTTACTTTGTGTACGGTCACGATACCACTCGCCATGCCATGGAACTGCGATTGCATTTCTGTTCCGGTCTCATGAGCGGCGAGGGGGGGGATGCGGTCGGTTCGTTTTCCATCGTCGGGAATTATGATGTCGAAACGGGTCATTGCCAATGGGTCAAGCAATATCACGGCAGACATTCCGTCCACTACCGAGGATTCAACGAAGGAAAAGGAATTTGGGGAACGTGGAAAATTTTTTCCGAAGGATTTCTCTATCGTGGTGGGTTCCATATTTGGCCCGAAGGGATGAGCGACCCCACCAGTCAACAAGAAAGGGAACAACTCGACGAACCAATAGAAATCGTCACTCCCAAACGTCGTCGTCGTCGCCGCCGTCGCCAGAAGCAGATGACCTAGTTTCCTCTCCGCATCGTCGATTGTTTCAACGAAAGCCTTTATGTCCCTTGGGGATTGTCGAGCGTTTCAACGAAATCTTCTTCCTGACGCTATCCTCTCAGAACGACTCGCCTGATTTAATATCACTTGCAGAATATCCCTGTACAATCTAAAATCTGCGTCTGATTTGAAATAGGAGCACGGTTGAGCCGTATAGCTAAAGAGCCAAATTGCCCAAAAGAAAAAACGGCTCCCTCGGAAATCGGAACGTGTTAAATAGCCTCTACCCTACCTAGGAGGATCATCCCTTGTTGCTTGCTTTAGGATTTATCGTACTTGGAATTTTACTACTGGTAGGGGGGGGAGAAGCACTTCTTCGAGGGGCCGTAGGGCTAGCAACATTGGTTCGCCTGACTCCTGCAGTGATCGGCTTGACCGTGGTCGCGGCCGGAACATCGGTCCCAGAATTAGCCGTGAGCGCTGCCGCTGCCGCCGAAGGTAAGGCCGATATTGCTGTCTCCAACGTGATTGGCTCGAATATCTTCAATATCGGGGGTGTTTTGGGCCTGTGCGCGTTGATACGTCCCTTGCGATTTTCCGGTGGGACCATTTGGCTGGAATATCCCGTTCTGGTTCTGGTGACCCTGCTTTGCTTGGTGATTGTGCAAGATGGTCAGGTGAACCGGCTCGATGCGGTGTTGTGCATCGCGATTTATGTGGGCTTCACCACTTACATGGTCAGCTTGGTCCGTCAACAACTCACGAAAATCGAGCAAAAAGAAGTGCAAGGCGAAGTCGAAGAACTGACCCCCTCGCATGCCAATCCCAATCTTTGGCTCTGTATCGGGTTGATCATTTTCGGTTCGCTCTTATTAGCAGGGGGGGGGCATTTCACCGTGCAAGGGGCCGTAGAATTGGCCCGTCGCCTTGAGGTTTCCGAGCGGATCATCGGTCTGACTATTGTCTCGGTCGGCACCGGCTTACCGGAATTGGTTGCTACCGTCATTGCCATCTATCGCGGACGCACCGATATTGCGGTTGGGAATGTTATTGGCTCGAACCTGTTCAACATTCTCATGATCCTTGGAATTAGTTCTTTGGTTTCTCCCCTTCCGGTAGAGGCTGCCTTGATTCGCAACGATTCTTGGTGGATGATGGGCGTGACCTTACTTATGTTTCCGATTCTTCTCGGCGGCTCCCAAGTTAAGCGCTGGCATGGCCTGATTTTATCCTCGGTCTATGTGGCCTATCTGGGCTTCCTGTTGGCCAAACAACCCCCTGCCCATGAAACGGGTGTTTCAACCGAACCACTCGGTCAGATTGGTCAGATTGGTCAGATCGATCCGAGATCCCCTTCGATCAACAGCTGAGGTCGAAACATCTTCGTTCTGCTGCTAGGTCTTTCTCGGAACGAAGAAGCGTAGGGTACTCCCTGTGAAAATAAAGTACAGGGGGGGGGAATCAAATCGTGCTGATGTTCAGAATCGAATTGTGTGGTTGCTAAGACCCGTGAGGAATCCTATCTTAATAAAACGATCCCCAAAGTATTGATCCCCTAAGAGAATGAAATGAACGAAGCTGTGAAACCGAAATACAACCGTATCCTTCTGAAGATGAGCGGGGAGGCCTTTGGTCACGGTGGCCAAACCGGTATTAGTTTAGATGAGACGATCCACATCGCCAAACAAATCAAAAAGGTCCATGAAATGGGCGTGGAGATCGCCATCGTCGTAGGGGGGGGGAATATTCTTCGGGGTGCTCAATTCTCGGCCCAAGGTGAGATCATCGATAAAGTCACCGCCGACCATATGGGTATGTTAGCGACCATTATTAATGGGTTGGCCCTTATGGAAACCCTTGAGAAATTAGGGCTAGAAGTTCGCCTCATGTCATCGCTGCGGGTCGATTCCGTTGCGGAATTTTATATCCGTCGCCGTGCCATCCGCCATCTAGAGAAAAAACGAGTCGTGATCCTCGCAGGGGGAACCGGTAACCCCAACGTGACGACCGATACCGCTGCAGCCAATCGCGGAGTGGAAATCAAAGCCGAAGTGTTGTTAAAAGCCACCCGAGTCGATGGGATTTATACCGAAGACCCCGAAAAAAATCCCCATGCCGTTCGCTACGACCATTTGACGTTCAAGCAAGTACTTGATAAACAACTTAAGGTGATGGACCTGCAGGGCATCGCCACCTGTCAGCAACACAATCTGCCGATATTAGTCTTCAATTACAAGAAAGAAGGAAATATCGAACGGGCCGTGTTAGGGCATCCGATCGGTACAATGGTGACCATTTAATGCCCTCCCTTTCGAGAGAATCAAGACGGAAGCTATTAGGTCTGACAGCCAAGATCGAAGAAAATCATAACGGAATTGATTAGGTAAGTCATTCAAGACGGAAGGAAATTTTCTGATGTCGTTGCGAATCGGATTAAGAACCGGCGAAGCCCTAGTCGAAGGGGAACAAGCCTACTTGTGTGCGGAACCTGAAATCGTGATTGGTGAACTCGATGGTCCGGTGGGCATCGCCTTGGCCCAACTCGTGGGCGATCAAGTCAAAGGGCATACCCGCGTTTTTGCGTTGCTCAATAGCGATGTTCAAGTAAAGCCTGCCACGCTGATGGTGAGCAAGGTCACCGTGAAAGAAGCCCGTTACACCAACATTCTCATGGGGACGGTGCAAGCAGCGATTGCTCATGGGGTTCTGGATGCGGTTCGTCAAGGGATTATACCCAAAGAGAAAGCCCACGAACTGGGAATTATTTATTCGGTTTGGTTAGACCCCGTTATTTTGAGCGTTGAGAAAGTCGATCATGTGACCCTGTTCAGCATCCATCGTGAGGCCACGGTTAAGGTGATTCGTAAAGCCTTGAATCACGAACCCACCATCGATTGGTTGTTAGAAAATCAAGATCAGGTGCAACACTACTTCCACCAATTAGGTGTCGAAGGACAATTGTAATCGATCCGTGTGATTTTGAGCTTTTTTGGTTGAGTAACGAACATGGCAGCGACTCGCGGGACCTATTGCTACGATTTTCCAAGACCTGCCGTCACTGTGGATATTGCCATTGTGACCCGTGAAGAAAAACCCTCGGTGTTGCTCATTCGTCGGCATCATCCCCCCTATGCAGGGCACTGGGCCTTGCCCGGAGGCTTTGTGGATGAGGGCGAAACCTTACTGCAAGCCGCCCAGCGAGAACTTCGTGAAGAAACCGCTGTCGAGGTTCCCGAATTAGAACAGCTGTACGCCTGCGGCGATCCAGGCCGAGACCCCCGAGGTTGGACCGTATCGATTGTCTATTTAGCACGGGTTGCCCCCCAAGAAATTCGGCCCCGTGCGGGTGATGATGCTGCAGAAGTTCGCTTATTTCCGTTGGAGGAATTGCCCCCTTTGGCTTTCGATCATTCCCAAATTCTAGCCCGAGTGCGAACCCGCCTGGCCGATCGGAAAGCGTAATAAATCGGAGCAGCGACTCGGCGGGAAGCGTAACAACTCGGGGCGGTATTTCCCTTGCTGGGGTTTCGTTTTCTGATCGGTTTGACTAAAATGAGAGATAGGTTAGCAATGATCCGCGTGCGAACCGGTTGAGGAAAAGCCTTGCACAACACACATTTTTTCTGGAAAAACCTGACCCGTCGAACTTTCCTCGGGAAGTCGGGGATCGCTTTAGGTTCTATTGCGCTCACCTCAATGCTCCATCGCGATATTCCCACTACGGCGAAAGATAACACTCAGAGCCTCCCAACGACACCAGAAGAGAAAAAACCGCTCTCCTTCGGCAAAGCCAAAAGCGTCATCTTCCTCCACATGGCAGGAGCCCCCAGCCAATTGGACTTGTTCGATCCCAAACCGACTTTGGTCCGCTTTTCAGGTAAGCCCTGTCCGGAAGAATATCTCAAAGGGAAACGGTTTGCCTTTATTCGTGGTGTGCCGAACTTGCTGGGAAGCCCCTACCGCTTCCAACAGTGTGGCAAATCGGGAGCTTGGCTTTCGGAATTGTGGAAGCATTTACCCAAAGTGGCCGATGACATTACCTTTGTCAAAGGAGTCAAGACCGATCAATTCAATCATGCCCCCGCCCAATTGCTCATGCACACGGGAACCTCGTTATTCGGCGGCGCCTCGTTGGGTTCGTGGGTAACCTACGGTTTGGGATCGGTGAATCGGGATTTACCAGGTTTTATTGTGCTTTCGTCGGGGGGGCGCACCGTGGATGCAGGCAAAAGCATTTGGGGAAGTGGCTTTCTGCCGAGTGTCTACCAAGGGGTTCAGTGCCGTTCCCAAGGTGACCCCGTGTTGTTCTTATCGAACCCCAATGGCTTAGATGATCGAGGCCGTCGCGAAAGCCTTGATACCCTTCGGGAACTAAACAAACTTCACTACGAAAGCCAAGGAGACCCCGAAACTCAAACCCGTATCGAACAATACGAATTGGCCTATCGAATGCAAGCGTCCGTGCCCAAAGCGATGGACCTCAGCAAAGAAACGAGGCAAACCCTAGAACTTTACGGAGCCGTCCCTGGCTATATCCCCGATTCCGATCGACAGGACGATCCCCGTGCCCATTACAAGGGGAACGATCCTTCGTTTGCGAATAACTGCCTTTTAGCTCGCCGACTCGTCGAAGCCGGTGTGCGTTTTGTGCAGTTGTACGATTGGGGGTGGGATCATCACGGTGTCAGCCCTGGTGAGGATATTACCAATACCTTGCCGATCAAAATTCAGCAAATTGATAGAGCGATCAGTGCATTAATCATCGATTTGAAAAATCGAGGTCTACTCGACAGTACCTTGGTGGTCTGGGGGGGGGAATTTGGCCGAACCCCCATGCAACAAAATACAGCGGGCCAACAATTCATCGGACGCGATCATCACCCCTATGCTTTTACCATGATGATGGCCGGCGGCGGCGTCAAGCCTGGGCTTTCTTACGGTGTTACCGATGATATTGGTTACTATGTCAGAGAGGGAGAAGTCGACGTTCGTGATATTCAAGCAACCATTCTGCATTTGCTTGGACTTGATGCTTGGAAACTCACCTATCCCAATAAAGGATTAAACGATCGCCTGATTGGCGTGGAAGGCAAGTGCCGTGTCATCAAGGAAATTCTGATTTGACCTAACCATTCCTCGCGCACAGAATTACTTCAACAGAACTCGAAATCATTTTTCCCACCCGTTCGGGGAATCGCTGGGAGTTGGCGTTTGTCGGCTTTTTTGAGTGGTAATTTCCGTAAAAACTGGTTATCCTATTTGATGAAAGTTCTTTAATCCTACCGATTGTTGTATTATGAGACTGGCATTTTTGTTTTTCCTTTTTCTGACATCGTTCGCTTCGGCCCAAAGCCCTTCCTTTCGACATGAAGTGATTCCGGTGTTAACTCGGGCGGGCTGCAACCAAGGAGCCTGTCACGGGAATTTGAATGGGAAAGGAGGCCTGAAACTTTCACTACGGGGAGAAGACCCGTTGACAGATCGAGCGATTCTCACCCGTGATAGTTTAGCTCGGCGTGTGAGTGTGAGTCAGCCTGAAGAAAGCCTGATCCTTAAGAAAGCGGTTGGTGCGGTCCCTCATGAAGGCGGTCCCCGATTTAGCAAAGACTCGTTGGACTACGCGATTCTCAAAAAATGGATTGCGGCCGGCTGCCCCGATGATAGCGAAGGATTACCCAAGCTAAAAAACCTTGAGGTGTCCCCTCGCGAGCATATTTCCTTCGGTACGCGGGCGCAATTCGATCTCACAGTGGTGGCCCATTTCAGCGATGGTTCCCAAAAAGATGTCCGAGCTTTGGCCGTTTATGAACCCACTGTGTTAGGGGTTGCTAAAATCCTCAACGAAGGTCAAGTTCGCAAGGTGGCTGATGGCGAGTTGAACATCGTGGTGCGCTATCTCGACAAGCAAGTACCAGTTCCGGTCTATTTTCTTCCCGAACGGACCAAAGTTTCCCTGCCGCTAACCAATCATGTGGTCGATCAAAAAGTCCATGTGCAATTAGAACGATTACGAATCACCCCCGCACCGATCGCGGACGATTCTATGTTCTTACGGAGGGTCTATCTCGACATTTTGGGGGTTCTCCCAAGTGCTGAAGAAGCCCGTCGCTTCTTGAACGACGCCACTCCGACCGCAGAAAAAAGAAGTCGATTGATTGATGAGTTACTCACTCGTCCGGAATTTGCCGAATACATGGCCCAAAAATGGGGCGACCTGCTCCGAAATGAGGAAAAAAGTCTCGATCGAAAAGGGGTACGGGCCTTCCAAGAATGGTTACGGCAATCGTTCCGTGATGACAAACCCTTGAATGAGATCGCTCGCGAAATTCTCTCGGCCAAGGGAAGCAGCTACGCCAATCCTGCCACCAGCTTCTATCGAGCAATTCGTGAACCTTATGCGCGAGCCGAAGCGGTGGCTCAAGTGTTTTTGGGGATTCGCATCGGCTGCGCCAAATGCCACAACCATCCCTTTGATCGTTGGACTCAAGATGATTACCACGAATTCGCTGCCCACTTTGGAAGGATCGATTATCGCATCCTGAATAATTCCCGTCGCGACCAACTCGATAGCCACGAATTCGACGGAGAACAAATCGTTTACCTGAAACGACAAGGGGGCTTAAAACATCCCCGCACCGGACAAGTAATGTCTCCCCGTGTGCTCGATGCCACCACCCCAATTTCTCCCGAAGCGGACCCCTTGGAATCCTTGGCCAATTGGGTGGCCGATCCAAAAAATCCCTTTTTTGCCAAAGCCCAAGTGAATCGGGTTTGGTATCATCTGTTCGGAAAGGGGTTAGTTGAACCCAATGACGATTTTCGTGCGACGAACCCCCCTGTGAATGCCGAGTTAATCGAGGTTTTAACCCAGCAATTTATTCAACAAGGTTTCGATCTTCGGAAATTGATTAAGCTAATTGTCTCCTCAGAAACTTACCAACGCTCCTCGCTGAGCGATCCCAAAATACCCGACGAGCAAACCCATTTCTCTCGGGCGTTCATCCAACCTCTGGAAGCCGAACAACTCCTCGATGCCGTTTCCTCCGTGCTGCAAACAACCCCGAAATTTTACGGCTATCCCAAGGGGACTCGGGCCGGTCAACTCGCTGCCTTACCGCAAGACCTTCGACGCACAGGCCGAAATAATATGGCCGAAAAATTCTTGAAATCGTTCGGTAAACCTGAACGCCTGTTAACCTGTGAGTGTGAACGCTCCGATGATATGGGGCTTTCTCAAACGGCCCAACTCATTGCCGGCGAGCTAGTCAATTCGTTATTGACAGAACCCGAGAATCGCCTCGGTAAAATGCTCGACCAACAAACTGCAACCAATGAGATGATCGAAACGCTGTTTCTGGCTGCTTTAACTCGGAAACCAACCCCCTCGGAAGCGGAGAAATTGGGTAGTTATCTCGACAAAGCCAGTAACCGCCGACAAGCCCTTGAAGATATTGCTTGGGGACTTATTAACTCGAAAGAGTTTCTCCTCAGACGATAAATAAATTGAGCGAACAAAGGGATTGCAGCAAGCGTTTCCAAGAGAGAGGATTGTGGTTGAATGAAAGTGTCACGGTTGTAAGGCACCTAGATAGGTTGCCTTAAACTCAGCATTTGGAATTTGGACCTGAATGCTAAGTTCCGTCCATTTTCAATTGACACCTACCCAATCCTCTGCAATCGTGTATCTCATTTGGAAACATCATCTCTTCTCTGGGTGGGCCTAACATGATACTGGTGACCATTACGCAAGAGTCGCGGCGGATGGCGTTGGCCGATATGCTCAACGCCTATTTCTTGGGGGCCGATTTAGTAGAAATTCGGCTGGATGTCTTTGAGAAAGACGCCAATCTTAGCGAAATCATCGCTGCCAAAAAAACACCTGTGATGTTCTCCTGTAAGCGTCCTAAGGATGGAGGACAATGGAGCGGCACCGAAGAAGAACGCCTGACCCTTCTAAGAACCGCGATCATCTCAAAAGCTGACTATGTCGATATCGAACTCGACGTGGCCGATCAAATTCGTCCCTTTCCGGGTTGCAAACGGGTCATTTCCTACACCAACCGTTCCGAGGTTCCTTCGGATATCGCCGAAATCTACAAAGAGATGCTCACGAAAAAACCCGACATCATCCGAATCACCTGTCGAGCCAGCACCCCAGAAGAAGCGTGGCCCTTGGTTCAAATTCTGAATAAGCCGACCATCCCCACCGTCATCACGGGCCTAGGATACGCAGGCCGCTTCTTCCCCTTGCTCGGTCAGAAGATTGGTGCCCCTTGGTGCGAAGCCTGTCTGGAACGGGGCATGGAAGCCTATGAAGGTCAAGCGAACATTCGACAGTTGACCGAAGGATATTTATTTCGGGATATAGGCAAGCCGACTCGTTTTGTCGGGGTCACCGGTACCGACGATCGATCGTTTCTTTTATCAGCATTGATTAACTGCGCCTTTTCTGCCCTTGGGAAACCCCATCGCGTTTTGCCGATCCAAGTCGGCAGTCTGAAAACATTCCGCAAAATTGCCGATGCCGTTCGCCTTCAAGGGGTCTCTTTTGATGATAGTTGTTGGGAACGTCTTCATGAACTAGCGATCATGGATGATAGTGCTAAACCACCCATCGCGGCTGCGGATTATGCCGCCCCCACCGATGGAACATGGACTGCTTTCAATCTGTTTGGTCCTGCCGTGAAACAAACCCTGTTGAACGCCGTGAGTGAACGCTGGGGGACCGAAGAACCTCTGAAAGGTCGCACTGTGCTATTCGTAGGGGGGGGGGCAATGACTCGTATGATTGCCCCACTGCTCAAACAAGAAGGCATGTCCCTGATTTTTGCAGAGAAAACCAAAGAAGCCGGACAAAAACTGGCCCAAACTTTTACTGGTCGACACGTTCTTCGGGAGGCGATTTACTCGACCAATCATGATGTCATTCTGCTCACCAAAGATGCTCAAGCCGAAGAGTTTTCTATCCATCCGGGATATTTGAAACCCACGATGGTGGTTTTCGATCTCTCTCAGTTTCCTAACGTGGGAGCCTTTCATACCGAAGCAGAGAGTCGAAATGTCCCCACTGTCGATCCCCTACAAGTAATTTTAACCACAGCTCGTTTGCATCTGGAAAAAATTTTAGGGGAACCGATTCCGAGCGAAGTGCAAACCAAAATGAACGAGACTGTACAAAACTGGACCTAGTAGAAGTAAGAATCCGAGGTCGGATCGAACCCCTCAGGCTTTCGGTAACAGACCTGCATTCAGGGACTGCGAATCTCATAAGGGTCTTTTCTGATCGAAATTTTGACGAACGACCAATTCAGAAACACAGCACCGTTTCAGGTGATCCTTCTTGTGTGATATAATGGCCCTATCCCAAAGGAGTCCGCGCGATGAGGAACATCGATCTC
>JAOAAA010000039.1 GCA_026419115.1 Gemmataceae bacterium
GCCCCAGTGACACTTTATGGCGCCAACTCAAGACCTATGTCGAACAAGGAGGGCATTTAATCGTTGCTCCTGCCGGTCCGGAGATGGATATTGCTGCCTATCAAACCCCTGCGGCGTTGGCTGTTTTGCCGAAAAAATTCCTGTCTTGGAGGACGATTCCGGAAACCCAATCCCCCGTGAGTTGGACTTGGGATGCACTCGATCCCGCAAGGCCGATGCTCAAAGTTTTACGAGAATTTCGCGAAAGTTCCCCCGGTTATTTTCAAGAACAAGCCCCCTTCACGCGAGGGTTTTGGACTGTGGAAAATCCCACGCAGAATCGAGATCGAATTGTGGTTGGATACAACGATGCGCCGGACCCCAGTGAACGATCTCCTGCCCTTTTGGAATGGGGAATCGGTCAGGTCGGTCGAGTGGTGCAATTCACCGTGCCGATTACAACAGGATCGGAAAAGTATCACACCTTCGCCCGTAAAGACCCCTTCTTTTTGATTCTTGTTAACGAAACGGTGCGAACGCTTTTAGGCGACTCGGAAGATCAGAAATTTACCTACTTTTGTGGGGATACCGTTGTTGTGCGACTTCCCAGTTTCTCCACAAAAGGCCCCAATACCTTTTATTTCACCGGACCGGATGTTTCCCCCAACGATGCAATTTTCAATCGGGGGAATCAATCCCTATTTCGTTTCGATGCCGATAAAGGAACCTCTTCGGGGCAATTCACACTCGAATCCGAAGATGGAAAATTTGTCGAGGGCTTTAGTCTCAACTATCCTCCATCGGAAAGTAACCTCGAACGCTTTGGCAGCGAAATCATCGAAGAGGTGTTTGGGCCGAATAGTGTGGTTCAAGCTGTGCGAGATTTGGATTTAGCAAAATCGTTTGGTGGGAACTATGCCGCCCCGATCGAACTGTTCCCTTTCTTGATGATCGGTTTGCTCCTGTTCATGGCCTTTGAAAATTTACTCTCCAATAAGTTCTACGGTAGAAAGAAAAAGCCCGCATCCTAACCGGCCGTTACGAGAAATTGTTCTGGGAAGCATGTTCCTCAGCGGACATGGCCGAAAGAGAAAGCCCGCCTCCTATCAGGCGCCTCGGTTCTATCGGCATACAAAAGCCGAACTCGAAACTCGAATGCCTCATTCAAAATGATACAAAGGTCTATTTCAGATGAAGCCCCCAAAGCGGTGAACGCAAAAGTTCCCCTTTTTTGAACCGGTCGCAGTTTTTGGGGCTAAAGTTGGTCGTTTAACGACCAGTTTATTTCTGTCTGACCTAAAACCTTGTCACGATTGTAACAAAAAGTTCTGTTTCATTCTGAGTAAGGTTGTTTGATTTTGCAAGGTTTAGCAGTTATAGATAATGTGCGGGTGAGATGGAATTTTCACTCAAACTGATAAAATGGAAAACTTGGATAAGATAGGTAATTCTTTTGAGGGAATAAATCTGGTATTTTGTGACGATTATGTAAGATTTTTTGCTAAATTAAGAATTCCCTCTTGTCGGCACAGGTTTTGCACAAGGATTTAACGACTAAACTTCGCTCTCAAAATTACCCACCAAGGAGGGTTCATCATGTTGGTACTGTCTCGAAAACCCGGTGAAGAAATCATCATCGGTAACAACGTCCGGATTACAATTGTTTCTGTTAAAGGCGATCGGATTCGTTTGGGGATCGATGCCCCCCGAGAAGTTAGCATCCAACGAGCGGAGTTACTTACCCCGGTGGCCAGTACGGTGGTGGGGCCAGATCATGAGATTGAAATCGATTTAGGTGGCAATCATAACCCCAGCATTGCCGACACGATTCGACACTAAATAACAAACCTTCAGCAAGAAACCGAGAGGGCGAACAGCACGCGGGTGCGTTCGCCCTTTTTTTTGCCTGCTACTGATTTCTCGCTACTTTTCACAGACCCGTTTCAGAGCGGTAAATCCCAGTTCCGAAATCTGTGAGAGTTTCATCTGCCAAAACAAAGGATTGAAAAGTTCTAGCGAAAAGGGTCCTTGAAACCCCATTTGTTGGATCGCCTGCAGTACCTCCATCAAGCGAAATTCACCATCGCCGGGCATCACCCGATCGGAATCGCTCATTAATTCTCGGGGGGTACCCATCACGTCCGCGACCTGAACGATGTAAAGTTGACTCGGATTCAGGCGTTTCAAATCCTCAAATTTACTCGGTCCTTTGTAATAATGGAATAAGTCGATACAGATTCCCAAATTGGATTCTTCTACCATCTCTACGGCTTGAATGGTGGTATCCAAACTGGATAAGAACCCATCGGTCCCACGAAATTCCAAAGCGAGTTTCACTTCAAACGCAGCTGCCCATTGAGTGGCCTGCTTTAACGAAACTAAAGCCCGTTGTACTGTCGTTTGGTCGGGCCGTGTATGAAAATCAGGGGCGATAATCATTACGGGAACCCCCAGTGCTTGGCAGAGTTCTAAACGTCGTTTGAAAAGATCAAAGGCCGCTTGCCTTGCCTCTCCTTGATTGGTCAACAACCCACCTTGATAAGACGCCGCTATGGGAGTCAATTGATTTTTCGAGAGCAGCTCGCGCAGGTCATCTAAGGAATGATTTTCTAAAAACTTTTCAACCTTGGTTAACCACAATTCCACGGCCGACCAGCCCCCTTGAGCCAACGCAGGAAGTTCCTCCTCCATCGGGGCTTGCAAGGTGCAGGTTTGACTAATCGCATACTTCATAAATGTTCCAACCTATAATGAGGGAGTTATTGACCCAGAAAGTATTTCATTTCCTAAGGAACCTATGCCAGTATTGATAGACACACATGCCCATTTGAACGATTCTCGTTTTGAATCCGATCGAGAATTGATGCTCGATCGCGCCAAGAATGCCGGTGTGATGGGAGTGGTCACGATCGGGATTGATGTCGAAACCTCGCGCGAATGCCTGAGCTTGGCAGAACAATATCCTCTGTTGTGGGCTGCCGTGGGGATTCATCCTAACCACACTGCCGAAGCTCACGAAAACGATTGGTCTCGTATCGTGGAATTGAGCCAGCATCCTCGAGTGGTTGCCGTGGGAGAATCGGGCTTGGATCGATATTGGAAAAAGGCCCCTCTCGAACTGCAAGAAGAATTTTTTCGCAAACACCTTGCCCTAGCACGCGAGAGGGGAAAGCCAATCATTATTCACTGTCGAGAAGCCGCTTCGGATGTGGTGCGGGTATTACGCGATGAATTTGAGAAGAACGGACCGATTACAGGAATCATGCACTCATTCTGTGAAGATGAAACCATCGCCCAACACTGTTTAGCGATGGGGTTATACATCTCGTTTAGTGGAATTTTAACTTACAAAACGGCAGAGAGCATCCGTCAAGTGGCTCGGATGATTCCTTTAGAACGATTGCTCATTGAAACCGATTGCCCTTATCTTTCACCGGTTCCGCATCGAGGTCAGCGGAACGAACCGGCGTTCGTGGCGCACACCGCTCAGCAGTTGGCAACCATTCGAGAAATGAGCATCGAGCAAATAGGGCAAATCACGACCGACAACGCGAGGCGATTATTCCAGATTTGAGGCGATTGTCGAGCAGGAGCAATTCCTCAATTATCGAGATTAAATCTCAATAATTTCAAAAGATAGTCTTGCCGAGGAGTATTTTAGGCCTAATATACAATATCAAATGAGACACGGTCTCATTAATCAGGCGATTCTCTAGCTCCGGTATGCGGTTCTTTCGCTAACCCTCTGCCACGAGGCAGCCAACTTTTCTGTAACCCTTATTCGGAGTGATAGTGATGATGATTCGACATGGGAGAAGATTCTTCTCCGCGCATGGCCATTTCTTAGGATTTACCTTGATTGAATTATTGGTAGTGATCGCAATCATCGCGATACTGATCGGCTTGTTGCTCCCCGCCGTTCAAAAGGTCCGAGAGGCAGCGAATCGCTCTTCCTGCCAGAATAATCTTAAACAAATCGGCCTTGCGATGCACCAATTCCATGATAACTATCAGAGCTTTCCATTAGCAAATAGCCCGACGTTCAATTCGGCCTTTGCACAGATTTTACCGTTTATCGAACAAGAATCATTAGGGAAATTATACAACCCGAGTTTAGCCCCTTCTGATACTTCTGATTCCGATGGAGACGGTTGGTCCAATGCTCTGGTCGGAGCACAAGTTCTAAGAATCTATCGTTGCCCTTCGATGCAGCCACCTCCCACGGTGGCAGCCTTTCCGGGCTGGGCCAGTTATGGGGTGTGCATTGGAAACCAGACCACGGCATTTGGCTCATCCACGGTTCCGGATAATGGGGTGTTTGTCCGATTCAACACCGCAATTGGGAGTACCACAGGGGCAAACATCAGCTCAATCACGGATGGGACCAGTTCCACTTTAATGGCCAGTGAAATGGGGTTTCAACTGCGAGATTATCTTTTTTCAAGCGGGAGTTTTGCTGGGCAGATTCGTGGTGGAAATACGCAATGGGTCTGGGGTTATGCCAGCTATAGTTTTGCGACCACAGGAAATCGTTTAAATTGGAAGATCGGCACCTCGGCAGACCTAATCGCTCGACTGAGTTCTTTCCGCTCTGATCATTCTCAAGGTGCCAATGCTTTGTTTGCCGATGGCAGCGTTCGCTTTCTTCGCGAAAATATGGACCTGTTCACTTATCAGGCGATTGGAACGCGAAATGGGGGTGAGGTCATCTCACAAAATTGGTAAAATTCTAGTGGATTATCAAGGAAAATACGCATGATTTATCGAGTGACGATCTTATTATTGGTCGGGCTAGCAAACTTTATGTTTGCCAAGGAAACGAAGTGGCAAATACCGGATTTGCCCGTGCCCGTTTCCTCGTTTGGTGCGGTTGAGTCCGAGGGGTATTTGTATGTTTACGGGGGCCACGCTGGGAAGACCCATAAATATGACACGAAAACAGTGATCGGTTCGTTTTGGCGAATCCAATTACAACAAGAGGGAGCGAAGTGGGAAGAGCTACCGAGCGGGCCGATTTTACAGGGGATGAATCTCGCCACGAATGGGGGCAAAATTTATCGCGTGGGGGGCATGCAACCGAGGAATCAACCGAATGAACCGACTGACAACCATTCTGTTTCTGACGTCGCTGTTTATGATCCGGCGTCTAAAAAATGGAGCGAGCTTCCTTCGCTTCCCTCGGGGCGATCCTCACATGATGTGATTATCGTTCAGAATAAACTTTATGTTATTGGTGGTTGGGAACTAAAAGGCAAAGGACAAAAAGCCCAATGGTCTGAAGTCACGTTTGAGCTGGACCTCCAAGCGAAAGATGCCCGTTGGAAATCCATTAAGCAACCGTTTCAGCGGCGAGCTCTCACTGTCAGTGCCATCGGAGAGAAAATCTACGTCATAGGGGGGCTTGATCCTGAAGGCAACTCCTCACAGCGGGTTGATATTCTTGATGTGACCACACAGAAATGGAGCCAAGGGCCTGAGTACCTTGGGGAAGGTGTTGGCTTTTCTCCGGCAGCTGCCACTGTTCAGGGCACAATTTTTCTCAGTACCTCGGATGGGAACCTTCAACGGCTAGATTTGAAAAAAAATAGTTGGGAGAAAATGGGTGAATCGGCCACCAAGCGAATGGTGCATCGGTTAGTTCCCTTCGGCAAATCTCTCCTGTTGGTGGGTGGTGCAAACAAATCCGGCCCCATCGCAGCAATCGAAACGATCGAGATTCAGGACAAATAGCCACATCATCCTGTCGAAGTAATGTTGCTCTAGCAAGAGTTAACTTCGGTGAAATGGCCCTTTAGTTGGCGTTGACTCCAACTGAGGGGCCAAAACATTTCTGATGTTTCTTTTTAGAGGTCTAAGCAACTGGTCGAATCAAGGCGAGTCTAAAATACACAACGGGGAAACCGAAAAATTTGAGATAGTTCTGTTGGGCAAAAAACTAAGCAAGAGAGGTAATTATTGGTTCGGTTGGGGGGGGGGAATTAACAGGTCGGTTAAGCGAGGGAGTCGTTTCTTGTTGACGACGTTTTTGTTCATTCCGGAAGGCCTCGAGCAATTCCATTCGCAAGGTCCAATTTCCCATGCCGTGATCATCCCAGGCTCGAATCACTTCCGAGGTGCCAGGATTCAGTCCTACAATCCGGCTTAACCAATAAATTCCTGCTTCTCCAATTTCCCTGCTCCGAGGATGATGCCAAGCAATTTGAGTCGCGAGGCATCCCATGGGGGCACATCGTTCAAACGCACGATGAATGAGAAGGGGGCTTCCCGACTCGAGTAAATTTATGACCCGAACCAATGCTGAGTCGGGTGTATGAGGAAACCAATATTTTTCCAATTCCGAAATGGCAGCAGCAAACTTCATAGGCCAGCCCTCGAATTTTAGAGCGAACAGAATTTGAAACTCGTGGTGAATCTTGTTTGCGGGGGGAATGTTGACCGAATTTTTTTCGAGCCGTCCTAGGAAGAGGATCCCCAAACAAGAAACTCAGAAGGATCAGGTCGAGATTAACCTTAAACCATACTACGTCCCATGTCCGAGACCTGTCAAGGGGCCGAATCTAATTTTGGGGTATCTTAGAATGATTATAATCGTTAAATATTGCCAAATGATGACTTAGGGCAGGGTTTCTGGTTGTGAAAATCGCAAGAGAAATCTCCTCATTCGTAAAAATCAGTAAAAACCTTATCATCATCAGTGAACATATGAATACATAAAGTTCGATTGTGTTCTTGAACAAATTCCATAGACCAACACTGGCCCTATTTCTCTCCACTCTCCAGATAGGTGAAATTCCTATGCTCGAACGACGTGATTTCCTGAAATCTGCAACCGTTGCCGGCTTCTCCGTTGGGCTTTCGGCATTCCCAGCTCGGGGGGCCAACGAAAAAATCCAGCTCGGTTTGATCGGCACGGGGGGACGCTGCCGGCATTTGGCAAAAAGTTTCGCTCAAATCCCCGAAATTCGCGTGACCGCTCTTTGTGATGTTTACGATGAGCATGTGGAACTCACAAAGCCCTTTGCCGATCCCAAGGCCTTCGTCACCAGAAAGTACAAGGAAGTTTTGGATCGTAAGGATGTGGATGCCGTTCTGATTGCGACCCCCGACCATTGGCATGTTCCCATCACGATTGATGCTGTGAATGCCGGTAAGCATGTCTATGTGGAGAAACCCCTGACTCATGATCTCGCGGAAGGAAAGGCGGTCATCGATGCCGTGAAAAAATCGAACTGTATCGTTCAAGTGGGTACCCAACAACGATCGATGCCCCAGATCCAAAAAGCCAAAGAGTTGATCGATTCGGGGAAATTAGGCAAAATCTTCAAAGTGAAGATGTCATGGAATCGAAATGCAGGGCGGGCCACCAAGGTTTTTCCCAAATTGAATGAGAATGCACTCGATTGGAAATTGTTTTTGGGCAACGCTAAAGAGCAACCTTTCGATGGTTATCGTTACCGTCAATGGCGCTGGTTTTGGGATTTTGGCGGAGGTATTTTTACTGATTTGATGGTTCATTGGGTCGATGTCGCCCATTGGCTAGTGGGGGTGGATACTCCTCTGGAGGCTCGGAGTATCGGGCAGTTTATCAGCGCACAGGATATTTGGGAAACCCCTGATACAGTCGAGACTTTGTTGCTGTATCCCAAGAATATTCAAATGCACTTTGAGGGAACTTTTAGCAACGCTCGACACGGGGCCTGCATCGAAATTCTTGGGACTTTGGGGACGATGTATATTGATCGGGGGCGATATGAGTTCACTCCCGAATTAGGGAAGGGTGAACCGGTCGAACTCATTTTGGGGGATGGGCCGAAAGGACGCGATTTCTATGAAAAGCCAAACGGGGAATTGCTCCATCTTCAGAATTGGATCGAGTGCATTCAATCCAAAAAGTCCCCGAATTCACCCGTCGAAACCGGTGTAGCTTCAGCCGCAGCGGCCCATTTAGCTAATTTAGCTTTACGTTCTGGCAAGACCGAAAAAGGGGATCGCTGAAGCTCGACTTGGCTTGAATCCATTAGAGCCGAGATTCACTTTTGATTCTCTTCCGAGCGGCTTCGTGTTTTCCAAATCATCAAGCCTATCGTAAACAGGATCACGCTACTCACTGCGAAGCTGGGCCATGGGTTGGTCTCGATCTGAGATTTCATCGGTGAAAAAACCGATGAGAGTTTCCCTTTGGTTTCGATCACCACGAGAGCATTATTGAGAAAATGCAACAGCATCGCCAAAGGCAAGGAACGGGAAGCCAAATAGACCAGATGGATCACAATGCCGAAGAGCATCGCAAAAAGAGCCTGCGGGGGTTCCAAATGCATCACACCAAATAGAAATGAAACCCAGACCACCGAGATGAGGCCACCATAACGGGCGAGTATTCCCGAGTTCAAAAAACCCCGACAAAAAAGCTCTTCGTTAATGGCCGGTAGAACAGCAATCGCAACGATGGCTAACCCTAAAGGAAGCCGTTTGATCGATTCCATAAATTCATTAAGACCTGGTAAGCCCAAGTCTTTACTACTGGGAATATAGGGTAAAAGATAAGCCTCAAGAACTCCAAAACAAACCAACAGGGCGGGTAGGCTCGCAAGCATCAGGATCAGATGGGTGAGCGAAGGTTTCCGAAAGGCATGGATGCGACGGCTCCAAGCGGAGCCATAACGTAACCGGAGCAATAATAGGGTAAAGCCCACACCTAATAGATGCGAGAACATGAGAATTCCGATGAGTACCTTTTCGACTTGGGGATCATCAGTCCAGATTTCGGGGGGAGTTTCTTCGGGTTGAGAGGCCACTTTGGGGCCAACCAACGCCAAGATAATGATGATCCCGATGAGGCTGGGAACCACTTGCATCACGAGTGTGTAAATGAACGTGATCAATCCTGAGAAGATTAGCCCGAAGCCTTTTTTACGAGTCGTGATCTGGGGGGGGGGGTAAGGTTCAGACATGTGTACTCCTACTCGATCATGAAATCATATTAAGAACGTCGGCGTCGTTTTTTTGGTCGGGCCGATTCAGCTTGAGGAGAGGCGACATTCTCCCCTTTGAGCCTTGCGATCTGATCCCGAAGTTCCGCCGCCCGTTCAAAATTTAATTCTTGGGCGGCTTTGAGCATCTCGGCGTGTAATTCTTCCAAGTACTCGGCCGTGACATAATCCTGCGGGGTTTGCCCTGCCACTTCTTGCGCCATCTGATGGGCGGCCACTTCCTCTTCGATGTAACTTTTTATCGCGGTTTTTACCGTTTGTGGGGTAATGTTATGTTCTCGGTTGTAGGCTAATTGTAGTTCACGGCGTCGGGCGGTTTCATCGATCGCTCGTTGCATCGATTTGGTCATTGTGTCTGCATAAAGAATCACCTCAGCGTTCACATTACGGGCCGCCCGTCCAATGGTCTGGATCAAAGAAGTCTCGCTGCGGAGAAAACCCTCCTTGTCCGCATCCAAAATCGCTACCAACGAAACTTCCGGTAAATCAAGCCCTTCGCGGAGCAGGTTCACACCGACCAGAACATCAAAAGCCCCTTCTCGCAATTCTCGCAGGGTCTGGATTCGCTCAATGGCATCCAGCTCTGAGTGCAGCCATTTACACTTCATCCCCGATTCTTTGAAGTAGTTGCTCAAATCTTCTGCCATTCGTTTCGTGAGGGTGGTCACGAGAGTTCGTTCCCCACGCGATCTGCAAATTTTGATTTGCTCGACTAAATCTTGAACCTGTCCTTTCGCCGGTTTGACATGAATAATCGGATCGACCAAACCGGTGGGGCGAATCAATTGCTCGACGACTTCACCCCCACAGCGATCTAACTCCAAAGGGCCCGGAGTCGCTGAGAGGAATAGGGCTTTGCCGATCCGCGCTTCCCACTCTTCATATTTCAATGGGCGATTATCTAACGCACTCGGTAGGCGGAAGCCGTGTTCCACAAGGGTCTCTTTTCGGGAACGATCCCCTGCAAACATACCACGCACTTGAGGAAGCGTGACATGCGACTCATCGACCACACAGAAAAAATCTTCCGGAAAGAAATCGATCAAAGTGTAAGGAGGTTCCCCTGCACCCCGACCCGAAAACCAACGGGCGTAGTTCTCGATCCCCGAGCAGTAGCCAACTTCTCGGAGCATATCCAAATCGTAATACGTGCGTGCTTTTAGCCGTTCAAACTCCAGAAGTTTACCTTGCTTTTTGAAAAATTCGAGTCGTTCGTTGAGTTCGGCTTCGATCCCTTCAATGGCAGCCCGAGTTCGTTCTTCGGGGGTTACGAAGTGTTTCGCAGGGTAGATCATGAGTTCATCGAGAACCTCAATTCTTTCCCCTGTGAGGGGGTTGATTACCGAAAGAGCATCGACTTCATCACCGAATAATTCGATTCTCATGGCCGTCTCTTCCGCAGCGGGCCACACTTCGATGGTATCCCCCCGCACACGGAATTTACCGCGTTGAAAATCAATATCGTTCCTTTGGTATTGGATATCAACGAGTTTGACTAACAATTCTTCTCGATCAATCTGATCTCCACATTTCAAAGCGACCAGCATCCTCCGATAATCACTGGGAGAACCGAGGCCATAGATGCAGGAAACCGAGGCCACCACAATCACATCGGATCGGCTCACCAGTTTGGCAGTGGCGGTCAGTCGCAAACGGTCGATATTCTCGTTGATCGAGGCATCTTTCTCGATGTAAATATCTCGCTGAGGGATGTAGGCTTCCGGTTGATAGTAATCGTAATAGCTCACGAAATAGCACACGGCATTATTCGGAAAAAAGCCTTTGAACTCTTTGTAAAGTTGGGCCGCAAGGGTTTTGTTATGCGCTAATACCAATGTGGGTTTGTTCAAGGCCGCTATCACACGGGCCGCCGTATGCGTTTTACCTGTTCCGGTAGCCCCCATGAGTGTTTGGAATCGCTTCCCATTTCTGTAGCCTTCGAGGAGTTCGCTGATTGCCTTGGGTTGATCTCCCGCAGGTGGCCACTCGCTAACCAATTCAAACGATTTCTTCACGTTCTCTCACCAGTGAGTAATGGAAAGTAGACCCTCTATTATGTTAGTCGTTGAGCGATCTAGCACAAAAGAGGTTACACTCCGAAATTTCTGCCTCATGTGTCCATCCTGATTCGGGCAGATCGCAGAAAAACTCACATCTAATTTTCAACGGGCATGAACTCGCACAAATGTCCCTTTCTTGGCCAACTCAACGAAAACTTTCAGAAAATCACCAGAATTGATCTAGAAATATCATTACTAAGACGATATATTTAGTAGTGTATAAACATAATTAAGATTATAAAAATGGTGATATATGAGAATCGTTCGGAAATACATGTATCAAATTGGGTTCACAATCACCCTGCTTCTGGGATTTTCCTTTGTTGGAGGTTGCCAGAAAAGTGAAGTCCGACCAAAACTTTATCCAGTCACAGGCAAAGTCACTTACAATTCTTCGCCGGTCGAGAATGCTACGGTCGTTTTCCATCCGATCGGAGATCAAGGGGCCAACCCTGCGAAGCCACGGGGGAAAACCGATGCACAGGGAAATTACAAATTAACAACTTACAACGCAGATGACGGCGCCCCAGCAGGTGACTATCGAGTTACGGTGGAATTGTGGTTGGCAGGACGACCTGATGAAGGTCCATCAAATCGACTCCCAGCAAGGTATGCCGATCCAAAATCTTCTGATCTGAAAGTCACAGTGAATCCTAGTGTCAAGGAATTGCCCACCTTGGAACTAAAACCTTAAACAGCAAACCCAAAAAATTAGGAGTAAAAAGATGAACCAGTACGGGAAGAAAAATCAACAGGGCTTCACCCTGATTGAACTTTTGGTGGTCATTGCAATAATCGCGATTCTGATCGGTCTGTTGTTGCCTGCGGTGCAAAAAGTCCGAGCGGCTGCAAACAAAACCACCTGTACGAATAATCTGAAGCAGTTGGGAATTGCCCTGCATAATTATCACGATCCCAATGGCGGATTACCTTCCAACATTCGGCCAGGCTTCACTAACTCGCTTCGAGTCCGTTGGACTACATTGCTTTTACCGTATTTGGAGCAAGAAAACCTTTTGAATGGGATTGATCTCAATCAGAATTGGTCATCGCCCATTAATGTGCCAGCAGTAAGCCGACGACTTAAAGTGATGGAATGCCCAGCAAGCCCAAATGGAACAGTCTTAGATGGAGCGCCTCCTCCAGAGAATTGGTTACCGATTGCTGCTAATGGGGATTATGCGGGTTTTTACGGTGTTTCCCAAGAATTAGTCACCTTGGGTTTAGTCGATCCTGCTTCAGCGGGAGTGGATCGGGGAGCGATCTCGAAAACGACTCAGTTAAACTACAGTTCGTTTACCGATGGGCTTTCTAACACGATTCACCTAACCGAATCGGCTGGACGACCCCATATCTACCGGAATGGGAGATTGGTCGTTACAGCCAACGGAAATAATCGCGTGAATGGTGGTGGTTGGTGCCGACCAGCCTCGGAATTGAATCTTCTTCGGGGTTCGACTGCCGATGGCCTAAGTTTTCCAGGTCCATTTGCAATTAATGTGACCAATGGAGAAAATCTCGGGGTTTATCAGGTTCCAAATGGACATCCTTTTTATGGAGTAGATGGTACGGGTCAAATCTACGCTTTTCATACAGGTGGTGCCAATGCACTCTTTGCAGATGGTAGCGTGAGATTCCTACGATCCTCTCTGAGTATTCGTGTCCTAGCTGCACTGGTCACTCGAAATGGTGGTGAGCCGATTACCAGTGAAAACTAAAGGAAAATTCTAACTTCTGAAAGAGTATTTCTTCGCGTTTCTTATTGTCAATCCCCATCATCTACCTTTTTGAGTGAGAATTTGCTACAGTGGAATAACAATCCTTCCTGAAAGAACCGGTTTGATATGCGATCTCATTTTACCTTGATTCTCAAAGGCTTGCCCATCACAATCGGGCTGATCGGTCTATTTAGTTCGCTCACTCTGCTGCATTCCGATGAGAAAAGCACTTCCTCCGAACCAGTGGATTTTCTGAAATCGGTCAAGCCCATTTTGGAAGCCCGTTGCTTTGAATGCCACAACGAAACAAAAAAGCGAGGGGGCCTACGTCTGGATTCGATTCGCAGTATCCAACAAGGAGGTATTAGCGGTTCGATCCTGCTCGCAGAAAAGGGGGCCGAAAGCCTGTTGATTCGACATGTGACGGGGACAGGTGGCGCCGATCGGATGCCCCCGAAAGGCGATCCTTTGACAAAAGAACAGATCGACATTTTACGTTTGTGGGTTCAACAAGGGGCTAAACTCCCTACGATCAACACGAAAGAGGTAGCCAAGAGCGACGAAGTGAGCTGGGCCTTTTCACCCTTGAAAAAAGTTCCGATACCCGAGCTTGATGCTGAAGGGAAAAAATGGGCACGCAACCCCATAGATGCTTTTATTTGGGATAAACTCGCCGCTCAAAAATTGAAACCTTCACCGGAAGCCGATCGAAGAACCTTGGCCCGACGGGTTTCTTTCGATCTGACAGGGCTACCGCCGCTCCCTGAAGAATTAGATCAATTTTTGAATGATACCTCGGCAGATGCCTATGAAAAATGGGTCGAGAAGTTATTGGCTTCTCCCCGCTACGGTGAAAGATATGCCCGTCATTGGTTGGATGTGGCCCACTACGCCGATTCCCACGGCCACGATCAGGATCGCTTTCGACCCCACGCTTGGCCTTATCGGGATTATCTGATTCGATCCTTCAATAGTGATAAGCCCTATGCTCGTTTTGTGAAAGAACAGGTTGCGGGCGATGTCCTTTTTCCAGACGATCCTCAAGCGATTATTGCTACCGGCTTCCTCGCTGCCGGTCCATGGGACGAGAGTGGCCTTCGCGACATCAACGAAAATTCGTTGGATCGGCAAATTGCCCGTTATTTAGATCGAGATGACATTGTGACGACCACCATGAGCACATTTGTCGGCTTAACCGTTCACTGTGCCCGTTGCCATGACCATAAGTTCGATCCGATTTCTCAAAAGGAATACTATGCCCTACAAGCCGTTTTTGCCGGCATTGATAAAGCCGATCGGGCTTTTGATAACGATCCTAAAGTAGCGAAACAACGCCTGCGTTACGAACGGGAACGGTCCCTGTATCCCTCCTTAAAAACTCTAGCCGAACTTGAGAAAGTCAACCCCGATTGGCGTGACATAATCCGAGAGTTTGAGAAAGCACAAAAGGAAAAGGATAACGATGGGGGTTGGGTTATCCTGAAACCAAGTCAGGTAAAATCGACGCAAGGAAGTATTCTAAAATGTTTAGACGATCATTCTATCTTGGCGACGGGTAAGACTCCTCCTGTGGATACCTATATTTTGGCATCCACAACCAATCAAATCGGGTGGACGGCACTAAAACTCGAATTAATCTGTGATGATTCCCTTCCCTTCAAAGGGCCGGGACGAGCCGTCAATGGAAATTTGCACCTGAACGAGATTCGGGTCAAGATCGCTCCCAAGGATAAACCGGAACAATTTCAATCGGTCAAAATCAAAAAGGCTTTAGCGGATTTCTCGCAACAAAGTTGGGAGATTGACAAAGCGATTGATAACGATCCGAAGACGGCTTGGGGAATTCATCCCGAAGAGGGGAAACCCCATCTTGCGATTTTTGAGTTTGAAAACCCCGTGGGGTTTGCAGAAGGAACCGAAATCCGGATTGAACTCGAACAAAGTCATGGTCGAGAACATCTCATCGGTCGCTTCCGATTGGCACTGACCAACGCCATCGGGGGTGGATTGATCCAGCAGCCTTTGCCTGCGGTCATCGAATCCATTCTGAAACAACCAGAACCAGCTCGAAGCGAATCGCAGCAGTTGACATTGGCCCAATACGTTCTCGAAAAGAAATTGGCCAGCCAGCTTGCCAGTCTTCCTCCGCAGACGAAGGTTTACTGTGGCACCAATCGATTTACTGCAGAAGGAAGTTTTCGTCCCAAGACCCAACCCGAACCGATCTATCTGCTCAAACGAGGCGAGATCACCCGAAAGGGAGAGCTAGTCGATCCGGCGGCATTACGCGCCGTGAAATCGCTGCGGCCCGATTTTCTCTTAACGAATCCTCAGGATGAAGGGGAACGTCGGGCTAAATTGGCGGAATGGTTAGCCGACGAGAATAACCCCTTAACTTGGCGGGTGATTGTTAATCGAATTTGGCACTATCACTTTGGGAAGGGGATTGTCGATACCCCTAGTGACTTTGGAAAAATGGGAGGCCAACCCACCCATCCCGAGTTGCTAGATTGGCTAGCAGAGTACCTGAAGCAAAAAAATGGTTCGCTCAAGGCGCTGCATCGGTTGATTGTGACTAGTTCGACTTATCGACAGGCCGTGCTCCATAACGAGCAAGCCGCCAAAATTGATTCGGATAATCGGCTCCTTTGGCGGATGAATCGAACACGCATGGACGCAGAAACTTTTCGGGATACGGTTCTTTATGTTTCGGGGCGTTTGGACCAGACGCAATTTGGTCCACCGGTTAAACAGTTCCTCACCAAGCCGGGGGTTCATGTGACCCTTGATGCGGACTACGATAAGATCGATCTGGATGCTCCCGAGGCGCGACGCCGGAGTATTTATCGGTTTATTTTTCGGACTCGGGCGGACCCAATGTTGGAAGCGCTCGATTGTCCCGATGCTTCGTTAGCTACGCCAACACGCACGACCTCCGTGAATGCCTTGCAATCCTTGGTCTTGTGGAATAATCGCTTCGTCCTGAAACAATGCGAACATCTCGCCACTTTGGCTCAAAGTCGTTCTGCTGAGCTGGAAAAGCAGGTTTTGTTTGTGACCCAACGAATTTTAGGTCGCAGCCCTCACGAAAAGGAATTAGTCACTTGGACGGGCTACGCTCGCCAACACGGCTTGGCCAATCTCGTTCGGGTGTTATTCAATAGTAGCGAGTTTTTATTTATCGATTGAGGTCCAGTATGCAGCAACATCGGCGTGCCTTTCTCACAACGAATTTCGGGAGCTTGGCCCTTTCGCATCTGCTGGCCTATTCCCAAGACGAAAAACCTCGCTCCCGAGCGGAATTCAACGGCGGGCTTCATCATCGGGCCAAAGCTAAAAAGGTGATCCAGATATTTTTGAATGGCGGCATGAGCCAAATGGATACCTTCGACTACAAGCCCGAATTAGAAAAACGTCACGGTCAACAAATCGATGTGGGGTTGAAGGCCACCGCAACGGGAACCCCCGGACCAGTGATGAAAAGCCCTTTCACTTGGAAACGACATGGCCAATGTGGACGTTACGTTACCGACGTATTTCCCCGATTGGCTCAACATGTGGATGACATGGCTTTTTTGATGGCGATGTCTTCTAAATCGAATGTTCATGGCCCTGCAAGTTATCTTCAAACGACCGGATTTCAAACACCCGGTTTTCCATGTGCTGGGGCTTGGATTGCCTATGCGCTAGGGCGCTTATCCGACAATCTGCCGACGTTTATTGTTTTGCCCGATTCTCGTGGTTTGCCTTACAATGGCATGGGCAATTTTAGTTGTGGTTTTCTTCCCACGACCTACCAAGGGACCGTTGTGAATCCCTCTTCTCCGACACCGATCCCCGATCTCAAAGCCGATCCTAATACTCGTTTCATTACCCCTGAATCGAACGAGGAGGGACTGAAATTATTGCAGGCGATCAACTCCGAATATGCTCGTACACGGCAGGGAGATTCTCGGTTACAATCGAGAATCGAAAGCTACGAATTGGCCGCGAAAATGCAATTGAGTGCCCCCGAGGCGTTTGATCTAAATCGAGAGCCGGCCAAAATTCAATCGCTCTATGGGATCGAACGTCCCCATGCTGAGGGGAGCTTTGCAAGGAATTGTTTGTTGGCTCGCCGACTTTGTGAACGCGGGGTCCGATTCATTCAAATCTGGAGCGGGGCAGGGGGGCCCGCCAATAACTGGGATAACCATGTGAGTATTCCCAAAGAGCTACCCCCAATTGCCAAACAAGTCGATCAACCCGTTGCGGCCCTTCTGACGGATTTGAAAGCGCGCGGAATGTTTGAGGATACCCTTGTGATTTTCACGACCGAATTTGGCCGCATGCCCTTTACCCAAAGCGGAACCGGTCGCGATCACAATGGAGGAACCTTTGTCACATGGCTTGCCGGTGCGGGGATTAAGGGGGGGGTGAGTTACGGGGAAAGCGACGAGTTTTCCTATCTTGCCGTTAAGAATAAAACCACTTGCTACGATCTGTACGCAACCGTTCTCCATGTGCTGGGGATCGATCACGAGAAGTTAACAGTACGGCATAATGGAATCGATCGTCGCCTTACGGATGTTCATGGGCATGTGATCCAATCGATTTTGAACTGAGCTAGGGATCGATCGTGAATCAATTTCGATTGGGAATACAAACGGTTGAACGAAAAATGTAAGGATAAGAATGCGGCCTGTCAATCAGATTTTGTAAGAACCGGGAACAGGGACCGGAGAAACGGGGAGTTTCCCGTCTGCGGGGAACTCTTTCGGGAAGGTATCTTGAACCATATTTTTCATGACATCGTCCCAGTTCAGAGTTTTACCGGTGTAAGTGGACATTCGTCCGAGAATGGCCGTCATCGTGCTATTGGTCACTGCTTCCAATTCGTTGAGCGGCTTCCCATCTTTGATACTCTTGATGAGATCAATATGTTCTTGCACATAGGGGTTTCTTCCCTTGGCTTCTACCGGCTCGCCATTGAATAGGAAGACTTTGGAGCCGTCATCAGTGCGGACCTTTCCTTTTGTACCCACTAGGGCTTCGGAAATCGAGGAAGCGCAACCGTTGATCTGCCGACAGTAGCTTTGCAGAATGAGACCGTTCTTATACTCAAATTCGACGGCAAAATGATCGAAGATATGGCCATTGACCTCGGGGTTGGTGCTGGGTCGAATGGTTCGGCCTCCCATTCCTGTGGCCTTGATGGGATGTTGATCTTTCATGGCCCAGTTCACCACATCGAGGTTATGGATGTGCTGTTCCACGATGTGATCCCCACACATCCAGAGGAAATGGTACCAGTTATGAAGTTGGTAGTTCAAATCGGTATCGGGAATTTTCAGAGCCGCTAGTTCCGTTCGGGGGCGGAACCAAATTGCGTTCCCATTCCAATAAGCCCGAGCCGAGAGAATCTCTCCAATATCACCATTATGAACCCGCTTCATGATCTCTAGGTACGGGGCTTGGTGCCGGCGTTGAGTGCCTGCCACGACCCCTAATTTCTTTTTCTTGGTTTCTTCAACCAAGGCCAATACCTTTTTGATACCCGCCACATCCACTGCAACGGGTTTTTCAGTGAAGATATGTTTGCCGGCTTTCACGGCTTCTTCGAGGTGAAGGGGACGAAAACCCGGAGGGGTCGCCAGAACAACCACATCGCAATCCGAAGCGATCACTTTTTTGTAGGCATCCAAACCCGAGAAGGTGCTATCTTCAGTGGCGAGGATGCGATCTTTGTATTTGGCGTTCCCTTTGAGACGTTTGAGCAGCTCCTTGGCACGGAATTCAAAGGCATCTCCAAAGGAGACGATTTTCACTTGCGGATCGGCATCAAGAATGTTTTCCGCAGCGCCACTTCCGCGACCTCCGCAGCCTACGATGCCGACTTTCACCGCTTCGCTGGTTCCACCGAAGACCCCACCAGTTAAGCTCAGTGCTGCCCCTGCTGCAGCCGTTGTCGTGAGAAAATCGCGACGAGTTGTTTGTTCGGACATGGAGAGATTCCTTTTTACAAGTTCTAGGATTTTGAAGAGGATTACCTTTCATTGTTTGGTCTAGGAACTCGTTCTGAGAATGGAAACGTCCCGTATCGGGTTCCCGCCAAGAAATGAATAGATCGGCTGACGGTGCGGCAATGGGGATCGGGAAGAGCGAAAGAGGCATTTCCCTCGAAAACAGCAAAAGGAGCTTCAACTGGTAGCCATGCTTTTTCGCAATTTCTCTGCGTTGACCTTTCGGACCTGAATGCGAACATAGATGGCAGCGACCAGCAGAAAGAAGGCTGCCGCCGCAACGGCCAAAGGCCACCACGGCACATCGGGTTTGAGTTCGATGGGGGGTTGGAAGCCCCAGATTTCCTCAATGACGGGGGGAGTCCCCTCACCTTCGTAGGTCAAGGTTAAAACATGGGGGCCTACCGGAAGCCCCTGAGCGATGGTGATCCAACTGGGTTTTTCCGACGTATTTTCGATGACATCACGGGCGAGGCTCACCACGCTCCAAGTGATTTTGGTACCGACTTGAATGGCTCCGGCTTTTTCATTCCGAAACCAAGATTCACTGCCGATGAACACTCGTTGTGATCCCGAGGTAAAATCCTTGCCGCTCCAACCTTCACCGTCCTTTCCGGTAACAGAGCCTTCTATCTTAAATTTAAAATGTTTCCCATTACTCTCCACAGAAGTGATCGTCAGGGTCCAATCTTCTGCAACGGGTGGTCCTGCGAAATCCACTCGGGCTAGGGAAATGGGGCCATTCCATGGTTCCGGTTGGGGACGAGTTGCCGCAAAACATCCAGGGCACGAAACGGGTTCTTTATCGTCGATCTGAGCGATGAGCTTGCCCCCCTTAGGGAGCGCTCCGATTTTCATATCCACACGATTGCCCGTAAATTCCAGTCGCAGAGTTTTCCCATCCCAAGATGGGTTTTTGTGGATATTGACCATTCCTTGAGACAGGGGCGATTCTCCTTCGCTACGAACAATTAAATATCGCTTGAGAAAGGTCGCCAAAAGTTCCTCCCCCATTTCGTTGGGATGAACCCCATCCGTTAACATATCCGAGGCCTTCAGGCCCGTTTGATCTAAATACCGCCCCCAAGGGGTTCGGACATCGAGCAAACCGCAGGAATACTTCTGGGCCAATTTCGGTAGATGCACCGTGTTCATTTCGTGGTCCCACCAGGCTTCTCGATCCACACTTTTACTGACAGGTCCTGCAGGGTGACGCTTGGGGAAATCGTTCAGGAGCAATACTTCGGCCGTGGTGCGTCCGCGAATATGCTTTAACAGAAGTTCATACGATTCGGGTTCCCCGTAAACATGGATGATGATGAGATCGGGATAAAACGGATAAACATCGTGTTCGGCAGTCTTCGCGATCCATGTGGAATCAAATCCACCAATCGCCCGATTTTCGATTTTCAGGTCAGCATGAGGGAACCGGAACCGTAAATCGGCAGCAACACTTTTCCACCAATCCTGTTTGATGATCGATTGCCCGTAGAAAAGAATTCGGACGGGGTTGCGATTCTCGGCCGTGCTGCTAGACAGTAATCGCATCGTTCGTTGGATACCCAAACCAAATTGGGCTTTCTCTTCCTCGGTCGGTTCCGGTGGGTTAATCGCCCTTCCCAATGAGGTGATCGTCAAAAAGAATAAAATTACCAGTCTAATGTTCACAACAATCCCCAGAGAAATCCTCGCTTGTATTCTAGAAAAATAGTAAGCAAAGAGTAACCGAAAGAACCGAAGAAACAGGGGAGAAAGCAGATCAAAAGATCAAAAGATGGAAAACCTTAGTTGGCAGCTGGCTTGGGTAACTCTGGAAGGACGTTCACTCGTCGGCCGGATTGGTCGAAAACAACATATCCATCGACCAAAGCGAAAAGCGAGTCGTCCGAAGCTCGTTTCACATTCCGACCGGGATGAAACTTAGTGCCGACTTGTCGGACCAAAATGCTGCCGACGGTAACGAATTGTCCACCAAAGGTTTTTACCCCACGACGTTGAGCGTTCGAGTCGCGACCGTTTTTAACTGAGCCTTGACCTTTCTTGTGTGCCATGACAAATACCCACCTCTAAACGTAGTTCCCCTATAAAAAGTAGATTTTAGTAAGGGATTAAACCAGAGTCGAGAGGGAAGTTTTTTCTTGGCCGGAAAAAATCTAAAATCTCAACCCCCTTTAACCCCAATTCCCTTTTGTAGTTCTTACCCAAGTTTTGCAGGCGTTGACAATGGGATTTTCTTTCAGGCTCGGGATTTAGGAAACTGGGAAAAAAATCCCTTGCTGTTCAATCTTTGTCGGGTATCATCCCCATTGTAGTCCTGTCTACTTACCCCCTCTGGAGAGTCTCACATGAGTTTCAAAATGGATCGCGTTCATGTCTGGGCTGTCGAAGTTAACGATCAACCCGGAGGAGTCGCCGGTAAATTGGCTGCCCTCGATGCGGCCAATATTGAGTTAGATTATGTTTATACTCAACGTCATCCCTCGAAGCCCGGTATCGGACTGGTTTATGTGGCCCCCATCGTGGGTGCGGAATGTGAGAAGGCAGCCCGTTCCGCAGGGTTTACCGAAGTCAACGATCCCGTTGTAATGCGATTGGAAGGGGATGACGATGCAGGCCTTGCCCATAGACTCAAACATGCATGGGCCGAGGCAGGGATCAACCTTCATGGCTCGATTCTCACCACCTTGGGGAACAAGTTTGTGGGGTTTGTCACTTTCGATAGTGTTGAAGACGGAAACAAAGCCGCTCGAATCTTGGCCGAAGTGGGCGTTAAGAAAAATAATTAATTTTATTGCAACGTCGCATTGAACCTTTTTGTTCTCTCACTCTTTTGGGAACATATTATGAACGAGACTTTATCGGGGGGACCTCCTCCGCTTCCGCGAAAAAATCAAACTTCGCCACCTCACTTTGCAGAGGATTCGTCTCTCGCTTCGACTCATTCCCATGAGAGTCAGACTTATGGTTTCGCAGCGCGAAGCACTAGCAACGGAGACGAATCGCCAAGATCAACTCGCCCATCTTTCCCCCAACAATTAGAGCCGCTGCCGGTCATTCATGCCGGTGATGTTCTGAGAAAAAATAATAGCTTGGTCCCATTGATTATGGCTGCGGGATTGACCGTTCTGTTGACCGTAGTGGGCTGTGTTGTTTTCATGAGCATTCTTTGGCCACGACCGCAACCTATGCCCATCCCCGCTCCAACGGCAATTGGGAATGCACCCATGATGCCGGTACAAATCAATCCTCCAATGAAAGGGGGAGTTCCCAAGGATTTTCCCAATCCGACGATTCCCAAAGGGGCCAATCCATTTCCGGATTTGCTGAACCCCAAAGACCTCGCCCAACCGAAAGCTCCTTTGAATAAGTAACATTCTGATTTAGGGTAGAATCCCATGGATCGGCCTCATGTTGCTCTCGTTCCGGTTTTTGACCTTTATCGGGGGCAAATTGTTCATGCCAAGGCAGGGAATCGTTCGGAATATCAACCCGTTGTGAGCCGTTACTCGACTCGTCAGGGGCCTTTTGAATTAATCACCCAAATTGTGAGCGATTTTCTCCCCGAACAAATTTATGTGGCCGATCTCGATGGCATCATCCATTCCCAATACGCTTGGGATTTTTATGCGAAACTGATTCGCCTGCCTTGCTCGATTTGGATCGACTTGGGAATCCAAGAACCACAGCAAGTCCGCCGGCTGCTAGATTTAGGCTTCAACGTGATTCTGGGGCTGGAATCGCTGACGGGTCCCGCTCACCTTCAAGAACTTGTAAAAGAGTCCATTTCGGAAATGTCACGACTTCGATTTTCTTTGGACCTTGTTCAGCTTCAGCCGAAGGTGAACTCCGCTTGGCCTCGCGACCCGATAGCGATTGCCGAGCAAGTTTTTGCGACCGGCCTGCGAAATCTTCTTGTTTTAGACCTCGCCCAAGTGGGGACCTCCCAAGGGATTTCAACGCATTGGCTCTGTCAACGGATGAAAGCCCTTCATTCAGAATGGGATATTTGGACAGGGGGGGGGATTCGCACTTGGCAAGACTTGCAACAGCTTTCGCAATACGGGGTTTCCGCAGGTTTGGTGGCAACTAGTATCCACAACGGGTCGATTTTACCGATTTCAGGAATTTGAGAATCAATCGATTCGTTCGAGACCTCTAAAATTAGTGATAAAAAGAACCTATCCAAAGATTTAGCCCCGACGGCACCCTGCTGCGTCGAGGACCTCTCAGGATAAGAGATGAAAAGAACCTATCCCAAGTGCCCGATTTGCGACAAAGAATTGCGTGGCCAGATTATTGAGTGGCCCCAATATCCTTTTTGTTCTCCCCGATGCAAAATGATCGACCTCGGTCGCTGGCTGGGAGAGGAATATCGCATTGAACAGGCGAATCCTTCCGAGGCATCGACCCCGCCTGAAAGGAACGATGTTCCTTGAAATTTCGGCGTATCCCTCCCCTGAGTCGTCAGAATTGATACGGCCGAGTTTTTTTACTCCGATGCCCCCTAAAGGCTCCGCGAAATAATCGTCAGAGGGCGTTCTGATTGAAATTCCTCCTCGATTCTGGCTTAAAAGAGCGACTACAACTACAAATGAGATGAACAAACTCAACTGAGAAAAACAATCACCATGACAGGAATTTTACTGGTTCAATTAGGTACCCCAGACGAACCCACCAAACCCGCACTGAAGCGTTATCTCAGACAATTTCTGAGTGATCCCCGAGTGATTGAAGTGCCCCGTTTGCTTTGGTGGTTGATATTGAACCTGTTCATTCTTCCCACCCGTCCCAAATCTTCTGCCGAGAAATATGCGCGAATTTGGGACAAGGAAAAAGGTTCGCCTCTGATGTACTGGACCAAACGTCAGACCGAACTTCTTCAACAGCGATTTCCGAATATCCCCGTTCGATTTGGTATGCAAATCGGTAATCCCTCGGTGAAAAGTGTGGTTCGGGAAATGATTCAAATGGGGATTGATCGAATCATCGTCATGCCGATGTATCCGCAATACTCCGCTACGACGACGGCCTCGGCCACCGACGTTCTGTTTCAAGCGCTGATGAAGGAACGCCGTGTGCCTGCAATTCGAGTTGTTCCGCCTTATTACGATCACCCAAGCTATCTGGATGCGGTCGCTGCAGTTGTCCGTGAAGAATTGGCCTCGCTTCCTTGGACACCGGAACATTTTATCTACAGCTTTCATGGGATTCCGCAAAAATACGCTCAACGGGGGGACCCCTATGCCACCCATGTTGTCCGAACGACCCGCGGTTTACAACAACGCTTGCAGTTTCCACGGTCCAAATGGTCGCAAACGTATCAATCTCTGTTTGGGCGTGATGAATGGCTGAAACCTTACACAGACGATAAGCTCGAAAAGCTCGCTCAATCGGGTGTGAAAAAAGTCTTTGTCATTCTGCCGGGTTTCACGGCGGATTGTCTGGAAACGGTTGATGAGATTGGTCACGAGAGCTTGGAACATTTTCAGGAAGCCGGCGGGGAACTGTTGCATCAATGTAAATGTTTGAACGATCATCCGAAGTGGATCGATGCGATGGAAAAAATCATTCGCGAAGAGGGCCAAGGATGGTTACCCAATCCAGAAGAAAATGTATCCGCACGCCTACCTGAATCGACGCAAAACCTCGCAGGAAAAACCCATCAACAAAACGATATTCTGGCCTAATTGAAACATTCCTTTCGGGTAGCGCAGACCCCTTTCCATATGCCTAACTGAAATAATCCTTCTGGGTAGCGCGGACCCGATCGAGAACAGGGACGGGGGTATCATCCAAGAGTTCTTTGACCACTTGGGCAGTGGTTCGTTTTCTCAGGCGGCTTTCCGGCTTCAAAATAATCCGGTGACCGAGAATCGCCTGTGCAGTTCGTTTCACATCATCGGGAAGAGAGAAATCGCGGCCTGCCATGGCTGCCAAAGCCTGAGACATCCGAAACAAGGCTATCGAAGCTCGGGGGCCTGCACCGAGCAGCACATCTTCATGTTGGCGACTGCCATGCGTGATGCCCAAAATGTATTCGATTATTTTTTCGTCCACATGTACTTGTCGAATTTGTTCCTGAACCGAGAGCACATCGTCCGCCTTGCAGACCGGAGTTAGATCATCAATCGGGTGACTTTTTTGGAGACGTTGCAGCATATCGGCTTCGTCAGACAGGTTCGGATAACCCAACGACAATTTCACCAGAAATCGATCCAATTGGGCTTCCGGTAAGGGAAAGGTTCCCTCTTGATCGATTGGGTTTTGGGTCGCGATGACCAAAAACGGTGCTTTCAGGTTATAGGTTTGCCCATCTGCAGTCACGCGACGTTCCCCCATCGCTTCTAAGAGGGCCGCTTGCGCTCGGGGAGTGGCACGGTTGATTTCGTCCGCTAACAGAGTTTGGGCAAAAACGGGACCGGGGCGAAATTCAAACTCGCCAGTTTTCTGATTAAACACGGAAACACCGGTCACATCGGTTGGAAGAAGGTCGGGCGTGCATTGCAAGCGTTTGAAGGTGCAACCCACACTTTTTGCCAAAGCACGAGCAAACATCGTTTTCGCCACACCCGGTACATCCTCTAGAAGGATATGCCCTTCGCAGAAATACGCTGCCAGCGCCGTGATAATTTGGGGGCGTTTCCCAACAATGACCTTCTCGATATTGGCGATAATTTTTCCCGTTAGTGTTGCCACATCGGACATAGTGAACCTCAGAGAATGATTCTGTTCAGGATAGCAATTGTCTCCCCGCGATCGAGGGCTTGTTGCGCCAAAACTCGTCCGGTGGCTTAGGTAAAGTGTTCGATTTCGCTTATATTTCCTTTGTAATCTTCTACAACAAAAGAAAGAAGAGGTATTCTTAAACAAAAGCAAGAATGGGTATTTCTTTTTGAATATCAATTGATCTTGTAATATCGGGAATCTTCTCGGCGAGTGAATAGTATGAGTGTGAATCCTTCCACATTTGCAACGGGACTGAATACAGAAACGGCATTCGATGTGTTGGCAGTGGCTAAGAAACTCAAAGCAGCTGGCAAAGATGTGATTGAGTTGCAAATTGGTGATAGCCCCTTTCCGACAACAAAACACGCTCTGGAAGCGGGCGTGCAAGCGATTCACGCGGGATTAACCCGATATTGCCCTTCCAGTGGCTTGCCTGAATTTCGTCAGGTGATTGCCGAGACGGTCCAACGTGAGTTTGATATACCTGCCAAGCCCGAAAATGTGGTGGTTGGTCCGGGAGCCAAGGTCTTCGAGCAATTTTTTTGCGAATTGTTTGTCGAACCGAATGATTCGGTCCTTTTGTTTTCACCGACATTCCCAACGTTTGAACCGAATGTGCGTCGTCGCGGAGGAAACCCCTATTTTGTTCCACTTAAGCCCGAACGTGATTTTCGCCCCGATCCTGCCGATGTCGCCAAATTTTTGGCTCAAGCTCCTCGTCCGCGAGCGATTTTCCTCAATTCTCCTCATAATCCGACCGGCGGGGTCGCCACCGAGGAAGATTTGAAACAAATTGCCGACCTGATTCGAGGTAAAGATGTTGCCCTGCTCAGTGATGAACCTTATTGTCATATGGTTTGGGAAGGAAAGCATCGTTCGATTCTATCGCAACCGAGAATGATGGAGCAATGTATTGGCGCTTTCACCTTCTCGAAATCGTATAGCATGTCCGGCTGGCGCGTCGGTTATGCCATCGGTTCGACCAAGCATATCGATATGATTTCCAAAATGATCAACACCTCGCTTTCGTGTGTGCCTGCCATCAATCAGACCGCTGCAATGGCCGCTTTGAAATACGATTCGGCAGAACGCGACGAAGTGATGAAGAAGTTCCAACGCAAGGTGGAGCTATTGGTGACCGCCTTGCAAAAGGTTTCTGGTGTAAAGGTGAATATGCCGAAAGGAACCTTTTATGTGTTCCCCGATGTGCGAGCCATTTGCCAAAACTTGGGGATTCGCTCTCATGGTTTGGCAATGTACTTACTGGAAGGGGCCAGCGATACCAAGGGGGTCGCATGTCTCGGGGGCGAGTGTTTTGGAGAGGCAGGACAGGGCTTTTTACGCTTTAGTTGTGCTGAACCTGATGAACGACTGGTGGAAGCCGTGGATTTTCTCAAACAGGCCATTACCTATCGAGATCGTATCCAAGCCTACTTGGAAACTCATCCAAAATATCGAGTAACCGCGTAATGTTTGGAGCCTTTTCCCACGTCAATTTGTCATTTACCTCATATCAATCACAAGACAGAATTTCAGGGACCGAACTTTCTGCGTTGCTCTTTGAATACTATTTTCTCATCGTTCACTTCACGAAGATAAATTCCTTCGTGTTAAATATCACATGCCCTAAATCCGACCAAACACGAACGAGGTCGGGCTTGGGGGTATCGTTCAAACGAGTCTCGATAAACTGAGTGGCAAATTTCATTTCTTGATCGGAAGGGGGCCGACCAAACGCTTGAAGGAACATTTGCTCAATTCTTTGAGCATCGGTTTTCATCGGTAACGCCAAGATTTTTTTGGCCCAAACTTCGGCTTGCAATTGTACGAAGGGGTTATTGAGCATCGCGAGGGCCTGAGCAGGAACATTCGTGGACCCTCGCTTGCCGATGGTTGTGAAAGGTGTGGGATAATCGAAAGCAACAAAAAACGAGTTGAGGAAGTTTCGGCGTATTTGGAGATAGATACTGCGTCGGCCATCCCCATCAAGTGGCCCATTTCCTGCGGGCCGACCTCGACCAATGTCGTGTGCCGAGAAATGCGGCAGGACACTGGGACCATACATCCTCAAATCTAAACGCCCCGAGACGCTCAATAGCCCATCGCGGATGGCTTCTGCTTCTAATCGGCGGATATTTTGCGAATGGAAGAAGTGGTTTTGTGGATCGCGCTCGGCGCTCTGGACATCAGCTGTGCTGGACATTTGGTAGGCTCGGGACATCAAGATCAGTTTATGCATCGATTTGATGGAACCCGTTTTCTGAAATTCTCGGGCCAACCAATCGAGCAATTCTGGATGAGAGGGGATTTCGCCCTGCATGCCAAAATCATCCACACTCCGCACGATTCCTTGGCCGAAATGCTGCCTCCATAATCGATTGACCATCACGCGGGAAACTAAAGGATTTTCCGGATCGTTCAGCCAATCGGCCAATTCTTTGCGACCGCTTCCCGATTTGGGTGCTGGCGAGGGAGTCCCCATGATCAAAAATTGTCGTGGGACTTTCGGCCCTGTGGTGTGGGGATTCCCTCGAATGAATAAAGGTTCATCGTAACCATTGCCTTCATGAGAAGCAATACTGCGTCGAGGAGGCGTGATTTCATTTTGCGATTGCACCCAATCGGCCTTGGCTTTCTTCTGGGCTTCCGATTCCTCGGGCACAGCTTTCCCTGCACATGAGAGAAAATGGTTCAATAAATCGGCAGAAAGTGAGTTCGGCTTCCCTTCCTTCCATTTCCCCTCTTTCCATTGGGTCAATTCTGCCTTCCATTGATCGAAGAGACGATTGGGCTGATCGTCTGGTTGAATTTCATAAAGAGGAAGGGGGGGGGGAGAACCTCCGTCGTTGGCGTGATAACAATCATCGAGCGCTAAACCCGAGTTTTGTTCATCGAGCAATTCGATGTAGGCATTTCGACCTTTCCACATGGAAACTCGCATCGAACGCCAAGAACTATCCGGCGAATCGATATTAAACCGAATCCCTCCGTAGATCGGGTCTTGGATCAGTTGGAATCCTTCGATGATTAAACGAACCGTACCCGTTCCACGCACTTTGAACCAAATCAGGTCGCGCTCGATTGTAAAAGTTTCGGTGCGGGCATTGCCGTAAAGTTTACCGGCTAAGCGAGTGGAATCGACCAGACTTTGTGGGTAAACGGTAAACGAATCGGGTCGGGGGACCAACGGGGGGAGTTGACCCTCGAAGGCATCACCTGAGAAAAACCAAGGATTGCGCCCTAGGCGAATGGCTTTGGTGTTTTCGATCCACTTTGTGAAGGTTTCTTTCTGGGTGCGATTCTTCTTCGCGAATTCCTCGAAGTTAGGAATCAACCGTTGACGATATTCGGGATCGTCCATTTTCTTGAGCAGAAAATCGGCCCAATGAATACGGGTCAGATTTTCCCATTCGTTTCGTAATTTTTGGAGTTGTGATCGGGTTTGGGCACGGCGATCGGGATCATTGATAACTGCTCGATCATAACGAGTACTAGCTAGTATCCCGTAGAGGGCATAGTAATCTTTTTGAGCAATCGGATCGAATTTATGATCATGACAACGGGCACAACTGACGGTCAGCCCGAGAAAGGTTTTTGCGAAAACATCGATTTGATTATCAATCAAATCGGATTGTTCTCGTCGCACATCGACGGGAGAATGTTTGGCTTCCCCTAAATACCAAAATGCGGTTCCTTGGATAGATTCATTGCTTTGATCGATCGGGTTGCGACGGGGTTTTTCGAGGAGATCGCCTGCAATGTGTTCTCGAACCAATTGAGGGTAGGGGACATCTTCGTTGAAAGCACGAATCAGATAATCCCGATATCGCCAAGGTTCAAACATCTCAAAATCGAATTCGTGCCCATGAGTTTCGGCATAGCGAACGAGGTCGAGCCAATGTCGGGCTTGGCGTTCCCCATAACGAGGAGAGGCCAAGAGGCGGTCAATCAATTTTTCATAGGCATTCGCTGAGTTGTCTTGAAGGAATTGATCAATCTCTTCAGGAGTGGGGGGTAGCCCAATCAGATCATAAGTTACGCGACGAATCAAAGTTCGTTTATCCGTTAGAGGGGCCGGTGTCAGACCCTTATCTTGCCAAGTTTTCCAAAGGAAAGCATCGATCGGGTGTTGGCCAAAACCCGCTTGGGTTGCCGATGGATTTTGCGGAACTTGTGGCTTGAGCATTTTCTGGAAAGCCCAATTTTTCTCGGTAATTTTTAAGGGGCCACTGGTTTTCACATGATCGACTGGCCCATCATCTGGCCACGCAGCGCCGGACTGGACCCATTCCGTCAGAAGTTTAATTTGTTCAGGATCGAGTTTTTTGCGAGGGGGCATTTTGAGTTCCCCATCGTAGCGGATGGCTTTGATGAGGAGGGATTCCTGAGGTTTGTTTGGAACAATTACCGGTCCCGACTCACCTCCTTTGAAGGCCAGAGCTTTGCGATCCAGCCGAAGTTCTCCTTTTACTTTTTTTTCGGAGTGACATTCGTAACAATTTTCAATCAAGATCGGTCGAATTTTTTTCTCGAAAAACTCATTATCTGCCCAGAGAGGAGCAGGTAAAAGCGAGGCCATGATTGCGAAAGGAAGCCCAAGTTTTTGCATGAATGCGACCACCTAAAATAAAAAGTGATTGAGGGTGGGACTAATCAAATAAACCAAGTTGAAGAAATTATATCAAGATTTTCCAGAATCGCGACATTTGATAAGCCATTGTAAGCCTTTTTCTAAACTCTCTAAGGGAAGCCCCACCACATTCGACCAAGTCCCTTCGAGGACCGTTAGATAGGGATCATTTTCTTCTTGAATTGCATAGGCGCCTGAACAGCCGACCCAAAGATTGGTGGCGATGTACTCTTCGAGTTCTGTTTCGCTAAATGGTTTCATGTAGACACGACTTAATTCTTGCCATTGGAGTTGAAACCCCTCTTCGACTGACCAGAGGCAAACCCCCGTCCAAAGTTCATGAGTGCGACCCGCTAGCTGTCGGATGATTTGTTTCGCGTGAACAGCATCGTTGGGTTTGCCAATCACTTGTCCATCGATCCAGCCGACGCTATCGGCAGCAAGGACGACCCCGTTTTGATTTTGTTTGGCCACCGCAGCTGCTTTCAGCCAAGCGACCTGCTGAACATATTGGGCACAGTCCCCGAATTGAGCTTCGGTTGGTTCATCGACATTCGACGGTTGAATGACAAACGAATAGCCGGCCTTTTCGAGCAGATAACGGCGCCCACGAG
>JAOAAA010000003.1:0-242 GCA_026419115.1 Gemmataceae bacterium
TCTTGAGCTAGATCGGCTAAAGCACAAACAGTGGTCGTAGCAGAATAACCCCCGCCGATGACCAGAAGACTTTTGTTGCTGTAGTGCCCTTTTTTTTGGCCTAGAATATCTTCGATTCCTGAGGGGATGCTTTTTTCCGAAGCACTTTCACCGATCGCAGGGATTCCCCCATCTGCGAGCCCACTTCGATTGCCAAAGGTTCCGGTGCAATCGAAAATCACATCGGCTTGTTCGATCCTTTC
>JAOAAA010000003.1:252-49723 GCA_026419115.1 Gemmataceae bacterium
GGCCCCCTTGTCATCTCTCACAAGGAGCCGAAAAGGAGATTGTCGTCGGCGGGGATCGTCGGCAGGATCGGTTTTTAACAGGCCCGAGCGACCTATGCGAACCACAGTCGTTTTGCTCCGGATCGTTTCGACGATTGCGGAACACAGGGTGAGCGGGGTCAGATAAACATCGCGAAATTCTCGCCCGCTGAGCAGCTCGTTCTCTTCGGGGAGAGGATGATTGGGGTGTTCCTTGGCGATGGTTGCCCGTCCCAAAGGGGTTGAGTTCATTCCAAAAGGCGTGAACATCCGCACATGTCCCCAGCGGCCGATATTTTCTCCAGGTTCTCCTTTTTCAAACAGAATCACGGAAAAGCCTGCCTGTTTTGCTTGCAGTGCGGCTTCGAGACCAATTGGCCCCCCCCCCAAGATGGCGATCCGCAGCAGCGAGGGGGCATCCGCAGAGACCCCAAGGGGGGGATCACTTTTCTTGCGAGCTAAATTCCGAAACAAACTCATCCGTGAACCTCGATTCTTTCCTTCATCAAACGACCTTTCGCGTTGCTGTCTAGTGTAGCAGAGTGACCCTTAGAACACGAGAGCAATTTCGATCCAATAAACCGGACTATTTATCCCATCGCTAATACGGCAGGGTGACCCGATTCAGACAGGGTGCCCCTTTGGTTTCGACTGGTATGGCAAATTTGTGAGAAGATTGAGACTCAATTTTCCTCGAAGGATGCGCGATGTCTTCAGCACAATAATTTCAGTACGATGACTTCAGACCGATTTCTCGTTCAAAAAGGACAAAATAACTTGACAGCTGATTGGGAAATTCGGAAAATCGAATCCAACATATATTGGTTACATCCTGAGTCGGAATGATACCTCTGGGAGTATCTCTAGAATTTATCAGAGAATTTTCGGCGGAAGTTCATACGGCCGGTTACAATATATTATCAATATCTATAGATCAATCTTGTTGAAATCGAGGTCACCCCTATGACCGCTCAATTGCTCTCGCTCGGAGAAGGCCCAAGCATTCCGCTGGATAAAGCAATTCTTCTCTTAGGGCGGCATCCTGAATGTGACATTCAACTCAATTCTCGAAAAATCTCCCGTAAACATTGTGTGGTCGCGAAGGTGAATCATTATGTGTATGTGCGCGACCTAGGTAGTACGAATGGTGTTCGCATCAATGGTCAAAGGGTTCTCGAAGGGGCCTTGCAAGCAGGCGATGAACTGACGATCGGAAATTTCCGTTACCAGATTTGTTTAGACGGTGCCTTGATTCCCTCGGTCATGAGTCAATTATCGCGACCGAAGCCGGTCGAACCAAGTCGAGAAAAGCCAGCTACGTCGAAAGCTCCCATAAGTGACGATTCCAAAGCCCGTGCCAGCAAACCGGCGGTCCCTTCTACCGAGGGAACTCTCAAGGATTCTGCCGATAATATCGTGCTGCCCGACATTCTTCGTAATCCCCGTTAAACATTTCCCTAAGTCAAGAGACTGAACAACCCACTCAGATTCCAGAGACAGGCATTTTTCGTCATAAGCTGGTCGCGCGACGACCAGCCTGATTTCTCAGAGGTCATTCCCAACAGAATTCGCAGCCCGTTGGTGGTTAAACCCCGAGTTTAATAGTGGAATAGATTCGAGTTGTCCTAAATTCTTTTATAAGGAAGAATTAAGATGGTTCCTTAGTGTTTTTAGGGGAATATCGCGGGTGGGCTTTGTGGTTCGCGTTCTAAAATCTAAGGTTTTTCTTAATCGAAAAAGGTTACGGCATTATGTTTGCTGAATTGAAAGGGGAAAACACTTACCGGAACATGAATCATGAAATATCTACATGTAAAATCCCTATTTTTAATCTGCCTCACTTTCGGTATCTCGGCCTGTAGTCATCATGGCGAACACCATCAGCATGAACAACCTGTTATCGTCGTGACCAACCCCATTTATAAAGATGTGACGATTAAACAACAATATGTATGCCTGATTAATTCACGACGTCACATCGTGATTCGAGCACAGCAGAAGGAAGCCGGCTATTTGGATGAAATTCATCTGAAAGAGGGGGACGCGGTCGAAGCAGGCCAAGTGCTCTTCCAGATTATACCAACCTTGTACAAAGCTCGGTTGGATGCCGAATTAGCCGAAGTGCAACTGGCTCAACAAGAATACAACAACACGAAAAAACTTTTCGAGGATCGGGTCGTTTCGGACAAAGAACTGGCCCTATTTGCAGCCAAACTTGCCAAGGCCAAAGCCAAGGCCGCTCAAGCGCAAGCCGAATTGAATTTCACCACCGTCCGAGCACCATTCGATGGGATTATTGATCGACTCCATGAACAACAGGGCAGCCTCATTAAAGAGGGAGATAAACTCACCACTCTCTCTGATAACAAGGTGATGTGGGTTTATTTCAACGTTCCCGAAGCCCAATACTTAAACTATCTCTGGCAAGTGAAAACGCCCTTGAGCAATTCTCGTTTGGAATTGCCCGATTCTCGGATTGAGCTAATTTTAGCCAACAATAAACCTTTCCCTTACGATGCAGGGAATATCGTCACCGTAGAAGGTGAGTTCAACCGCGAGACGGGTAATATCCCTTTTCGAGCCGATTTTCCCAACCCCAACGGTCTATTACGCCATGGCCAAACGGGAAACATTGTGATTCATAAAACCTTGAGGAATGCACTGATCATCCCCCAAAGGGCAACCTTTGAAATTTTGGACAAGGTTTATGTGTTTGTTCTGGGGGAAGATGGGGCGGCCCATCAAAGAGAAATCAAAATTGAGCACGAGTTGGATGATTTGTTTGTCATCAAAAGCGGGGTAACGAATCAAGATCAGATCATCCTAGAAGGGGTACAACTCGTGCGGGATGGTCAGAAGATTGAGACGCCGCAATACCGCAAACCAGAAGATGCCCTGAAACATTTGAAATTCCACGCCGAGTAACGTCCGCGATTATTACGAAAAGTCCCTGAAGATAACGGAAAGTCCTGCACTTTGGGTAAAAGGTTACCCAGATTCTGTACACCCGAAACACTAAGAGATACCATGTTTACGAAAATTCTTCATCGTCCTGCCATGGCGATTGTGATTTCGATTATTCTGCTTTTTCTTGGGGTTCTGGGTATCAAAACCCTGCCGATCTCCCAGTTTCCGGATATTGCCCCCCCCACGGTCGAGGTCGCCATTGCTTACCCCGGCGCGAGTGCGAATGTGCTGGTCGAGTCGGTATTGATTCCGCTTGAACAATCGATCAACGGCGTGCAAAACATGCGCTACATTGCATCCTCGGCCACGAGTGCTGGGGAGGCCGTCATTCGGATTTATTTCGAGCCGGGCACCGATCCGAACATCAATGTGGTGAATGTGCAAAACCGTGTCAATATCGTGTTGAATCGTCTGCCCCCGTTGGTGGTTCGCGAAGGGATTTTAGTGAGTCAGGTGGTGCCCAGTATGCTCATGTATGTGAACATTTATAGCACCGACCCGAATGCCGATCAGAAAACCCTATTCAATTTCACTAATGCCTATGTGATGCCCGAACTGAAGCGAATTAAAGGGATGGGGCTGCCACGAAACTTGGGGAACCGAGCTTTTGCCATGCGGATTTGGCTGAAGCCCGATCGGATGCGTGCCTACAACATCTCAACTGAAGACGTCATGAAAGCGATTGCCGAACAAAGTGTGATCGGTTCCCCAGGGCGACTCGGACAGGCCACGGCCAAGGAATCGCAATCGAAAGAATATGTTTTAACCTATGTGGGAAGGTACAACAAACCTGAGCAATACTCCGAGATTATTTTGCGGGCCAATCCAGAAGGGGAAAGCATCAAAATCAAGGATATTGCGGATGTGGAACTCGGCTCGGAATTTTTCGATATTTACTCCGATATTGATGGGCGACCTGCGGCTTCGATTATCCTCAAACAAGCGCCGGGATCGAATGCCTCGGAGGTCATCGAAGAGATTAAAGAAGAACTCGAACGACTCAAAAGAGAATCTTTCCCTCCCGGAATGGATTACGAGTTGGCCTATGATGTTTCGAGCTTTTTGGATGCCTCGATCGAAAAAGTTGTACATACCCTGATTGAAGCCTTTATCCTTGTCTCCTTGGTGGTGTACATCTTCTTAGGAGATATTCGTTCCACGTTGATTCCCATCTTGGCGGTGCCCGTATCGTTGGTGGGGACCTTTTTCTTTCTGCAGTTGATTGGGCTTTCGATCAACCTAATCACCCTGTTTGCTATGGTTCTCGCCATCGGGGTCGTGGTCGATGATGCGATTGTCGTGGTCGAGGCCGTGCATGCAAAAATGCAGACGAAGCACCTTTCGCCTTATCGGGCCACGATGGAGGTTCTGCACGAGATTAGCGGTGCGATTATTGCCATTACCCTTGTGATGACGGCCGTGTTCGTTCCCGTGACCTTCGTTCCAGGGCCGGTCGGGCAATTTTATAAGCAATTCGGTATCACCATGGCCACCTCGATTATTCTCTCGGGGTTGATTGCATTGACTTTAACTCCCGTCCTGTGCGCTATGATTCTGAAGCCCCACGCAGCGGAACATCATGATGATAAACATCATTCCCCGAAAAAAGCTCGTCGTAATCCTTTGTTGATTCTGTTAGGGATTCTGTTCGGTTTGCTTATTCTTGCAGGGGTGACCTATGTGGCCTACGAACTCTGGGGGCAATTGGGATTTCTTCTGTTGCTCGTTCCCTTGTTGCGACGACCTTTTGAGTATCTGATCAACAAAATCACGAAGGTCTATACGGCCATTGTTCGACGGATCGTCACGAACTTTGTTTTGACTCTTCTCATCGTGGTGGGATTTGGCGGGGGAATTCTCGGTGTCAGCACGATTCTTCCTTCCGGATTTATTCCAGGTGAGGATCAGGGGATTATTTATGCCGTGCTCCAAACCCCTGCGGGTTCGACCTTGGAATATACCAATGCCAAATCACACGAGTTGGAAAAAATTGCCAAGACTATTCCGGAAGTGACCTCGGTAACTTCAATTGCCGGTTACGAAGTCCTCACCGAAGGTCGCGGTTCCAACGCGGGTACCTGTATTATCAACCTGAAGAATTGGTCGCTGCGTTCACGCACTGCCAAAGAAATCATTGGGGAACTCGAAGAAAAATGCCGCGAGATTACCGATGTGAAATTAGAGTTTTTTGAACCCCCTGCGGTTCCAGGCTTTGGTGCGGCTGGGGGCTTTTCGTTACGTTTGTTGGATAAGACCAGAACCTCGGATTACAAACGGCTCGGCGAAGTGACCGATCAGTTCATGGCTGCGTTGCAAAAACGGCCCGAACTGAGCAACCTGTTCACCTTCTACACCGCGAATTATCCTCAATATGAGTTGATTATCAATAACGAAATCGCGATGCAAAAAGGGGTCTCGATTGCGAAAGCGTTGGATAACCTGAACATCATGATTGGCAGTACCTACGAACAAGGCTTTGTGCGCTTCGAGCAGTTTTATAAAGTTTACGTTCAAGCAGCCCCCCAATATCGTCGGATGCCCGAAGACCTGAATGAAATGTTCGTAAAGAATGAAAAAGGAGAAATGGTTCCTTACTCCTCTTTCATGACCATTCAAAAGAAACAAGGCTTGAATGAAATCACACGATACAATTTATTCCCCTCGGCTGCGATTCAAGGGTCACCGGCCCCCGGTTACAGTAGCGGACAAGCCCTGAAAGCTATCAAAGAGGTCGCCAAAGAAACGCTCCCTCGGGGGTATGATGTGGGTTGGGAGGGGCTTTCTTACGATGAAGCCAAAAAAGGTAACGAAGCCGTTTATATCTTTTTGATTGTGGTAGCGTTTGTGTATTTGGTCTTGGCGGCACAGTACGAAAGTTTTGTTCTGCCTTTGGCAGTCATGCTTTCTTTGCCCATTGGGATTTTTGGCTCGTTGGCTTTTCTTGAAATCATGGGATTATCAAACGATGTGTACGCCCAGATTGGCTTGGTCATGCTCGTTGGCTTACTTGGGAAGAACGCGATTCTGATTGTTGAATTTGCCGTCCAACGTCGGCAAGAAGGGCTTTCCCTCAAAGAAGCTGCAATCGATGCCGGTCGGTCTCGTTTCCGACCTATCCAAATGACCTCGTTTGCCTTTATTGCCGGCCTTGTGCCGCTTGTCATCGCGACCGGTGCGGGAGCCATTGGGAATCGTACCATTGGAAGTACCGGCGTAGGGGGAATGTTGTTAGGGACCGTGATCGGAGTCTTTGTGATTCCCGGACTCTACTTCATCATGGCTTGGCTTGTTGATGGTCGTTCCTTGTTGGCAGATGAATCCACAGGCCCTTTAAGTGAGATTTTTGAGAACCAACCTTTACCTCACTTCGCTGAAGAAGATTCGGAAATCCCGATGGCCCTTCCTGTTACCGCTGACGAACACTCGTAAATTCGCAAGGAAATGAGTAATCAATCCGGAAAAATGATAACTAGCTGCATCTTTCTCGGGATTCAATCTCAGTTATCTCACGATTCAAGAAATGAAACTTCTGACGAGCTAATCGATTGGATCAAATCAATATACATCGGATAAAGTGTGAGTATCCGTGTTCTGATTGTGTTGATGTTCAAAAAGGAACCTGTCTGATCGTCAAACAACCAATTTCCATTCCAATCTAATCATTCTAATTTCTTTCCCTTACATATATTTTTCACAAACCTAATACATTCGATCGACTCGTCAAAATCGAATGTATTTTATCCAAAATTGAGTCGATAAGTAAAAGAGACTATGGAGATTTGAGATACCATCGGCAGGGACGTTTGATGTTACAACTTCAATCATTCAATAGCAAAGCCAAGTTAAAGGAATTACTTCGCCTTGCGATGTGTTCTGGCCTCTTTACGATATCGGCTTGTAATTTACCAAAACTTCAAACACCTGAGGTAGGCCCAACCCTACCGGCGAGTTTTAACCAGGCCTCTTCCACCAGTGAGAATTCCTCTCAAACCTCGGCCATGGAATACTTCAACGATCCGAAGTTAAGCAAACTTCTAGTCGAAGCGATCACCGAGAATCAGGAACTCAAGTTGTTGGAACAAGAAATCCAAATTGCCAACAACGAAATTCGGGCACGGACTGGGGCATATCTTCCCTTTGTCACGGCAGGGGGGGGGCTAGGAGTCGAAAAAACCAGTCGATACACACGAAACGGTGCCGTCGAAGAACAACTGAATATCCTCGACAATCGACGGTTTCCAAACCCCCTGCCCGATTTTTTGGTCGCAGCCAATTTCTCTTGGCAAATCGATATTTGGCGGCAGTTACGAAATGCCCGTGATGCCGCCACATTGCGATATTTAGGCACAGCCGAGGGGCGGAACTATGTCATCACTCGGATCATTGCTGAAGTGGCCGAAAACTATTACTCGCTGATGGCGTTGGATAATCGTTTAGAGAATTTGAAGAAGACAATTGAGCTGCAAAAAGAAAGCCTGAAACAAGCGGAAGCCAAAAAGGAAGCAGGCCGAGGTACCGAATTACCCGTGCAACGCTTCCAAGCCGAAATTCAAAAGAACGAAAGCGAAATTCTTGTGGTCAACCAAGAAATTATTGAAGTAGAAAACCGCTTGAATTTCCTCCTCGGACGATACCCCAAACCGATCGAACGGAACTCAAGCGAGTTCTATAACTTATCTTATCCGGCGATTGCTTTGGGGGTCCCTTCGGAACTTTTGAAGAACCGACCCGATATTCGTCAAGCAGAACGTGAGGTCGAGGCCAGCGGCCTAGACGTAAAGGTAGCTCGGGCCAATTTTTTCCCCTCTTTGATTCTGACGGGTGGCATCGGTCTGCAGGCCTTTAACCCGAAATATCTCGTGACCACTCCCGAAGCCTTGGTTGCTAATGCTGCGGGGAACCTCGTTGCTCCTTTGATTAATCGGCGAGCGATCGAAGCTGATTATCTCAGCGCTAACGCCAGACAAATCCAAGCATTGGTCAACTACCAACGAGTTGTGTTGAATGCCTACATCGAAGTGGTCAATCAGTTCACAAAAGCCGAGAATTATCGCAAGAGTGTCGCTTTGAAAAAACGGCAACTCGAATCTTTGGAAGCCTCAGTCGAAACCGCTACGAAATTGTTCTTGAATGCCCGTGCAGAATATGTTGAGGTGTTACTCGCTCAGCGAGATATGCTCGATGCACGAATGGACCTGATCGAAACCAAACGGCAAGAATTGATTGCCGTGGCGCGAGTTTATCAGGCCTTGGGGGGGGGGACCGTTTTTTCTAATGCGTCGCCCATGCCAATCCCGCAGCCGCAACCTCCCGCTCCGCCGCCTCAATAAAATCAGATAACATTCACGATAGCAAGTTCAGGGTTGGGGAAGGGAGCCCAGTCTTTGATAATGGGATTTTCTTTTGATAGTCCTGAATTCTTGGCGAAAATATCAGTTCGAGATCGCTCTTTAGTCGTTATTGTAGACTTCACCATTAGCACGAGTTACCATGGCAGCAACAACAAAAGGACTGGCACTGGCTCGAAGATTACGGACAGAGCCATCCCCCATGCCGACGTTGACTGAACCAGAGTGGAATGAATATAAGCCGAGATCGTTCGAGCAATTCACCACACAGGTACGGACGGCAGGTTTCGGGNAGATTTGCGCTGTACACGGTACGATCCCATAAGTGCCATCGGCAGGGGGGCCATTGAGGCTAGCATTGCTGCAGGTAGCATCATTCCACCCCCCCGAGCCGTTGTGGTAAGATTGAATGCCGGTCACTTTACGACGCCCTTGCCAAACAAAAGGGCGACCAGCGATCTCGGGCATCATGATCGTATTGGAGAGACCGTCTGTGACATCAGCAATGTGCGTAACAGTGTCAACTTGGAACATCCCAGTGAGACTTCCCGTTGGGAATCCTGGAATAGTCACGGCAAGCCCAGAGTCAACTCCTCGGATTGGACCATAATCCCCTGGCATGATCACATAGTTACGCGGCCCGCCAAATGCTGGTGGTAATGGTAAGAGATAATTTTGAGCTGGTAAATTCCCATCGGGATTTGAGGGACACACAAAGGTTTTTACTCGCGTGCTACTCACGAGCTGGTTGTTGGCAGGACCACCCAACGCAGCAAACGGGGGAGCACCCAAAGTGTATTGTTGAAAAAGATTATCTTGTTCGATCGCTTGCAGAATGTTCAACCCCCAACCAAATGATGCTGTCGGTGAGTTACTTCCACTTAAAGGGAAATGTCCGAAAGCACTTTCTTGATTGAAGTAAGCCAAGCAAATTTGCTTGAGATTATTCTGACATTGGGATCGATTCGCTGCTTCGCGAACTTTTTGCACTGCAGGGAGTAATAACCCGATCAGAATAGCAATGATGGCGATCACAACGAGTAATTCAATCAAGGTGAAAGCTAGTCGTTTTGACTTCTGGAACTTCATAGAATAAATCTCAAAATAATAAGTTTCACCAATAGGCATTAGAATCATCAGTGGACCAACTCCGGCCCATAACTTTTTCGTTTTTCTCAGGCAGCTAAACCATTATCATTGGTCAACTTGGAGGGGGTTTCTGTTCCACGCCTCGTTGCTATCAATGATGGTCGAAATCTTACTTCGCAGCGAATCCAATCTTTATTACATTCTCAACCGTTTGTTATTAGGGTTGCTCTTAACCAAAACGCTGATTTTGTTGAATCAGGCTGGTTGAGAAGCCGGTTCCCATTTTTTGATTGATTGAAAACCCTTTGGTTTTGGTAGGAATAATTCACGAACATCTTGGCTTGGTTCACAGAAACTCAGAATCCGGTCAAATATTCAAATCCAAAAAACCGCTAGGTATTCTTCCACAACTTTTCTGCGTTAATTCTGATGAAACCAAACAACATTATAATACAAGGCCTATTTTCAAGATATTGAGATAACTCGATTATGACAAGGCCTTTCTTATTTCAGAATAGAAAAAATTAGCTGCCCTCGATCCAGCTGGGTATTCACCAGATTCAACCGTTTCGGAAACTTGAAAAAGATTGTTTCTCCTTGGGAAGTGATGATTTGGTTCCGCTTTTGACAAGAACTCATATAACACAGAATTCCGCTTGGAGTATTTCTCTGTCTGGGAGTATTTCTCTGTCTGCATGACCAGTGGCATTCGGGGTGTAATGTCAGGAACCGTTACATATAAAAAGATTTCCCTTTGAACCCGCAACGAATCCCCTTACTTATTCACAAGGAGAGTGATGATTTCCACAGGCCTATTCGCGACTATTGCTATTGAGCATGGAATGCTCGTCGTTTCGGTTCTGCTGTTGCTGGGGGTGTTAGCAAGTCGAGCGGCCGACCGTGTGGGTGTGCCTGCATTATTATTGTTTTTGGTCATAGGGATGATTGTCGGCTCAGATGGGCCGATCGGGATTGAATTTGACGATGCCCCCCTTGCGGCGGCCATTGGTACGGTAGCACTCACCTTGATTCTTTTTTCCGGTGGTTTGGATACCGATTGGAAAAGTGTACGCCCCGTTCTCCCACATGCTTTGGGTTTATCGACATTGGGAGTAGCGCTCACTGCCGTTGTGGTGGGCCTTGCGACTCATCTGTTAGCAGGTTTTACTCTGCTTGAAGGAATGCTGCTGGGGGCGATTATTTCTTCGACCGATGCCGCTGCCGTCTTCTCGGTCCTTCGCTCCAAAGGGGTGAATCTTAAAGGGCAATTGCGACCCCTTCTCGAATTAGAATCGGGAAGTAACGATCCGATGGCTGTGTTTCTTACCGTGACTTTGCTTCAATTCATCACACTCCCTTCGGTGTCGATCGGATATTTGGTATTGGGTTTTTTGGTGCAAATGCCCCTAGGGGCCGCCATGGGATATTTCAGTGGCCGGTTCGGCGTGTTTTTGGTGAATCGCATCGGGCTAGGGTATGAAGGGCTGTATGCAGTTCTGATTTTCTCGATTGCGATTTTGACTTACGGCCTTGCTTATGTTCTCGGAGGAAATGGTTTTTTGGCGGTGTACATTGCGGGAATCGTCATTGGCAATCGCCCGTTGATCCGCCGCCGTACCTTACTGCTGTTTCACGAGGGGATGGCTTGGTTAATGCAAATCGCTATGTTTTTAACCCTAGGGCTTTTGGTATTTCCTTCCCGTTTGGTTTCTATCGTTGGGGTTGGATTATTAATCGCCGTTGTTTTGATGTTCGTGGCCCGACCTTTTGCCGTTTTTATTTGCTTACTCCCCACAAAACTGAACCTGCGAGAGATAGCCTTTGTTTCTTGGGTAGGGTTGCGTGGGTCCGTGCCTATTGTGCTGGCCACTTACCCCAAGTTAGCCGGTATCCAACGAGCCGACGAAATTTTTAATATCGTCTTCTTTGTGGTACTACTCTCCGTGTTAGCTCAAGGAGCCACGGTGCCGATCATCGCCCGATGGCTGGGGGTTGATGCCCCCCCCCCTGTGCGTCGAACTTATCCGCTTCAGTTCAATCCCGTAGAGGGTTTAAGGAGCGAGTTGAAGGAATTGACTATTCCGATCGATTCCATTTGGGCAGGGCAAACCGTCATCGATTTGAATTTGCCCTCGGGGTTATTGATTTTGATGATCGCTCGCGATCAGGAATTCGTTCAACCTAAAGGTTCGACTCGCTTAGAAGCCGGCGACACTTTGCTTATCCTCGCCGAGCCGGAAACGTTCCACCATGCCAAGAAAAAGGCAGAGGAAAAAGTTTCGGAATCGAACCTGTAAACTTCCCCATCGATTCAACTTCCCATTGCGTGACAGTGATGGAGCCAAATGCTTCCGTATGCATATTCCCTGAAAAAAGACGGAACGGGTTGGTCTCACTCGCCCCGATGGGTAAAATGTCTCAGATACTGAGAAACACCCATGAAAATACGCTCCACGACGATCCTCGCAGTTCGCCATCAAGGTCGAGCGGCCATTGGTGGCGATGGTCAAGTCACACTGGGACAAATCGTCATGAAGAACGATGCCCAGAAAATTCGCAAATTATACGATGGTCGAGTTGCCGTCGGCTTTGCCGGTTCGGCAGCCGATGCCTTTGCGCTGCTCGAACGGTTCGAGGCCAAATTGCGTGATTATCAAGGTTCAATCCCCAAGGCCGCCACTGAATTAGCCAAAGAATGGCGAACCGATCGGGCTTTGCGACGCCTTGAAGCCATGATGATTGCCCTCGATAAGGATCATCTCTTACTGGTGAGTGGAACGGGCGATGTGATTCAACCGGCCGATGGAGTTTTGGCTATTGGTTCGGGAGGTCCGTATGCGTTATCGGCCGCTCGGGCCTTGGTGCAACATTCCCCATTGGATGCTGCCAGTATTGTTCGCAAGTCGTTGGAGATTGCCGGTGAGATTTGTATCTACACAAATAAATCCATCACCGTTACCGAAGTTTAACAGATAAAAGTTACGGGTGAAATTATGCCAGATACAAATAAGCCGAATCAACCGGCCCGCTTCGAGATAGAAAATCTCACGCCCCGCCAAATTGTCGCCGAGTTGGATAAATATATTGTGGGGCAAGCGGCTGCCAAAAGGGCCGTGGCCGTTGCGATCCGAAATCGCTGGCGTCGCCAACAATTACCCGATGAAATTCGTAGCGATGTGACCCCCAAAAACATCATCATGATTGGTCCCACAGGGGTGGGCAAAACGGAAATCGCCCGCCGGTTGGCCAAACTGGTCGGGGCACCGTTTATCAAAGTCGAAGCTACCAAATATACCGAGGTCGGTTATCATGGTCGCGATGTCGAAAGCATGATTCGCGATCTGGTGGAAGCCAGTGTCGGTCTGGTTAAACAATCTCAAAAAGAAGCGGTTGCCCAAAAAGCTCAAGAACGGGTCAACGAAAAACTTCTGGACCTTTTGCTTCCTACCCCGAAGGGGCCTTGGTCTCCCGAAATTGAAGCCGAAGAAACCGCCAAACGCCAAAAAACACGCGAGAAATTTAAGGCCATGCTCGAAGCCGGTGAACTCGAAGAAAAACCTGTCGAGATGACCACCGATCCTAAAACGGTGCCGGTCCAAATTTTCTCAAATATGGGCATGGAAGCCATGGATGTCGATTTTCAAAATATGTTTGAAAAGATCATCCCCCGACAACCCCAAACACGCACCCTAACCGTAGCCGAAGCCCGTAAAATCCTTCTGGAGCAAGAAACCGAGGCCCTAATCGATCGAGCCGAATTAGCCGAACAGGCGGTGAATTTAGCCGAAAATCATGGCATTATCTTCATTGATGAAATCGACAAGGTATGCGGTCCCCACTCATCGGTCGGACCAGATATTTCCCGTCAAGGAGTGCAACGAGACCTACTCCCTGTGGTGGAAGGAACCACCGTCAATACCAAATATGGGCCGGTGAAAACCGACCATATTCTGTTCATCGCTGCGGGGGCCTTTCACGTTTCCAAACCTGCCGACCTCATGCCCGAATTGCAAGGACGATTCCCGATTCGAGTGGAACTCAATGACCTGACCCGCGAGGATTTTCTGCGAATTCTCACGGAACCCAAGCACGCCATCACCAAACAATATGCTCAATTGCTGGCCACCGAAGGAATCACGATTGAGTTTTCATCCGATGGGATCGATGCCTTGGCCGATATTGCCTGTCAGGTCAATAAATCCACACAGAATATCGGCGCGCGTCGCTTGCATACGGTTATGGAACGGGTTGTAGAAGAGGTGAGCTTCGAGGCGCCCGATATCCCCGAGAAAAAAATCGTAATCAACGCGGCTTACGTGAATCGTCGGCTGAGCGATGTTCTTCAAAAAGAAGATTTATCCCGATACATTCTCTAATGGCCTACCGACTGGCAAAGTACTCCATCATTTTGATCGAGACCACTCCTCGCGGATGGTCCCTTTCCCAAATCCTCGCGGATGATCCGTTTCCCGAATTGGTCCCGAGTCCCACGAATTAGCCCCCAAAAAGGTTCCTTCTCTCAGCACTGTTGCCACGCTGTTCATTCGGAATAGCCAAAACCCAAAACCGCAAAAGGTTCAAGTAAAACTTTTGAATCTGTTGGTACGAATTCATACTCTGAACATCTAACACCGGTTGACAACACCGGTTCAACCAACCTATAAACTATTCATTAACTATTCAAGGAGTATTGAAGTATGGCTGCTTTTGTGACGAAGCCAGCACCTGATTTTACCGCAACCGCTGTGATTAACGAAAAGTTCGAGCAGGTAAGCCTATCTAACTATCGTGGCAAGTACGTTGTCTTATTCTTTTATCCGTTAGATTTTACCTTTGTTTGTCCCACGGAAATCATTGCCTTTTCGGATAAAATAGAAGAGTTCCACAAACGCGGGGCCGAAGTGCTGGGTGTTTCGGTCGATAGCCAATTCAGCCACCTCGCTTGGATTCGCACCCCCCGCAGCGAAGGGGGCTTGGGCCAACTGAAATATCCTCTGATTGCCGACATTACCAAATCGATCTCAGCGAACTACGGCGTGTTACTCGAAGGAGGTGTGGCCCTTCGTGGAACCTTCTTAATCGACAAAGAAGGAATTTTGCGACATATCACCATCAACGATTTACCGCTGGGCCGAAATATCGATGAGGCCTTGCGATTGATTGATGCGCTGCAATTCTTTGAAACACATGGGGAAGTCTGCCCCGCGAACTGGAAGAAAGGGGACCTTTCGATCAAACCCGATGTGGCCGGCTCGAAAGAATACTTCAAAAAGGCCAACGCATAGACATCCCTATTCCTTTCTACTCTTCTTCCATTTTCTTGAAATCGCCCATTGTGTTACCGCTTTAATTTGAAGAAACACGTTTGATTCCTGCGGATGATTTTTATAAACGATTCCTGCAAACCGCAGGCCGCCTGAGTCTCTGTTGCACCGGTAGTGAGGCGATCATGGGAACGATCGTAAAAATGGAAAAAGCTCACCCGATGAGGAGTGAGCTTTTTTCAAGAACGGTACATTGTTTCATCAAGAAAAGAATCTCATTCAAAATGCGGGTTCAGATGCTCGTGGAAGCTTATCGCTCGGGGCGGGACGGAGGCGGAAGGGTTTCTTTGCCTCCTTGTGCGGCCCCACCGGCGAGCAACCAATCGTAAATCTGTTTGGCAGTTCGATCGTCACCCACGGCAGACATGGCTTGAGCGTAGAGCAACCAAACTTCACGGTCTCGTTCCGCCATCCGCAGGGCCACTCCAAACGATTGGCTGGCTTTTTCACGATCCCCGAGCAGTCCGAGTAACAAGCCCATTCGACCCGTTGTTTTGGCCAGATCGGTGATGCGTTTTGCATTTTCCCGTTCCACTTTAGCAATTCGTTCCTTGCTGCGAGGATCATCCCCGAGGGCAACCTTTTTGATCTCCTGCAAGAGTTGCTCGTTAGCAGATTCGGTTGCGAATTTAACTCGATTGACCGAATCAAAGGCTTTGCGAATCAACTCGATTTGCACTTTATCAAAGACCGGTCCCAAATCGCGTCGGGGCATATCCCGTAAAGATTCCCCAGCCACACCGGAAGCGGAATCGAGGAAGCCTTTCCAAACTTCAGGTTCATCGATGCGAGCGGGGTTCTTCTTCAGAATATCGGTGTATCGGGTGATCGCATTGGGGTAATCGCGTGCCCAAAGGTAAGTTTGAGCAATGCGGAGCGGAATCATTTCGTCGTCTGGGAATTCCCGTTGCAGTTTCGTGAAGGCTGCCCGAGCTTCGGCATACTTCTTGTTCCAAAGCATCAGCGTAGCCAAACGGACGCGAACATCTTTATCGCTGCGATCGTTGGTCACGGCCGCCAGACGTTTTTCCGCTTCATCCAGTCGATCCTCGGCACTGAGCAAGTTGGTCAGTTCAAGGATTTCTTTGATGTCGAGCGTCTTGTAGGTGTTTTCCTCTAACAGCATTTCAATAGCATCGTTGTTTCGTCCTGCAGCGGCAAGCACCCCTGCGAGTTCTTTGCGAACGGCAGGTTGTTGCGGATTCGCTTCTGTAGCACGTTCCAACAAGGCGTAGGCCTTCGAGGCTTGACCAATCCGAATCATGACCCATGCCAAGCGGCTCATCCGTCGGGGGTCTTGGATTTCGGGAGCGTAGCGGTCGTGAACTTTGATAAGCAAATCGGCCTGTTCTTTGTTGATCCGCAAAGCCGAGCTAGCAGAATCGACAAAGCCAATCCACAATTGCTTTTGCTCGAATTCTTCGTTCAGAAGCAAAGCGTATTTCACAATCGCTTCACTGTAGTTCATCGAGAATCGCAGCACATCGGCCAGTTCCACGCGGATATCGCGGTTTTCTTTTTTCGGAGTTTCGTTCTTGGTCATTTGCTCGTACAAGGCTAGCGCTTCGATGTAGTCTCCCTTCCAAGTCAGCACCTGAGCCAATAAACGTCGGGCTTCTTTCTCAAAAGGAGTTCCCATCGAATCCATCAAGTGCCGAGTCGCTTGACTGCGGGCGGCCTCGAAGTTCTCGGCCTGAGCAGCAATCGTGGCATAAGCTCGGCGATCTTCTTTACGGATACCGGCATCTTGATAGAGCTTATCGGCCTTGCGATATTCTTCGATTCCCTTGAGAGCGAGAACATTAGCCAGCTCTTTACGGGCAAGAGCATTTTGGAACTCGTCAGGCCCGAGGTTCCCTTTCTGAATCAGGTCGTAGGCGGCGTTCGCTAATTCTTTGGCCCGAGTTTCGTCGCCCACTTTCTTGGCTTGGGCTTCTGCCAGTCGAGTGAGGAGCAGTACATCGTTCTTCTCGGTCAGAGCTTTTTCGGACAGTTGACGGATCAGACGGGCCCCTTCTTCCGGCAAGGGGACATTGGCTTCACGTCGCAGTTCATCTCCGACCGGCAGAAGAGCCGCAGCCCGAGCGAACCCTGCCATGATCCTGCGATCGTTGGGATTATCTCGATACAGGGTCTCGAATTGTTTGTAAGAACCGAGGAAATCTTTGGCCCAAAGGGTCACTTCAGCTTTGAAGATTTCGTATTCGAGTTTCTTCGGTCCACCTGCTTTGATAAGGGCATCGAATTTCTTGATGGCTTCGGCATGATCTCCTCTCCAAGCGAGGATGTAGGCCTCTTTATCTTCGGCCAAGGCTTTCTGGGCAGGGGTGGCCGCGGGGTCACGAGCAATTTCGGCATAGGCTTGGGTCGCTAAGTTCCAGTTACTGGCAGCCACATAGAGTTCAGCAAGGTTTAACTTTTCTTCGATGGTAACGGCACTATCTCGGATTAGTGCAATGGCCCCTTCATAATCTCCGATAGTGGCTCGGATATTAGCGATTTCTTTGCGTTGTTCGGGTTTGGTACTCAACGAGGCCGCTTTATCAAGGAATGCTTTCGCACGTTCAAAATCCCCTTGCTCCAAGGTTTGACCTTTGGGCCGTTTGGAAATGACCCAAGCGGTTCGTGTCAACAGTTCAACATTCGGGTTCGAGCTGGCCATGAGTCGTTCCCCAATCAAGATCGCCGTCCGGCGTTGAGCGGGAGTCACCTCGCTGGCTTCTGCGGCCGAGTTAATGAAACCTTGTTCCATATTCTCACGGGTGTTGATGGGTCGCTCTTCGGGTCGGATGTTAGCCGCCGGTGCGGGCGAGTGATTCCCCTTAAGTAACACGGAATGGTATTTCTCGGCAGCTCGTTTGTAGGCTTCGGCTCGGATGGTCTTATCGGTTGTGTTAAAAGCCAACGATTGGAGCATTTCCGCATGGGCGGCCGGAATTTCCGGATCGTTGGGATACTTCAATTCCAAGTCCGCGAAGGAGCTTTGTGCCCGATCCCAACGACCCGCCCAACCTTGAGTCCGAGCATACAGCAATTCCAAATTCCGACGATCTTCCACAGTGATTTTGGTCATCTCGTTGGGCTTTTCGGAAGGAACTTCCCTGCCCACCGGATAGTTATTGAGGATGCTGGACAACTCGGTGAGGGCTTTATCCCAATCCTTTCGATTCATGGCAGCAGAAACTAGGATGAGCTTCCCACGATAGTCGTTGGTTTCGCCAATGATTTCTGCAGCCCGAGCTTCGCGTCCTTTCATGCTCAGGTACACCCAAGCGAGTTGATTCTTGATCCAAGTTTCTTTGTTGTTCGGACTATTCCGAGCTTTCTCCAACAGGGCAGCGATCTGGTCGCGTTCTTCATCTTTGGTAGCGAAGCGATTCCAAATCACAGCAAGCCGTGCCACATACTCGGGTTTATCGAACAGTTTCTTGATAGGCTTATCTTCTGCCTTGTTCAGCTCGGTGGCCAAAGTGGTGGTGAACAAACGATGTTGTTCGGTCAATTGGCCCGGAGGTGCCTGAACCGCCGAATCAATGAAGCCCAGAATCGCTTCCATTTCTTGTTTTCGACCTTCTTCGGTCTTACTATTCGCGGCGAGTTTCGCCAAGTCCATAAAGGCCGTGGCCGATTCCGCAAAGTCGATCTTGGAACCTAAGCGAGTTTGAGCGAGTCTCAAACGGATCGCCGGATCGATTGTCCGTTCATCTCCCCCTGTGGAACGAATAATTTCGTTCAGGGTATTTTGAGCGGCCGACCAGCTATCTTGTGCCATTTCCAAATCGGCTTTCATCGCTTTGGCTTCGCGGACTTGTTTTTCGTCGTTGGCAATTTGGGCATCACCAATCCAACGATTGATAACCTCACCAGCGAAACGATATTGGTCCGCTGCCTGTGCTTTCGTTTCGGGATTGAGCTTCAATTCTTGGGCACGCAGAATGTGAGCGGCCACCAATTGTTTGTTGCGATCGGCACTGGGAGGCGCTAAATCCAAAACCTTAATCGCCTGATCGAACTTCCCACTGGCAATGGCCACCCCGCTATATTCACGCCACAATTCTGTTTCTTCATTGGGGAGCTTCATATTCGGGTTGATCTTGTAAAGCTCCTCGTACAGCTCGGTGGCCTTTTCGAGTTTACTACGATCGTTCTTGGACTTCACATAGACGCGGGCCAAGGCGATTTTTGCTTGATTTTGTTGATCGAAGGTTAAGTTGGTGCGATTGAGTAACCGAGTCAGCACTTTTTCGGCTTCGTCATATTGACCGGCTTCCGCGAGAGCGTAACCGACCGGAATTTGTAGGTCGGGGTTACTGGTATCGCGTTTGCCCAACTCGCTTGCCAAGAAGAGTTTCCGCTCTCGAATTTCGGCATCGAGTTCCTTGCTCTTACCAAGGAATTTATCCGAGGCCCGCATCAACAACACCAAGCGGTCGTTGCTCGGGTAGCCTCCTCTTTCAATGTCTTCTTTCGTTCGAGTGAAAATCCGGTTGTAATCGTTTTCTTCGAGGGTGGTCACAGGGATCGATTTATCCTTCTCGGCCATCTGGCGGAGTTTGAAATCATCGGTGTGAACCGCACGGAAGATGTACAACAACGCGGCAATTAAAGGAATGGCAATCAGGATGGCCACGAGAGTGGGGCCTGCCATCCGAACGGTGATCGGTTTCCGGTCGGGACGTAAGGCCGACTCCAACGATCGGGATGCTGCCGGATTCGCTAAGGTGTTGAGCATCCCGCGACCTTGACCTTCAAATTCACCAAACTCAAAAACCGTTCGGTAGTAATCTTTTCCACCATAGGTTTCCTTGGTCACGTTGGTGACTTTGGCCGCTCCACGCAATTCTCCCATGGGGGTTGCCATTAGGTAACCCACGGTGGTTCCTTTGGGAATTTGCGTATCCAACAAAGCAGCGGTGGCCGTTCGGGAAATATCTTCGGTGGTGGTGAATTGGGCGGTATCCTCGGTCGTGCCACTATTCACAATAAACGGCACATGGTAGGGATTTCGTGGTGTAAGCCGTTTTTGTCTTCCCAAGCGGAAGGATGAAAAGGCCCCTTGACGTCCCCGCTCGAATTCTTGATACATTCGCGGAATAGCAAAGTGCAAGCAAATTCGATTCAAAGCATCGATCTGGGGAGGAGTCAGATTGGTGAAGAGAATACCGTAGCGGAACCCTTCGGATTGAGCCCCTCGGGTTAGGTCTACGACCGAGCGGACTTCACCTTTACAACGGATCACCTCGCCAGCTCCGCGAATCGTGAAACGAAGCACATCTCCCACCGCGAAGCGTTCGTAAGCGACCAATGCCATCCCCGTATCGTTCAGGTCGGCCGTGACTCCGTAGCGGATCGTTCCACCGGTACTATTAGCAGGTTCGTATTCCACGGGCACGTTAATCACATGTCGTGTGACCAACCGTTTATCGGCCGGCCAGAAGGCCCTTTGGGTCACTTTGTAAGCGAGCCAGAAGTGAATCAGTACCCAGATCGTCGGAACGACTGGTTTGAAATAGTCGTCGGAGATACCGAAGCCCAAGGGAACATTCGGTGGAATTTTCTTCAAGCCCGCTTCGATATATTGCCCAATTGGGAAATCGACCACGGGAATAACGATCTTACCCATGTTGGGGAACTTGGTGAGAACAGCATTGCTGCTGAACGAGAGTTTCCCCCAGCCCCAGAACAAGGCCAGTACCGAGAGAATAATCAAATAAGTTTGGGGACGAATGTAGGGCCAGACCGATCGTTTCTGTTGAGCCAAGACGGCCTGTTTTCCTTTGTCGGTCACATTAAAGCCCCGTTCACCAGCCCGAGTGAACAAGAAGCGGAAGGTGGCTTTAATTTGGGTCCAGAAATTGACCATCGAGAACAACTCGGAATTGATGATCGAGCCGTACCCGTTGGAGACAAACTTCATGGTAAAGATCGACACCACAAGGTAAGTGATGGTGATGATCGCTAAATCCCAAGTGAATTCTTTAACAGGCGGAACCCCCGTGAACAACATGAGAATAGGGGTCAGATAAATCGCCAGTTTGAACAACCCGCTGGCCCAGTGAATCATCGAGCCTACATAACAGAGCCGTTGAGCCAAGGTTAAACCGGGAACGAAAAGGGGGTTATCGTGTTTGAAGATGGTCAGGTTACCCGTCCCCCAGCGGAGCCGTTGCGAGTGGAAGGTAGCAATATCGGGAGCCGCTTGACCCGCGACGAGTCGTTCGGTGATCGCAATGGAGCGCCAGCCGCGCATATGAATCCGAAGACCAGTGTGCAAATCTTCCGTCACCGTTTCGGTCGCGATGTTCCCCACTGATTGTAAGGCCTTGCGGCGGAAAATCGCTGCGGAACCGGCAAAAATCGGCACGTTCCAGTAATTCCGGCCCGGTTGAATCACATAGTAGAACAGGTGTCCCTCTTCCCAGTATTTTCGGGCCTTGTGATCCAATCGTGCTTGGAACGAATCGAAGTTATAAAAAGCATGGGGCGTTTGAACGTACCCCACTTTTTCATCACGGAAATAGCCGATGGTGCGAGTAATAAAATGGGGTTCCGGAACATGGTCCGCATCTAAAATCACGACGAACTCACCGTTCGTTCGCTCCAAGGCGGCATTCAAGTTCCCTGCTTTGGCAGCAGCGTTATTCGATCGGGTGAAGTAAATAACCCCGAGTTCTTTCGCCAAGGCCTCTACCTCGGGTCGGCTTGTATCATCTAGCACATAGGTCTTGTGAGGATAATCCATGCGCACACAGGCTTCGAGAGTGGCACGCAGGATCGAAACATCTTCGTTATAAGTCGGTACTAGGACATCGACCGTTCGACCTTCAAGCACCGGTTGAGCTGGCGGTTCAGAAACCTCCCAGACCTGAAGGAAATACAGCAACAAATTGACGATACCAAACAACTCGCCCACATACAAAAATACGCTGGCAAAGATTGCATAGTTGCTTGATAAGTTAAAGGTGTACAAAGCGCGGTAAGCCAAATAGGCTACGCACACCAGCGATGCGACTACGATTAAGAATTTTCGCAGTGCTGGGTTTGGTGCAGATTTCATAGTGCTTAGCTTCCCCCATTTCTTTCACGTTACCCGCCCTCGGACCCCTAGAGGTCTTGGGGTAACGCGCCATTATTGCAACCAAGGTCAAGTCGCTTTGGTTGCCCGTGAAATTTTTTTTCTTAGTTTGTGACAAATAATCGTTATTATCTTCTCATTTTGAGCTTTCTTCTCGCTTTTATCATGCACTCAAAAGAGGAATCCTTTTCATTTTGCCATCTAGGAATTGTCAAGCCTTTGACGATCAGGTTTTTATCGATTCCATTGCAAATTACTCGATTCAATCGATACAAACTTCTGATCTTTTCCCATCAAACGAATCGTATCCGTTTTGCCAATCTTACTAGGGTTATCAATTCTCGCAAGTCGAATCGGTACATTCCGGCTGTCTTATGCTGTCAGTAAAGATAGAATAATCGTTAATCTAACCATATCCGGTAATTCTTATTACGATTCTTGTCTCACTTGAACATCTTATTGATATGAAATGAGTCGGATAATAACGGAATTGGTTCAAATTTCCGCGATTGCTCAACACGCGAAAAGGGGACGGCTCAAAGAGGTCCGATACATGTTTGAGTAAGGGAAACGAGCGAACGATTATCCCGATCCCTCCTCACCTCCGCTGTACCAAACCGAGCCGATCGTCTGAGGGGAGGGGGTGATTACGTCAGTCAGGATCAAATTAAAAGCCGGAGATCGGTTATGGTTTAAGCGATGAGGGTTACCCCTCACCCAGTTTGGGCAGTTTCGGTTTTCTCTTGAAGAGAGAGGCGATTTTGGCACCGAATCCCCCTGTTAGTTTGGCGATACGTTGTTCCCAACGGGTGTAGCTATCAATCAGATCGGGGTCTGCTTTTTCCAGATCAGACTCTTGGAAGGCTTGGACCACAGATTGACGAGCCTGTTCCACGGCCGCTTTGCCTTGTTTTTGAATTTGCAACAAGGCTTCTGTCATTTCTAACAGAAGGGGCAAATTTCCTTCCAGCATATCGGCATCATCGAGTAGGTCGAGGTACTCTTCAGTTTTTTCCACATTTCCTTCAAGGATCGTTTCAAAGGCAGCCCAGACGAGAAAATCTTCAAACTGAAGATCGTTATCACTTTCGGACTCTTCGACAACCTTTTGAACGATTTGTTTCGCTTGCTCGATATGACCGGTATTCCGCCGAGCTACCACGGCGGCTCGCAGATCGCTGGATTCGGTCGTCTCTCGATTTTGCCAATCGGCACTCCAAGTTTCCGCGAGTTGGTAGTCGCCCAGTTGAACGAGGGCTTCGGTCACTTGGCACCAAGAGCGATTATCAGAGCGGAGTTCTTCCCCGTAGTCTTGAATCAACTGATGCAAACCGCGACGTTCCTTTGCCGAGGTAAAGGCATCGACCGAAGCTAAAATGGTTTCGCGTCGGACAGGTCCCTTAAGCTCAGGGATGCGGAGCGCGAAGGAGAAATCCTGATTCGCACTGAGCCGCTCGACCCAAAGTCGTGGTAAGTGGGTAGCATTTTCATCGGCTTTGATGAGTTCGAGCAAAACACGATTGGTTTCTGCGGCTAGGCCTGCTTCGGAAAGGGCTTCCGCTGCACGGGCCACTAAGATGGGCGGGTAGTTCGGGTCCGAGGCAAGGGAGCGAAATTGCTCGATGGCGGTATTCAAATCTTTCTTCCGAATGGCCAAACGAATCGCCCGTAATTGGACGTAAGGCCCCCCGACGTGCTCTTCGAGTTTCACTAATGTGCGGGTGGCGGCATCGATTTCGCCATCTGCCAATTGTTCATCGATCAGGTGCAATCCCGCAAAGGCATAACGGGGATCGAGGTCGTAGGCGGTTTGGAAATCGGCTTTGGCACCCCGATGATCTCCCAGACGGAGTTTGGCCTCGGCGCGGAAACCATAAGCGGGGGGTTCCCCTTTCCCGATACGCACAAGATTTTCGGCTGCCTCGAGATATTCCGAGTAACGGCCGGCCTCATCAAGCCAGCCTGCGAGTTGTTGCCAGCCCCAATAATAATCTGGGTCCTCGGCCAGAACCTCTTGCATTTTCTTGATGGCTGTTTCTCGATCCCCTTCTTGAGAAAACACCCACGCAGCCCGACCTTTGAGAATCAGAGGGGGATTGCCCGCAAAGGCAGGGGGGTTACAGGCATTTTTGGCTTCTTCGTAACGGCCTAGTTTGGTCAGCATCTCGGCAAGGACATCGAACCCTTGGGCGTTCCGCGGGTGAATCCGATTGACCCGTTCGAGGATACGCAAAGTCGTTTCGGGTGGAGCGGTTTCGCCGGCTTGGCTTTCTAACCAAGCGATAAGAACCCAAGGATGGAACGAGTCGGCTTTTTCTAACACCTCTTGGAGGATCGTATCGGCTTGTTGGCGCCAGCCGGCTTCGACCATGGCATCGTAGCTGGCTTTGATCGGCCAAGTCCGATCCGACAGGAATAAAAATACCTCGCGAAGGTAGTTCGCGGCCGCTTCAAAATCGTTGCTCTTGGCAGCGAGCTGGGCGTAACGTGCCAAGATGAACGGTCGGCCTTGTTCGTTCACACTTTCTTCAAGTCGAATCAGCACCGAACGAGCTTGAGCAAATTCTTGGTCCTGAAGGTGCGCATCAAAAAGAACCAAGCCGGGATAGCTATAGCTGGGATCGATATTAAGAGCTTCTTGAAGATCGATCTTGGCTCGTTCCCGATCATCGTTCTGCAATCGGGCATCACCGCGTGTGGCTAGGGCATAGGGGTTGTCGGGACGCAGGCCTACTAATTTTTCTGCCGCTTCGAGATACTCGACGGGGCGATTCGATTCGTTGTACCATTCCGCTAATTGTTGCCAGCCCCAAAAGTAGGTGGGTTCCAAGTTCACCAGAGCTTGCATTTCCCGACAGGCTTGAGCAAGATTGCCGCGACGGGCTTCGATCCAAGCGGAGCGCCCCTGTAAAAGGAGCGGCGGATCATCGGCAAAAATAGGGGGATTTGCGGATTCTTTGGCTTCGTCGAATCGTCCCAATTCTGTCAAGCGTTCCGCTTTGAGATCGTAGGCTTCCACATTACGAGGATTTAGTTGAATCGCCTTATCGAGTGCTTCAATCGCCTCTTCGGCGTATTCGACTCGATTCAGGAACCGAGAGAGAGCTACCCAAGCACGGGGATCGCCGGGACGGTTTCGCGTCACGGCCCGCGCGACTTCCACGGCTCGTTCGGGTTGATCCGAGGTTTCGGCCCACATGCTGAGGTGTCGCCAAGCCCAGTCAAATCCGGGGTCAAGCATCAGGGCGACCCGTAACCGATCCAAGGCGGCGTCGGCTTCGCCATTTTTCCAAAGATGCTCAGCTAACTCGGCATGGTTCATGGGGTCCAGCGGCGCTCGAGCAATCGCTTGTTCTAAAACAACAATCGCTTCGGCTTTCTGATCGTTCATTGCCAACGCGATCGCTAATTCCCGAGCGGCATAGCTCCAACCGGGCGCCACTTTCAGCGTCTCTCGGAGTGCTTGAATTTGCCCTTCTCGATCTTCACGACGATTGAGCACTTCGGCAAGATCAAGCCAGACACGCGATACCAAGGGGAATCGTTCGGTGGCTTCTTTGGCCATTTCTCGGGCTTCGTCGTATCGTTCCACCGCCATCAGTTGTTGAACCAGAACCGACCAAGCCTGCCAAATCTCTTGATGGTCGTCGAAAATCTCTTGAATGATGGGCATGAGGTCTTCGGGTTCGATCACATCGGGATGTTGATTGCATTGTTCTTTGAACGTGAGAAGCCCATCGCCGAAGAATTTTTGCCGACGGAACTCGTCTGCAATGAATTCGATCGCCTCTTTCCGCTCTTCTTTATCACGGGCAATGTTGAACAATTCGACGATCGCCACATCGTTATCTACCGATTGACGAATCGCCTCTTGGTAAGTATCTCGGGCGTCCTCGTAACGATCGGCCCGATGATACAAATGTCCCAAGGTGTAGTAATTCGATGGGCTAAACGGTTCAATTCGTTTGGCGATCTCGACATGTTCGAGTCCCTCTTCGATGCGGTTCACCGCGGCCAAGCTCAGGGCATATTCTCTGTGCGCCCAAGCATCGTTCGGGGCATTCTGAATCATCCGGAGCACGACCGGTTCGGAGCAAGGGGGTTCTCCGGGCAGGATGGGTTCACTGCGTAACAATTCGGCATGAAACTGCTGCAAGGGGTGGAAATTCGGGAAGCGGTCTCCCATTTCACGGACCCAGCGAACAGCGGCTTCACGTCCTTCGATATCGCTGTAGGCCCGAGCTAAATTACGATGCACATCCACCGCAAGCGGTTCGATCGTGAGAAGCTCCTCCCAGTATTTTTTGGCTTGAGCGAGTTCCCCTGCGATCAAAGAGACCCTCGCTGCCGAGCGAAGCCATTGCCCTCGCGAGGCGAACTCTTTGGCTTTCTCTAGAATTTCAAAACCTTCGGTCGGCGATTCGTAATTGGTTTTCATCTCGGCATGGAACAGAATCACCTCACCGACTTCGGAACGATTGGCCGGTTCCGGAGTCGTGGCATAGACCTCTTCAAGGATTTTGAAGGCTTCCTCAGTGCGATCTTGTTCGGAAAGTGAGTAGAACAAAGCACGGGCAGGGGCAGCGAATTTTCCTTTGGTTCTTTGATACCGGGCTTCGAGAAACCGCATGGCTTCGTTGGTTTGTTTGGTCGCACGGGCAGCACGGAAATAGGCTTCGGCAAAGGTTTCGTCCCGATCTTCTAAACAGGCAGCAAAGCGATGCGCATCGATGGCCTCTTGATAGTTTCGATCTTCCCAAAGCAAGTTGCCGAGCGTGTAATATCCCACGGCAGCATGACTGCGGAAGCGGACCCCTTTGAGCATCGCTTGGATGCCTTCACTCAAGCGGGTCGGGTCATTGCTGATCGTCTGGGCAAAATGTTGGGCAAATATCGGCTCAAATTGATACTTGCTAATTTCTCGTTCTGCTAAAGCGCGACGTTCTTCCCGATGATTCAATTCTCGCAGGATGCTCGCTTTGCTTAAGAGATAATTCACATCATCGGGTTGGTGTTCTAAAAGGGAATTCAGGGCTTCCTTGATTAATACGGCATTGCTGTCGTATCGAGCGATGACCAAGCGAGCTAAACGAGTGATCCGATCCTGCGGATAATGTTCCTTCAAGCGGTTCTCGGCCTCGATGGCCAAGGGGCGTTGATGTTGCTGAAGGGCCGTTTGAATTTTGTGCAGTTCATCGTACTGTGTGGCGCTGGGGAAATCGATTCCTTCGAGTAAATGAGCTTGTTCGGGGGGAACAATCAACAAGGCACGGGGTCCCACATTCCCATAGCGTTCGGCAATAACCCGTAACGGGGCTTCGTTGGAGCGACCCCCGCTAGGATCGATCAGCCACAAAGTATTTCGTAGGCGATCACAGCCGATGACGAGTTGCGAATAGGTATAATTCGCATCGACCATGGTGAACAGAAACGGGAGTTTTCGTTCGATTAAGGCAAAGGCCGTTTCTGGGGTCATAACGAATTCTTTGCAAACGTAGCCGTTGTTTTCGGCCCATAATCGTTCGCGGTAATCGGGGACTCCATCGGTAGGAAAAATCGTCAGGTCCGCGAGCGTGGGGGTAGGCATTCCCCAGAATTTGGCTAACGATTCCAGTGCGGAAGTGGTGGTGCGTGGCCCTTCTTGAAATGCAAGGGGGCCTTCTAAATCGTGCCGGATCGTGGTGGGACTTTGGGCAGAGGTTTGGCTTAATCGTTGAGCAAACTCTTTGTAAAAATCGTCCGAGGCTTTTTCGGCATGCGGGATGGCGCCCGAAAGATCGCCCAAGAAATAGCTGACATCGGCTTCGCGGGCGGCCAACCATTCGAGAGTATCCTTCTCCAATAAAGGAGAGAGTTCCCGATAACGCTGATAGCTTTTTTGGGCATCGTGGTAGAAGCGACGCTCCATTTGCATAGCGGCTAATTGAACCACCACAATCCCCGATTGAATTCGAGAAGCGGCCGCCTCGAGCCTTTCTAGGGCTTCTCGATCCCGTCCGAGCATCTGGAGAATGTGGGCTTCGGCTTGAACGCCGGGGCGAAAATCGGGCACTAACTCCAAGGATTTTCGCGCTGCGGCGAGGGCATCTTCCCAGCGTTCGGCAAACTCGTAAACGGCGGCCCGTTCCACGGCAATCCAAGCGCGATCGTGGGTAATGCTTTCGGCCCGAGCCAACCAACGTTCTGCTCGATCGAAATCACGCAAGCGACCACACACAAATGCGTGAAGCCCATACCAGTCGGCTCGAACTTCTGGGGCCGCATCGTTCCAATCGGCATCGGGAATGGAACGCATAAATCGCCAGCAACTCCACGGGCCAAATCGTTCTAATTTGAAACGAGCGTGGTAGTACGTTGCTTCCGGATGTGTGGGGGTATTCCGATAGGCCTTCAGATGCAACCAGCGACCCAGTTTGGTTCCCCCAAGTTGGATCGCTAACCGTCCTCCGAGCAATCTCGCGGGGGTATTGCTCCATTCCCGAAGGGGGCCAAATTTTTGGGCCTGTTCATAGGCTTGTAGGTAAAGCCCTTTCCCGTATAGTTCACGAATGGGGGTCAACTCAGCCGTCGAAATTTCCATGCGGAATCCTTGGCGCGGGCAAATGTTAAATGACAAACTCAAAATATTTTAGGAACGTCTCCTAAAACTGACACACAGGAATAGACTCACCTTAAAGAAATTCTCGTGAGCAGAATTTCCCATTCATTCTTAATCGTATCCGGACAAGCGCTCGAACTCGTTTTTTGTCTTATCGAATCGAATCTTATCGAATCTCGACAAATGATCGGATTCGTTTTTGCTCTCACTCTGGACGGAATTCTAATAACTGACAAGGAATTTTACCATTCCACAAAGGATATTTTGCATGGATGGGCAGCCGAAATTCCTGCCAAGGCGATTCTAAAGAGGTGAAAACCGCACAACGCCAACCGGCACAGCGTTCGCGAAACACTTGGCCTATCTCTCGATAAAGCTGGGCCACATCGGCGAGTTCTTCGAGGCGTTCTCCATACGGGGGGTTGATGACAATCAGGCCGGGGGGGCCTTCTGGCGGGTGAAACTGCTGGATGGCTTGGGCACGAAATGGGATCATATGGCCGATCCCTGCATTGCGGGCATTCACATGAGCAAACTCGGCCACATCGGCACGGAGATCGAAGCCCAAAATGGGGTGAGGCAAATTTTTCAGAACTTGGTTGCGGGCTTGTTCTCGAATCTCGGCCCATTCCCCAGCATCGAAATCCAGCCAGCCCATAAAACTGAACCATTTGCGTGTCAAGCCTGGGGGACGATTCAACGCGATCCAAGCACCTTCGATCGCAATCACCCCAGAACCACACATCGGATCGATCAAAGGGCACTCTCCGCGATAGCCCAACTGCAACAAAATCCCTGCCGCAAGTGCTTCGTTCAGGGGTGCCTTGGTCAAGGCCGGACGATAGCCCCGCTTATGAAGGGAATTCCAACTGGTATCGAGACTGAGAATCGCCTGATTCTGGGCAATGTGCAGGTTCAGGCCGATCATAGGGGTTTCCGGATCAACACTGGGGCGAGCCTGACAACGATCCCGAAACTGATCACAAATCGCATCTTTCACTCGTCGCAAGGCATACAGAGAATGGGTAATGCGAGAATCGCGAACATTGCAGTCCACCGCAAGGGTATGATCGACGGTCATATATTGTTGCCAATCGATACTGCGAACCCAATCGTAAAGTTCCTCAGGAGAATGGATTTCCTGTTGCGCAATGGGAACTAATACTCGAATGGCTGTCCGTAACCACAAATTGGCTTTGTACATCAAAAGCCGATCCCCAACAAACTCACATCCTCCTCGACCTTCCCGAACTTGATCTGCCCCAAGATTCCGGAGTTCAGTGGCTAAAAGTGGTTCCAATCCTCGGGCGCAAGTCGCAAAGTAAGATCGTGTGGTCATGAGGTTTTTATACAATTTTCCCTGAGAAGTCAGTTCAAAAAGTTACCTTTTCCAGAGACACGGACCTCTAACCGTTGTAAGGGGCAGGAAGGGATATTCCCTGATCGGTCCGATTCCTTGAACCGATACTCAATCCGTTGGAGAAAAAGCAAACGCCCCGCATTTATTTCTCCCTAACAAGTAAAGGGAGCCAATTCAAATGAGATTGCTTGCTTGAGATGCGCCGAGGAGGCCTCCATGGAAAACTGTCGTCAGCATGTATCCTGAGTAACCCAACACGAATCCTGAATAATCACCGAATCGGATGACAAGAAAAACTAGGTTTTGGAATGATCCATTTTCACTTTCAGCCAAGCCTTTGAATATCGCCACATGCGATTGGCCTGATTCACCGAGATACCCATAACTTCCGCAGTCTCTTCAATGGTCATGCCGGCAAAAAAACGGAGTTCAACTACTTTCGCATGTTCCGGTTTAACGGCGGCCAATTGTTCGAGGACCTCATTCAAATGAATCAGATTACTTTCGGGTATCGGAGCGACAAAATCGGGGAGATCGACTTTTGGACCCAAATCTCGTTTAGCAGCGATTCTGGCCCGTGCCCGATCGACTAAGATGCGTCGCATAGCGGTCGCGGCAGTGCGAAAAAAATGGGTGCGATCGTTCCAATTAATTGGGGCCTGTGCAATACGCAACCAAGCCTCGTGCACGAGGGCTGTGGCATCGAGTGTCTGTCCGGGATTTTCTGAAGCGAGTTTGGCCAAAGCTAAATTACGCAGCTCATCGTACACCAATGGCAAAAGTTCCTCGGGGGTCATGGTTTCTCCTCAGAGATGGGGAACAACCTGTTTCCGTTCTGGGGTGGGTTTTATCTCAAATTCATTTATCTGTGTTCTGGGGTACGTTCGGTTTCAAATTTATATTTTCAAGCGATTCCTCTTCTATTATTGATTGACTTAGGGGATTAATTATGCGGATGGAACGATCTCGAAGTTGTCCCAGTGTTTCTTCGATGATCTTTTTCAGCAACCCCTCCGGACCCATTGGATCATCGGGAGGGGGACCTATTGTGCGAAATAAGTATGACTCAGGCAAACTTTCCACGATGGTTAAGATCGACTGATTCGCCGTATCAGCTACTAGCAATGCCTCTAACTGTTGCCGCAAAACCGGATCGGGACACTCGTGATCTAGGAAGGATGCCCGTTCTTCTTCAGGTAATTCCAAAACTTGTTCAAAAAGGATTTCTTCGTTCATTATTGATGACTCCTCTTCCTAATAGCGAGATTTTTCACCAAAATGAGTCGGAATTCTCCAAAAATTTACAAATTATGGGTAGGGGTTCGGGGTATGCGTCCCTCAGAAAAAATTCATCTCGGAACGCTTAGTGTTTCCCCTAGACAAATCTGAAAAGTCTGAGATAATAACACTTTGAAATGCTAACTGAATCACACCCTAAATCTACCCGATTTTCCGACCTCAATCTCATCCCACCGCTGTTACAAGCACTCCATCATGCGGGATATCAAACCGCCACCCCTATCCAAAGCCAAGCCATTCCGATCGTCATGCAAGGCAAAGATTTGATTGGCCAAGCTCAAACCGGAACAGGGAAAACAGCGGCCTTCTTACTCCCTTTTATGAATGCTTGGCGTGGTGGGAATTTACGCTTCCCCCAAGGATTGGTCCTGCTGCCGACCCGTGAATTGGCTGCCCAAGTCAAGGTCGAAGCCGATCGTCTCGCCCCGAGCAAGTTCTTCCGTACCACGGTGGTGTATGGGGGGCGTGAAATTCGCAAGGACATTCGAGAACTTAACCAAGGATGCTCCTTGCTGGTCGGTACTCCGGGGCGTGTCAACGATCTCATTCAACGCCAAGCATTGAACTTGAGTCGAATCCGATACGTTGTTCTCGATGAGGCCGATCGCATGCTCGATATTGGCTTTCGTCCCCAAATCGATCGCATTATGCGGAGCGTGCCACAAAATCGACAAACGCTATTAATGTCGGCCACTCTTCCCTCGGCGGTGATGCGTCTGGTAAATAAATATCTGGTGAGTCCCGTTCATGTGAATGTCTCACCTCCCGTTCTGACCGTGGATAAGATTGACCAGCGATACATTACCGTGGATGAAGACCGAAAATTTTCTCTCCTGATCGAAGTGCTCAAAAGAGAAAAATTGCAACAAACGATCATTTTTGTTGAAAGGAAACGGACGGCAGACCAACTCAGCCAGCAAGTCCGTCGATTTTATCCCGAATCGGCTGCGATCCACGGCGATATTGAACAACGTCATCGGGATCAGATTATGCAAGCCTTTCGGGATTCCCAGATTCTGATTCTGATTGCCACCGATGTGATGAGCCGCGGGATCGATGTCTCGGGCGTTTCGCATATCATCAATTTCGATATGCCCAACGATATTGAAAATTATGTTCATCGAATCGGGCGAACGGGTCGCATGGGGAGAGAGGGGATCGCTATTTCGTTTGTTACTCCCCAACAAGGGCAAGTTCTCACCGATATTGAAATGATGATCAATCGACAAATTCCCCAACATCGCATCGAAGGATTCGAGGCCTTTCGTCCGAAAGTGACCACACCTGCACAACAAACGGCCACTCAACCTACGGTACCTGTTTTCGGCAGACCCACCAAGAAATACTCGAATCGATTGTAAGATAATTACCCAACTCGTTTATTGCCTGTCACTGCACGCAGCCTCACCAATCAATACTCGAATCGATTGTAAGCCTCACTCCAAATGACGGACCGCTTCACCTCAATAGGAGTTTCATATAATCTAGGACAAGTCATAATATCCGAAATTAGTCTCAGGGAATGGTTGTGCAAGCTAGCTCTCTACCGGAACCCCAACGACAAGCCGACCTAGCTCGATTATCTCTGACAAAATTAAATGTCGAAGAGAAGATAAGCCTCATCGAGTTCTTTCAAAAAACCTCGGTTGTTTGTGCCGATTTTTTGAACGTCGAACGGGTCGGGATATGGCTTTTGGTCAACGAAGGGAAAGCCCTTCGATGTGTCGAACTTTTCGAGAAATCTAAGAGAAATCATATCGTCGGTCCAACCTTAATCGTTTCGGACTATCCCAGTTATTTTTCTTCCATCTCGCAGCGGAAAACCCTACCTATTGAATCGGTGGAAACGGACCCACGAACCCAAGAACTTTTGGAGGGGTACCTCCGTCCTCTCAAAATTTCGTCGATGTTAGATGGCCCGATCTTTATTAATGGGGAACTCGTCGGGATTATCTGTCACGAACATACGGGACCGGTTCGGGAATGGTCTACCGAAGAACGCGATTTCGTTGGTTCCATTGCTGACATTATTGCCTTAAAAAAATTCGAGCCGCCGAGATGGGCGAAGTTCGCATCGCTTTACGAACTCAGGAATCCCAACTGGCCGAGTACCGTCGGATGGATGCCATCACCCAAATGGCGGCAGGGGTGGCCCATGATTTCAAGAATATCCTGAACGTAATCCTTGGCTCGGCTGAGTTGATCTCTTTTACGGAAGGTCTACCCGATTCCGTTCAAGCAATGATCAAGGATATTATCACGGCCACAAACAAGGGAGCGACCTTAGCTCAGGAACTCATGGAGTTTGCTCGCCCCTCGCCCCATTCCACACGGGTTCTCAATGTAGCCCAGACGATCCAAAATCAACTCACTGTCTTGCAATCCTCCGTGGGGCCGAATCATCAGGTTCAGCTAGATTTACTCTCGCGGACTGGCTCGGTCTTCATCTCGAGCACTCAACTCGAACGGATGATGCTCAACCTTGTGGTGAACGCTCGGGATGCCATGCCCCAAGGGGGGACTATTTTCATCACGGTGGATTCCGTTATCACCAAGGATCACGATAATCGGGAAGGGCCATTTATCGAAATTGTTGTTCGAGATACAGGTACGGGAATCGACCCCAGTCACCTAGAAAAAATCTTTGATCCCTTTTTCACGACCAAAGCCAAGGGATTAGGTACCGGATTGGGGTTGGCCGTCATCAATCAAATTGTCAATTCGGCCGGCGGGTTTATCCGAGTTCAATCGGAACTTGGCCAAGGAACCACATTCCGAATTTATCTGCCGAGAATTTCTTCTCATGGTTAATACGGGATCGGTTGTATTTCCCTGAGAAGAATTGGGCCGAACAGGAGAACACTATTTACTATTCAAAATGATCCCCGTAACGGCCAAGATGATCAAAACAAGGTGCCCCAGTGTAACGAGTCCGCCGAGCACAATCCCTGCGATCGCATGTCCGGTCCCTCTCACTTTCGGGTTTTTCGATTTCGCCTTCAGGCCCAAAAAACCGAGAATGGCAGCGATGGGACCTAAAATCAGACCTAAACCGGGAATTAGGCTGAAAACCCCACAATAGTAGGCCATCAGGGCCTTTGGATTTTTGTAAGGAATCACTCCACCGGTCGCATCGGATTCGGATCGTGCAGAGCGGGGTTCGTCCTCATAATCCTCCTCTTCTTGGCGCCGGCGGGCTCGGGGACGCTCGTCTTCGTCATCATCACGAGGAGGAGGAAGTTTTGGGGGACGGGGGCGATCGTCATCAGAATCATTACGAGGCATTCGGAGAACCTCAAAAAGAAGGTTAGAATAACTCCTTTATAGGTGAAGCGCCAAAATCGGCTATAGGAATCGGGCGGCCTTGCGGGCCGGGTAGTTCCCGATGGGGATCAAGGCCAAGGGCTTTGAATAAAGTGGCGGCCACTTCGGCGGGGGTGATCGGCTTCGTTTTCGGAGCATACCCCAGCTCATCCGATTCACCCACGATACGCCCACCTTGGATTGGCCCCCCCCCCATGATGATTGTCCATACTCCCGGATGATGATCCCGCCCCCCTGCAGGGTTAACCTTCGGAGTTCGGCCAAATTCTCCCATCGCACAAACGATCGTTTTTTCGTACAAACCTCGATCTTTCAGGTCTTCCAGTAAAGCCGTGTACGCACTGTCAAAGGCCGGCGCCACCAAACGGGCCATCTCCTGAATATCGGTAAAGGGCCGACTGCCATGAATATCCCACGTAATTTCGTCGAAGACCGTCTCGAACATGTTGACCGTAACAAACCGCACGCCCGCTTCGATCAATCGCCGTGCCATCAAGCAGCATTGCCCAAAACGATTGCGTCCATAACGATCCTTGTTTGCTGCCGACTCTTTTTCCAAAGCAAAGGCTTCGCGAGCTTTCGGACTGGACATTAAGCGATAGGCCAAGTTGAAACTATCGTCGAGCTGTTTTGCGGCCGCATTGTTCTCGAATTTCTCCAAAGCACCATCGACCGCCTCACGCAGCTTCTGCCGCCGCTCCGCACGAATGGCCGAGAGATATTCGGGGGGAAGCAGATCGGGAACTTTGAAATCGGGTGCGGAAGGATCGGCATTGAGCACAAACGGATCGTAAGTCTTGCCGAGATACCCTGCAGTTTGACCGTGTGGCAAATTGCCGCCCGTGCGCCCCATGGGACGGGGCAACAACACATGAGCAGGCAATTCTCCACGTCCCCCTTTCTCGTAACCTAACACGCAGCCAATGTGGGGATGCTCGACTCCACCGGTGAAAAGTCGGCCCGTTTGCATCATCTGGTGACCGGTATCATGCACTGCCGTGGCCGTATGATAGACCGAACGAACAAGCGAGTACTTGTCCGCATGTTTGGCCATCTTGGGAAAAATTTCCGAAATTTGTATCCCGTTGACATTGGTCTTAATCGGTTGGAAAGGCCCCCGAATTTCTGCAGGAGCATCGGGCTTGAGGTCCCAAGTATCGAGGTGGCTGGGGCCTCCGAGCAGAAACAGCATGATGCAGTTGATGTCTTTATCTGCTGCGCCCGAGGCTTCTTTCGCTCGGAGGAAACTCGGTAGGGAAAGCCCCAAGGTCGAAATGGCTCCCGCATGTAAAAAATCCCGTCGGGAAGGCCCCGAGCATAACCGAGCCGGTGCAGAAGTATCAAGACGAATCATAATAATCGATCCGGTAAGGAAGAGTCAGTATTAATAGCTTAACCATTACGGTTAGTCATGTCAACAAGCCGACTGGGTGAGAACACCTCGGAATCAATCGAGGCAACGAAGAAATTCATCTAGGCTCGATTTCTCCCAGAAACAAATAGAATTGTCAGAGTGTCACGAAACCAATCTAGGAGGTTGATTGGGCTTAAGTACGAATTGAATCCCTGTGGTTGATTGGGCTTAATCGTCGAGTATTTCGCCACCATCTGGGGTAACAGAGGCCCAAAAGATAAATGGGTCCACCTGACGTCTCATAGTTCGCACACTGCCATCAAAATAGGACACTAACATTCCTCCGAGATGAGGAGTCTGGGGAATCCGCGGGTCACAATCTTTCAAACGCGGTCGAAGTTGAAAAGTCAGATTCGGATCGGAACCCCGAGTCCGTGGTGGATAACCTGTTGTGATTGGGTATATATCCTTTGTTGTCGTCGTAATAATCAATGCACCAATATCACGAATACCATCTAGTTTTGCTAATTCTGCATCATTATGAGCAAATGTTGCAGGTCGAATCCACCCATAATGGGATTCATACATGCACCAAATTTCAAACCAAGTTCTTGTGAAATTGTATTGACCACAACGAGAATAATGTTCTGCGAATGAAATGGTTTGAGATAATCCATCCGAGAAAGAATAATTCAGGGATTTTCTGGGCATACGAAATCCATAATAATTTGCAGCATAACTTGAATTATAATGAAATTCTTGATTCATCAATTTTTTATCCTGAGTTGGATCAGCTGGACTGATAAAAAATTTGTTCGATGAAATATAATTCTTTGAATCAAATCGTAAATTGATTATACTATTAACGTAATTTGGTGCAAATTCATCCGTTAAAACATTAAATAAGTAATGCTGCATCTCTTCTATTCTGAACGCCATAGCATCGGTAGTGGGTAATATGCCATCATTAGAAGCAGCATAATTGTGAACAGCTAAATTGATTTGTTTGAGATTGTTGGTACTCGATAGCCGATTCGCAGCATCTCGAACTTGTTGGACCGCAGGTAAAATCAATCCAACGAGGGTAAAAATGATCGCGACGACAACGAGTAATTCAATCAGCGTAAAAGCTTTTTGGAAAGGTGAGAAGGCATCCTTGCGAATCATTTTTTAGCTCCTTCCTTAGTGGGAACAGCAAATTCCTTGCTAATGATTTTACTTGGGATAGTTGTGCTGGTTGTATATAAGAATACTTGTACTTTATATTTGCTCAGTAGTGCAACATTCTTGTAGTACCAAGTATTAAGTCCTTGTTTTTGTTCGTATTCTGCTGGGACAATTACTTGGACTTTATGCTCCCACTCCTGTTTGACTTCATCCCATTTAAACAGTAGCCCTTTTAGATTGGATTTTGGGTTACCTTTATCATCCTTGCCCCAAGGATCATGTAATCCTTTAATATAAAAGGTTCCTTCGTTCTGTTCACCTTGGGGGGCTGTGACATCAATCATGCGGATTATTAGGTCCTCCGCATGACAGACACCAATAATGAGTATCGCAAGGACAGTAATCGAAATAATCTTTCTCATGAGGCACCTCTCGTTGATATGAGGCACCTCTCGTTGATATGAGGCACCTCTCGTTGATATGAGGCACCTCTTGTTGTTGATCCTAACAATTTTTTTCTATCAGTCAAGTCTTATTCCAAAGTAGCTGTTGAGCCAATTTATCTTTTATATTCTCATCCTTTGTCTCATTATGTTACTCAATCAAAATTGAAGATTCATTCGTGAGAGGACTAACTTGAGAGAGTTGTCGCACAATATCTTTAAACCAAGTATCAGGCAATCTGATCCGATCCAGTTGGATTCACTCGGAATGGTATCTCGATTTTACTCGTTCTAAATGCTTGACAATACCCCTAAAAACCTTCATGCTAATGATTGACCCACCGGAGGTGCGTTCCATGCGCCATTGTTGGCTATTCTTCACGTTGAGCTTACTTGTTGGTTTTCCCGTTCTGGTCCAAGCCAAGCCCGCCCATTTGAAGGCCTTGGCCGATTGGATTGGGCCAAACTTCTCCAAGGGGCTTAACGACTGCTCCACATGTCACCTCGCACCAATGGATGAAGAACGCCCCCATAACCTTTTTGGCAAACGTCTCAAGCAAGTTGGGACCGAGTTGAAAAAAGCCAATCAACCGTATACTTTAGCCGACCGCTTGAACAAAATCGCACAAGAAGATGCCGATGGTGATGGGGTCTCGAATCTGATCGAGTTGATTCTGGGCACATCTCCTGCGGAGGCTTCGGTCCGTCCCCCGCAAGCCGAACTCAAACAGATCGACATGATCCTCCGGCGTTGGGAGACCTTGCGCCCCTCGCAGAATTGGCGGCCTTTTGACACGATCACTCGTCCCAATCCTCCCTCGCTCGAAACTCTTAAAAACCGATCTTGGGTCAAAAACCCAATCGATCAATTTTTGTTAGCGAAACTTGAGAATCTGGGATTAAATCCGCGCCCCGATGCTGCCCCCGAAATACTTGCGCGACGGTTGTATCTGGACCTGACGGGTCTTCCCCCCACACCTTCCCAATTGGCAGCATTCTTGTCCGATCGTTCTCCGGATGCTTACGAAAAATTGGTGGATCAATTGCTGAACTCCCCCCAGTATGGAGAAGCGCAGGCCCGTCACTGGCTTGATGTTTGGCGATATTCCGACTGGGCAGGCTACGGCGCCGAAGTGCGTGATAGTCAACCCCATATTTGGCGCTGGCGCGACTGGACGATCGAGGCTTTGAACGCAGATAAAGGCTACAACCAAATGATTCGCGAAATGCTCGCCGCCGACGAACTTTACCCGACCGATGAAAACGCCCTTCGCGCCACGGGGTTTGTCGTTCGCAACTGGTACAAGTTCAATCGAGAGATTATTCTTGATCGTTTGGTAGAACACACGGGCAAAGCCTTTTTGGGGTTAACGATCAATTGTGCCCGTTGCCACGACCACATGTACGACCCCATCTCCCAAAAGGAATACTATGCTTTCCGAGCGATCTTTAGTCCGTTTGATATTCGGACCGATCGTGTTCCTAACCAACCCGATACCAACAAAGATGGTCTCGTTCGCATCTACGATGCCCATCCCGCAGCCCCCACTTATCTTTTCGTTCGAGGCAACGATGCCGACCCCGATAAATCGGCACCCATCTCACCGGCGGTTCCGCAAGCAATCCAAGGGCCAGAATTCCTCATCAAAGAGGTGAAACTTCCTCGTGATGCCTACATCCCCGAAGGCCGAGATTTCATTACTCAGGAAACGCGAGCCACATTACAGGCAGCGATTCAGAAAGAAAAACAACAACTCGACCTTGCCCAACAGCAACTTCGTAGTGCTCTTTTGAGGATGTATATGGCCCCGATCCCTTGGGGAGGAATCTGGAGTGTCTCTCAGGCTCAACAGGAAGTGGCTCTGGCGAAATGCAATAACGAATTGGCAGAGATTCGCCTGAAAATTTTTGAGCGGCAAATCGCTTTAGAAAAAATGGTCGAGGCCAAAGCCACCCCCGAGTACGAAAAGTTAGCCAAAGAACTCGTTAGTTGGCAGCGGAGCGAAACCGTTCTCGTTGCGAAAAAAAATCTTCACGAGGCCCAGAAAGTCCTCCCGCTCCCTGCAGCAAAAGGTCAGCCCGACCCAAAGAAAAGATATGCCGATGCCCAAGTTGCATTGAAGAAAGCGGAAGACGCCCAACAAGCTCCGCTGAATACCCAGTTCACTCCCCGCAACCTGAAAGCCTATCCGGCCCTCAGCACGGGACGCCGAACCGCATTAGCGAACTGGATTGCGTCGGAGAAAAATCCCCTCACTGCCCGTGTGGCCATCAACCACCTTTGGTTACGACGCTTCGGGCAACCCCTTGTACCGACGGTTTTCGATTTCGGCAAAAACGGCATGGTCCCCTATCATGCAGAGTTGCTCGATTATTTGGCCGCCGAGTTGATGGCCAACCAATGGAGCTTGAAAAAAATCACTCGCTTGATGGTCACCAGCCATGCCTACCGAATGGATTCCGGATACGATGAGAAAGCGCACGCGATCGATCCCGACAACCGATTCTATTGGCGGATGAATCAACGACGTATGACCGCCGAGATGGTTCGAGATTCGATTTTGCATCTGGCAGGGAGCTTGGACCCAAAAATGGGAGGTCCCGAGATCGATCAGAATCAGATTTTTCAAGTGAATCGCCGCAGTCTCTATTTCCGACATGCCCCAGAAAAACAGGCCCAATTCCTTGAAATTTTCGATGCTGCTAGCCCTGTGGAATGCTATAAGCGAAACGAAAGTATTGTTCCCCAACAGGCGTTGGCCCTTGCGAATAGTACACTCTCGATTTATAACTCGCGAAAATTGGCACGGGAAATTTCGGCTTCAGCAGCCGATTCCCATGAGTTCATCACTCGGGCTTTTCAAACTCTCATTGCACGCAAACCCACAAACGATGAAAGTAAACTTTGCCAAGAATTCCTGCAAGAAAGAACGAGGTTCTACTCCGAAAAGAAACTCAACTCGACCGATCCCAAAAATTATGCAACCCCTTCCAGCGACCCCCAATTGCGTGCCCGAGAAGCACTCATTCTCGTCTTGTTCAATCATAACGATTTTGTGTCGATCCGATAGCAATCATAAAGTGATGATCGAACAGCATCTGTGAATCTTTGAATGAAATGATCGAGACCCATTACAAGTTAGGAGAATCCCAAAAGGAAGCGTGAGGATCGCCTTCATATTCCGTTCATGCCATTTTTTATCACGATCACCTCAAGATAATCGTTGAAACCCTCGAAGGTTCATCAGGGTAATTTAACCATGCAAGTATGCAAGGGTTCATGGATTCAAGCAGGCAAAGATTCAATGATGACCAATAATGCCAACAGGCAAAGATTCAAGCACGAGAAAATGGTAACCGATATAAATTGACTTGACGATCTTAGTCCGATCGGTCTAAAATTAGTTTGCTTAGTCTAGATGAGGATAGTTTGAAGAGATAATGGCTCGACGTGTCACCACCCAGAACCGAACCCAAAAAAGGCACAAGCTAGCCATTGCCAAAAAAAATGGTTCCTTGACCAAAAGAAAAAAATCGGCCTCTTCCAAAAAGGAACCGGCCACCGAGAGCGTCATTGCTGATACCCGACGGGAACAAATAATTTCTTCAACAATGGCCATCATCTCCAGTGAAGGAATCCATCGACTCTCGCTATCCAAAATCGAGAAACGGGCCAAAATGCACCGAGGACAACTCACTTATTACTTCCCAACGAAAGAGGCCATCCTTCTGGCCGTGTTCGATCGGATGCTCATGCTGATTCATGAACGAATGGGCCGAACCCCCTGCACCCGACGTGGGATCGAACCGGCTTGGGAGTGTGTTCAAAAGATGCTCAAAGAGGTCATGGGGAGTATTGAGAAGAACCAAGATTATCAGGCCCTGCAATATACGTTTTTAGCGCAGGTTGCCTACCGAGACGATTACAAAAAAAAGTTAGCTTCCGTTTATGGTGAAATGAGATCGATCATCGGTAGCCATTGGTTCGTGAGCGGTCGTCCGAAGTTCCGAATCACTGCCTCGCCTAAAACAGTGGGGGCATTTGTTCAAGCCCTTGTCCATGGGCTAATGCTCCAACTCACTGCCGATCGAAATGCTTTTGATCGAAATGAAATGATTGAACTTTGTGTCCAAACTCTTTCACCCCTATTTAGTGGTGGGGATAATACGCCTGCTGAAGAGGCTCGCACATGAATAATCTTGAGATAGAAAACAATCGGCGGACCCTCCTCGCCGAGAAAGTCAAAGAATTGAGCCTGACCAACACAGGCCAAAAGCTCGGGGCACCCAAAGGCGGAACCTCTTGGCTGCCTTGGATTCTTTGCATTCTGTTGGCGTTTGGTTGGGCTGGTTTCGGCGTGAAATGGTATCGGGGGGAAGCAAGCAAAAAGTTTGAAACCCCCGTCAATCCCTCGGCCTCGAAGCCCACTTCACGACCCAGCGAATCGAGCGATAACACCAATATCTCTGCCAACGAGATTGCTCTAGAGGTCAAAGGGTATCTCATCCCGACCAAACAACTTTCGGTCAGCCCCATCGATGTGGCTGGTCGCGTGACTATCCTCAATATCGAAGAAGGGAAATCCTTCAAGAAAGGGGATATTCTGGCCGAAATCGATCAAACCCCGTACCTCGCGATGGTCGCCGAAGCCAAGGCTGCCCTGCAAGCGGCCGAGGCCCGAGTCGCCGAATTACGCAACGGTTCTCGGAAGGAAGAAATTGAGCAAGCCGAGGCCGAATATCGAGATGCGCTGGTCACTTTAGAACAATACAAGAACGAATGGCTGCGATATGAAGGGATCGGCAAAACCGGCTTAACCACAAAGGAATATGAAACCGCAGAGGCCAACTATAAATCGGCCCTGCAACGGGTCGAAGCTCGGAAGAAAAATTTGCAACTCATTCGCGAAGGCCCCCGAAAAGAACGCATTGATGAAGCCGTTGCGAACTACGAAGTTGCGAAGGCTCGTCTCGCTCAAGCTCGCTGGAAGCTCGATAATTGTACGATCGTCTCTCCAGTCAATGGGGTGATCTTAACAAAATCTGCCGAAGTCGGAAGCCTGATTAATCCGGTGGTCGGTGGGGTTTCTACCAGTTTGTGTAACATCGCAGATTTACGACAAATGGAAGTCGAACTCGATGTTCAACAACGCGATATTTCCAAAGTGCAGCTTCTCCAAAAATGCCGGATTAAAGCCGATGCCTACCCCGATCGAATCTACGAAGGCTACGTTGAAAGAGTCATGCCCATCGCCAACCGCTCGAAGGAAATTGTCTCGGTACGGGTGAAAGTGATCTTCAAAAAAGATGAGCCGCAAGGGAAATATCTCAAACCGGAAATGAGTGTGACCGTGACCTTGTACGGTGGAAAATATACCGAACAAGAAGTCAATAAATTATTAGAGCAAAATGCAGAAGAACCCTCGCCGATGACACCCTCGCCAACAACACCTTCGCCGACAAACCCCTCGCCCAAAATGCCCGAGAACCCCATGAAGGATTAATTCCCAGAGATCACAATGCAACCTGAAAGAAAGATATTAGTTCAAGTCCGAGATTTATATAAATCATTCATTCGTGGTAACGAAGAAATTCGAGTGTTACAAAAACTATCTCTCGATGTGCCCGAGGGGGAATTTCTCGCACTCATGGGACCTTCAGGGTCGGGGAAAACCACGTTATTGAATTTAATTGCCGGATTGGATACTCCTACTGGTGGAGATATTTTTGTTGCCGGCGAGAAAGTCTCGGCCATGTCGGAAAGTGAATTAGCGAATTGGCGTACCCGTTCCGTCGGCTTTATATTTCAGTTTTATTATCTCCTGCCTGTGTTGACCGCTTATGAAAATGTTGAGTTGCCCTTGTTATTGCTCCCCCTTTCTAAGGAGCAACGCCGTAAACAGGTAATGACCGCCCTCGACCTTGTCGGATTAACCGAACGCATGAACCATCGCCCAGGCATGCTCTCAGGGGGGCAACAACAACGGGTCGGCATCGCACGCGCAATGGTCACGGACCCTGCGTTAATTGTGGCAGACGAACCGACAGGGGACCTCGATAGTAAATCGGCCGATGATATTCTTTCGTTGATGGAAATTCTGTGCCGGCAGTTGAACAAAACGATTATTATGGTGACTCACGATCCGCACGCGGCCGAACGATCCGATCGGGTATTGCACCTCGATAAAGGCCGACTCGTTGTTGATGATGATCGCACGACGGAACTTGCAAAACGGGAAAAATCAGCAGTCTAACAAGCCCCAAGGAACTTTGATATGCCAGTTACCGGATTAGAAACATCTCTTGCGGAAGCAACGATGTTTTTATTGGAAATACTCCTTTATCTCGTCGGTGGTAGTTTCATCATCGGCCTGTTAACACTCCCTTTTTTCTTTTCGGTTCTAGCCTACATTCAAGCGTGGTTTTGGGCGGGGGATACCATTGATGACAAACGGTTCCGCTTACTTTTCAAACAATTATTGTGGATTGGCATTCCGATATTCAGTATTTTTGGAACGGTGATGGCATTAGGGTATTTTGGTGCTCCCGATATGTTTTCAAAAAGGAGTAACAAAAAAGGACCCATCACACAAATTTTCAACGATCGTTATGATAATTTCACACGCGAACTTGTGAGTAAACAAAAACCGGTTTTACCTCAAAATATCAAAATTGATTGGAAACGTGCCCCCATCACCGCCCGTAAATTGATTGAATTAGATGACGAATCGAAAAAGCCAGTGCCCACATTTAACATGGAAAAAATTGAAGAGATTTTTGGACGCTCTCGGGAGAAAGGTACCCTTCCCCCGACCACAACCCCTGCGGCACAATCTTCGACTAAAATTCCCCCGGCGCTCTTGGCTTTCGTGACCGAAATCATCAACCGCGCCCAAAATGGCCCGATTTATGAATCGACCGATAACCCTCTCACCGCAGATGAAATTATTGCAGCAGAATCGATATTCACATCGGTTGTTGAGGCCACCAAAGCCGAGCAGGACTCGCTTGCTCAAAAAGTGCGATCCATAATAATGTACATTCTGTTACTCACAGGCCCTATTCCTTGTTTGGTAATGTTCGCATCGGTTATTTTGGGAAAACGTCAATTTACATTAATTTTGCGAAGTTTATTCCGTAATTTTTTAAGAACGTCATTAACCTATCTGGTCATCTTTGTGTTAACATTTGTGTTATGTGCTATTTGGAGTATATTAGATTTTCTCTCGGCATTAACTCAACAACAAGAAGGGAATTTGAAAGGGATCATCACAGAAAAATATCAAATCCCTAGTCAGATGAAACCTTCGTTCCGAGAAAATGTTATCAAATTAATCAAAGAATTACCACCAGACCAACAACCCGATGTGATTGAAGATAACATCATGACTTGGGCGTTCGTCGGCGGAACTTTGGACCCTGAAAAAAGAACCAAAGAAAACTCGATATTCTTCTTTTGCCTTGAGCCAAAATCGGTTTTGAAAATGATGCCCGGATTGGAAGACCTGACCGGCGAACAACAAAGACGATTAGCCGTGGCGGCCCAAAAAATGGAAGAAGACCCCCGAGCGGTAGTGATTGGTGCAGCCAAATTACGCGAAATGAAAAAGCGGGTGGGCGACCGACTCAGGGTCACGAGTCTCAACTACAAAGACATCGTTTTTGAATTTACAATTATTGAATCCTTCCCAGACGGGACCCGTTGGGAACAAAGTGCTTGCATGAATCGAAAATATCTCGATGATGAGCTGAGCTACTATAAAGGCAAAACGGGTCGCGATCATCCTCTTGCTGATAAATGTATGAATCTCATTTGGGTCCGGTTACCGAACCAACAGGCATTTGAAGCACTGAGTGAAAAAATCGCAAACCCCAAAGAATTTACTCCCGCTGTCAAAATGGAAATTGAATCTTCCGCTTATGCGAATTTTCTAAGCCCCTATAAATCGTTACTGATATTTTTTAGATATGTCCTCTCTCCAGGGCTTTTGGCCATCACCACACTGGTGATTTCTTTGGTGATCGGGATTGCTGTTCGGGAACGACGAACCGAAATCGCTGTTCTCAAAGTGCTTGGTTTCAAACCCCCGACGATCCTCACTCTCGTGCTCGGGGAAGCTCTTCTCGTCGGGATTCTCAGCGGGTTTATCTCTACTGTGACGGCATTCACGATGGTCAATGCTCTGGGGGGAATTCCTTTGCCAATCGGCTTCTTTGGGAAGTTCTTTATTCCCGAAAATGCTCTTTGGTGGGGGGGGGCAATTGGTGCTTGTACTTCGTTAACCGGTTCTATTATTCCTGCAATTAATGCCTACTTAATCAAGGCATCGCAAGTGTTTAGTCGGGTTACTTGATGACATTGATTTTTGGCATTCTTTTGATAACCTTAATTGATATTGCAAATGATTAACTCACCTTTGAATATTTTGATTGGGATTTTCCTGAGAATGGAATTAGCCATTGGGCTATTTCCAGGCCCTGTTCAGGCTATTATCACTCGATTATTTCTCAGTGAATCGAAACGCTCGACCCATACCTCACCTTATAAAATTTATGTGAATTGTTGGTTAGCAGCAGGACTGGGCGCAATTCTTTCGCTGGCGCTTATCTTGTTCTGTATTCTCATCATGATTGGTTGGTCGCGGTCTTATCCTTTACTGTTAAATCTTCTTGCTAGTAAGGGTATGATTGCTTCCGATTCGGGGTGGCTTAATACCATACCCCTTTCCCCATTTTCACAAATTTTCATCGCTGTTTGTTTGGCCTATCTGACTGGATTATTTTCCAGTGTGAATTATAGCCAAGTGGATATTCGTTTGGAAGTGGTTCGGGGATTGATTTGGGTTCGCCATTCGATCATTAATCTGGCGGGAACCCTCTTTTTTCTCGGACTGGGGCTACTCCCTTTGGGTACGATTCTTTTATTCATTCCTATTGTTCTACCGCAAGAATCTTTACTCCGTGAAACAATAGGTCAAACGCGATCACGCTGGGAACTTTTCTTGCGTCGGGTGACCGCCCTACTCACTGGCCTAGGGTATTTACTTGCTTTATTAGTGTTCGCAACCCAGATTGTTTCTGTGATGGATTGGAAGAGTCAATTCTTGGGGAAATTAGTACGAGATATTTTACCCGGAACGCTCGAATCGCGACTTCCGATCTCATTTACAGATGGTTGGCCTTATGCTTTACTAATTGTCTATGTGACCGATTTATTACTGTTATTTTTTATCGGAAAAGTTCCCCTGCAATATAACCTGAGAAATTTACGAGTGAGATTAGTTCCCACGCTCATGACGGGGGTTGCGTTTACGGTGGTCGTATTTCTTCTTACCGTAATGTTATCGTTTGTTAAAAGTGTGGACCTTCTCACCCGATCAAGCGGCATTGAAGGGAATATCTTTGTATTATCGGAAGGGGCCACCGATGAATTATTTAGTTCATTAGGCTATGGTGATGTCGGTAAACTCGAAAATGAGATTGCCAAAGAAGATTTACGGGGGCCAGAACCGATCCCTTTGAAAAATCCGGTTTATGTGAAATCAACGCCTGTTACTTCCAAAAATCGTGGACCCGATGGAACGACCCAAACCAACTCGGTGAAATGGGTTTCCAAAGAAACGTACTTTGTTGTGAATCTCGAAGTGTTAGATTCTAATAAAAAAGTGATTCGTCGAAGATTTCAACAACTCCGAGGGGTGGCCGATGCCGAGATAGCAGGGAAAGTTCATAACATTGAATTGCTTGCGGGGGAATGGTTCGATACCAGTGGAGCAGTCACCTTGCCGGATGGCACCACAGCGGTTCCTTGTGTGATCGGTAGCGAAGCCGCTGCTGCCTTGGGGAATGATCAAGGCCTACCCCCTTTACAAGTAGGGGATGTGTTTCCCTTGGGAAATTTACGAATGGTCGTTAAAGGAATCATGAAAGCTCAGGGGTCCACTTTTGGTTCCGAAATTTGGGCTACGAGTAGCCGTGTTGGTAACGAATTCGGCAAAAATGCCTATACGACCGCTGTCATCCGTGTGATGGATGATAGTGAAGAGTCTGCGAATATTCTGGCAGCCCATTTAACCCTCAACTTTACGAATCCTAAGATTCGGGCAATTCCTGAAAAAAAATACTACGAAGATTTGGGGAAATCGAATTCATCCTTCATGACCATGGCTATCATGATTGCCATCATCATGGCAGTCGGGGGAATTATCGGTGTGATGCTCGTGATGTTTGCTGCCATTGCTCAACGAATCAAAGATATTGGCGTACTCCGTATTTTAGGATATAAACGCTGGCAGGTCCTTCTCTCCTTTATGATTGAATCGTTAGCGATTGCATTGCTAGGAGGCTTACTTGGAATTGTTCTGGTCACGGTTATCAACGAAATTGCTCATGCTTTCTTCGGTGGTATTTCTGTCTCGAGCAATATCAGTTCCGGACAGGGGGGGGGCAAATCGGTTGTCACTGTTTTAGCTTTTACCTCTGATGTGTTAGTGAGTGGATTGGTTTTCGCCTTTATCATGGGGCGACTCGGAGGTTTACTCCCGAGTGTTTCTGCTATGAAATTGGGAATTCTCGAATCGTTACGTTAATTTTTTTCTCCCATATCTGCTGTCGTTTGATCCAATTTTTTTTTGATTTTTATTCTCTACTCACAATTAGGGTTTCGTCGGGCGCGCTTTCGTATTTTTCTACTAAATGATGGTGAAGGTGTTTGATTCTCTAAATTTCTCAATTCAATCGTTAGCCGTGCCGAATCTAATGATAATTCTGCCGATTCAGAATGATACCAATTCGGAATTCCTACAAGCTGGTTAAGCCAAGCCCTCGCTTCCAATTCGGCTTGGACCATTGCAAAATAAACTCGTCTCCCACAGGTTTGACATTCCCTAAAAATTTCACCATTTGCTTCTTCAGGTTCTTCATGGATGGTAAGGGGAATTTTCTGCCATTCATTCGGGCAGGACCCATCGAATATCGGGCAATGTTCAATCCGCCCCCGAGTGACGAGACTTAACCAATAGGGGTTAATGTGTCGATTTCGTGTTTGAATTTCTTGAATTGTTTCTTGGGTATCTTCCCCCGATTGAATTTGTGATTGCAGCTTCGATTCCCAGCGCAACCATTCAGCTTGAGCATCCCGTTGATGTTCCTCTAGCCAATCGGCATAAATTAATCGAATCGCTTCATCTTCGGGATGCTCGATTATCCCTTGAAGAAATGCTCGTTCATCATCACACATATAAAACCCACTTGGTCTGGGATTATTTTCGGAATCGATCTCTCCGCGTTGAACGGGGTTTGGGAGAAGTTCCGCCATATTGTAATCGGGGATCGATTACAATCACTTCTCCTTGTCGTTTCAAGCGATCTACCTCTAAAACTTCAGAACAGAAATATACCCGCCTTCGACACTGCTCACACTCACGGATTCGTTCACATTCTGTGATTTTTAATGTTTCCCAACGATTGGGACAGTTGGATTGCGGATTGTATTGAGAAGGGCAGTTATCGATCTTCACCCTCGAAATTAAGGCTACCCATTCACTCTCCAAAGATTTGCCGATGGTGATGAGATACGCTCGTTTCAATTTATAGCGAATATCTACGGGTTGAAATGCGCTCATTTGACATTCTACACGAAGATATTCGGCCTGAATAGTTCGATCATGTTCCTCAAGCCAATCTGCGTAAATCAATCGAATGGCATTATCAAACGGATTATCGAGAATTCCTGACAAAAATGCCTTTTCATCTTCATCCATAGGGGAATCCTTATCGCGAGCCGGTTTGATTTCCTTGGGCTTCCATGTGGTTCAATGGGTTCTCATTTCATCCTGATACTCATTCTCGATTGAATTTTGGTGGTATCATCACTGTTCCCATTTTGACGCCTCATTCTGGTTCCAATACGGGAACTGTCCTTATTAAATCTTCAACCACATCCCGAGTCGATCGGCCCTCGACTTCGGCTTCGGGTCGAAGGATGAGACGGTGCCCCAAGACATCTGGTGCCATGATCTGAACATCCTCGTGAGTGAAATAGTGTCTTCCTGCCAAGGCGGCCCGAGCGCGGGCACAGCTGTCTCTTATACACATCTCCGAGCC
>JAOAAA010000003.1:49733-61510 GCA_026419115.1 Gemmataceae bacterium
CGCTGGCACAGCGTAACAAACTCAGGGCGGCGCGGGGACTGGCACCGAGAAGAATATCGGGGTGCTGTCGGCTTTCTTCGCCTAACTCCACAATGTAATGGAGCAATTCCTCGGCCCCATAAATCTCGGGTAAGGCCGACTGCATTTCGATAAGTCGTTCGGCAGAGGTCAAAGGCTGGCCTTCGGGAATCGGTCGAGAATGAACCTTAAGCATTTGCACTTCGGCATCTCTGCCAGGGTACCCCATTTCCACACGAAGTAAGAATCGGTCTAACTGAGCTTCTGGAAGTCGATAGACGCCTTCTTGCTCAATCGGGTTTTGCGTTGCCAAGACAAGAAACGGTTGAGGAAGCATAAGGGTACTTCCCTCAATGGTCACATGCTGCTCTTGCATGGCTTCAAGTAAGGCCGATTGGGTCTTGGCTGGGGCGCGGTTGATCTCGTCGGCAAGAAGCACCTGACAGAAGATGGGGCCTTTTCGCAGCACAAATTCATTCAATTTGCGATCAAAGATACTGGTTCCGGTCACATCCGAGGGCAACAGGTCCGGAGTGAATTGCACCCGAGAATATTGACATCCTAACAGACGAGCAAAGGTTTTCGAGAGGGTCGTTTTCGCAACCCCTGGAACCCCCTCTAACAGAACATGCCCACTGGCCAGCAAGGCCACTAACAATTTTCGAGTGACCTGTTCCATTCCCACGACCACTTTGGCAACCTCTGCCACAACGGAATCGCCTAGGGCTTTGGCTTCGCGAGCCAATTGCTTGGCTCGGGCGGTAGAACTTTCTTCGAGCGTATCCATGATCTTGGTCTTGTTCCAAATGGGTTAGGGTGCCTAGAAGTTTTATTAACCCTTCTCACCAAAGAAAGTGAATTACCTGTTAGAAATTTCTCGTCTGCTCGAATAGAGCAAGGTATGAGGGAACCCTTGTTATGCTCATTCAGGCTGAGATATCACGGTCCAAACTTCGACCTTTGATGATAAATTCGATCGTCCAACCCTTTAATTCGATCGCCATTGCTCCTGTTTCCCTTGGCATAAACTCATGATCCTAAGAAAAGTCCCCTAACGTCGTGCCACTGCCCGCAAAGGGATCGAACACCTTGGCATAAACTCATGATCCTAAGAAAAGTCCCCTTAGCGAGAGTGAGAAAAGTTCCTTTCAGAGAAATTTCACCTTTTTTGGGGGATTCGCGGAACCACGTTCCTGGAATGGTGTTTGAGCTATTACAATCGAAAATAGGCCCAAAGCGTGAATTCCCTGCCAAACACTATCCGAGGAACTTTCGGATGCGATACTTTTTTCCCCTTTTGATCGCCGTCGGTTTTTCCCCTGTGGTAAGTCGTGCCGATGTACAACTTCCTTCCGGAGAAAAACTTAAGGAAGTCGATTTTGAACGACATATCATGGGGTTATTAAGTAAATCGGGCTGCAATAACGGTTCCTGCCATGGCTCTTTTCAAGGGAAGAATGGTTTTCGGCTTTCGTTATTTGGTTTGGAACCGGAAAAAGATCATAAAGCATTAACACGGGAACAGTTAGGCCGAAGAATCAACATTAGCGATCCGGATTCGAGTCTGTTGCTGCAAAAAGCGGCGGGGCTGACCTCACACGATGGGGGCGCACGCTTCAGCAAAGATTCTTGGCAATACAATGTGTTCCGCGAGTGGATTCGGACGGGAGGCTATTGGAAGAAGGGCTCGGGCGAAGTGAAATCGATTGAGCTTCACCCCAAAGAATATATTCTGATTGCCGCAGGCGAATCGACTCGGATAAAGGTCACTGCCACCTACAGCGACGATAGCAAAGAAGATATTACACCTTTTGCCGAGTACCGGATTCAGGATGATGCCGTCGCTCAAATTGATTTGGCAGGTAAATTGACCGCCAAAAAACCGGGTGATTCCGGATTTGTGGTCCTGTATCGGGGGCAAGTGGCTTCGGCTCGGATTCTGGTACCGACCCCTACCGAAAAGAATTTCGTTTATCCCAAAATCGAACAGGTCAACCCGATCGATAAGGAAGTTCAAGATAAACTCAGAATGCTCAACGTGATCCCCTCAGATAAGGTAGGCGATGCCGAATTTCTGCGACGGGTCACCATCGATACGACAGGGAACCTTCCCACTCCCGACGAAGTTCGCAAATTCCTTGCCGATCCTTCCCCCAACAAGCGTGAACGCAAGATCGACGAATTACTCAAACATCCCCTGCATGCTGCGGTCTGGGCCACTAAGTTTTCCGATATTACTGGAAATAACACCACGGCCCTTGAACAACCTGCGGAATGGCAAACCCGCAAAAGTCAAATGTGGCATGAATGGCTGCGGAAACGATTTTATGAGAACATGCCCTATGACCAAATTGTGAAAGGAATCCTGACTGCCACGAGCCGCGAAGGGTTAACTCCTGAGGCTTACATCGAGTCGGTCCGCAAAATCGATGAGGCCGCCGCGAAAAATGACTACAGCGAATATGCCAAACGCGAAACCTTAGATTTATTCTGGCGTCGCCAACAACAAGTCCCCTCGAACGAATGGGGAGAAAAAGTAGCGGCAGCCTTTTTGGGTGTGCGCCTCGAATGCGCCCAATGCCATAAACATCCCACAGACCGTTGGACCCAAGCCGATTACCGATCGTTTGCCAATATCTTTTCTGCGGTGACCTCCACAGGTTTCTCCAACCCAGAAATTCAAAAATTGGTGAATGCAGAAAATACGGCCCGTCGTGAAAAGGCGATGGCAGCGAATGCGAAGGTCAATAACAACCAGATCAACCTTGTCCGAGAGATGTACCTCACCCCGCGGGTTCCTCCGAAAAATCTCTTTGGCCATCCGGAAACAGGGGTGACCCTTCCTTTGAAAGCCTTGGGGGGACCAGAATTAAAAGGGAATGACCCCCGCGAGGAACTCTTCAAGTGGATGGTTTCGCCCGAAAATCCCTTCTTTGCTCGCAGCTTTGTCAATCGGGTCTGGGCGCACTATTTTGGTGTCGGCTTGGTCGATCCCGTGGACGATTTCTCCTTGGCCAACCCCCCAGTGAATAGCCGACTCCTCGACCTCCTTGCCAAAGAATTTATCGAAAGTCGGTTCGATATTCGTAAATTAGAACGACAAATACTCATGAGCCGGACCTACCAAACTTCGTACTTACCCAACGAAACCAATCGTTTCGACAAGAATAATTTTGCGAAATCGTATGTCCGCCCGATGATGGCCGAGTTCGTGGTCGATGTCCTCAACGGAGCCACCGGAAGCACGCAAAATTTTGGGAAAGAAATTCCAGAAGGGGCACGAATGGTCGAAGTGGGTGCAAGCCGAATTCAAGATGCGAACCTAGCGTTCATCCTGCGGGTGTTCGGACGCCCCCCCCGCACGACCGCTTGTGACTGCGAACGAGCCAGCGAACCGGCCTTGCCCCAAACCTTGTTCCGCATGACCGATCAAAGTGTCTTGCGAAGACTGACCGACCCGAACGGGCGGCTCATGAAATTGCTTAAAGAAAAGAAAGATGATAATGAAGTTTTCGAGGAACTGGTTTTAGCGACTTTGAGCCGCTTCCCCACCGAGGCCGAAAAGGAAAACTTCAAGAAACACCGAGCCGAAGCCAAAGATCGAACCAGTGCCTTTGTCGATACTCTTTGGGCCTTGATTAACACGCGAGAATTTATCCTTCAACACTAAACCGGCGGCCTGAATATCACCCGCCAACTTTTACGAGGGTTTGTTATGTTCAAAAGCGATTGTGAAGGTTTCCACCGTCGGAATTTCCTCCAAGTCGGCAGTGCCGGCCTGCTGGGATTGACCCTGCCCGATCTGCTCCGAAGTGAAGCCCGTGCTGCCACCAAAGATAAGAAAGTGGAAGCCAAGGCGAAAGGGGTTATCCTCGTGTGGTTAGCCGGCGGGCCTGCCACCATCGACATGTGGGATAATAAGCCCGAAGCTCCCGAGGGAATTCGCGGTGAGTTCAAATCGATCGACACTTCGGCCAAGGGAGTACAATACTCTGAATGTCTTCCCAAAATGGCACAAATCGCCGATAAAGTGACCACCGTCCGATCCTTGGCGCATACCATTCCCTCCCACGGCCCTGCCACCGTGTTTATGACCACAGGGAATAAGCCCACTGCCGCGATTCAATATCCCTCTTACGGGTCGCTGTGTGCGAAATTGCTTTCGGTTCCTAAAGGGATTCCCCCCTATGTCTCCTTCGCCGATTTGCGAAGTGGGGCTGCCGGTGGTGCGGGTTACCTCGGAACGGCATACAACCCCTTTGGTGTGGAAGGCTCCGGTGGCGGCGGGGGCGAAAAAGGGGGCGCCACCATGCGGGTTCGGGGCATCAGCCTTCCGCAAGGATTCAGCCTTGAAGACCTCGAAAAACGAGACAAGCTCCTCAATGCGTTCGACCAAGGGTTCCGTGACTTAGATAAGAACGGGGACCTCGTCGAAGGGCTTGATGCTTTCCATCAACAAGCCATCGATATTCTCCGCTCGGACAAGACCAAGGTCGCTTTCGACCTCTCGAAAGAAAAAGATTCCTTGCGGGAAGCCTATGGCAAAAACCCCTTCGGCCAATCGGCCTTGGCGGCTCGCCGCTTGATCGAAGCCGGCGTGCGATTTGTCACCATTAGCACAGGCGGTTGGGATACTCACAGCAACAACTTCACTGCACTGAAGACTCGTTTGCTCCCGAACTTGGACCAAACTCTTTCTACCCTGATTAAAGATTTAGACGACCGCGGCTTGTTGGAAAACCATATCGTCATGTGTGCGGGAGAATTTGGTCGGACTCCGAAGATCAACAAGAACGCCGGTCGAGATCACTGGGCTCGTTCGATGGCTTGTGTGATTGCAGGCGGAGGATTCAAACGCGGATACGGTCACGGCACCACCGATGCCTCGGGCATGGCACCCGCTACCGATGCAGTCACTCCGGACGATCTCGGCATTACCATCTTCAAACAATTGGGCATCGAACCGAATACCGAGATCAACACCCCCACGGGTCGGCCCATGCTCCTGTTCCGAGAAGGCAAAGTGGTCGATAAGATGATTGCCTAATCCGCCGCCACTCCCGTTGACCTCAGGGATTCCACGCGACTCAATTGATCAAACACATTTTTCAACCAGAGCAAGTTCAAGGTGGCTGTCGCAGTGCTGCTTAGTCACACAGTCCCAGTCGAGATGAATAATCCACCGCCGACAAGGCTCTTCTTGGCGCATAATCCACCATTCGGGGCGTGACTGCCACCTCGATACCGCTTCAACAAGAAAGCCCCCGATCCGCTCGAATTTTTTCCTCCCCCCTCTCAGACGCAACACCCATTCAACTTGAGCCAAGTGGCGATTGTGATAAACTGGAATTAGTTGTTGAAGGAATAAACCATGATACTCGAACCCCAGCCATTGGATCAGCTCTATCCTTCTACCGATGGAGTCGAAATGGGCGAATCGAACCCACACTACGACTTAATGACCTACCTCTGTGAGAACTTTCGCTATCTGTTCGCACAACAAAAGGTCTCGGTCCATGCCAACCTGTTTTGGTATCCCGTTCTTGGCAATCCCGAGATTCGACGAGCGCCCGACATCATGATTATTTTCGACTGTGAATTTCAGGCGAATCGAAGTTCCTACGTTCAGGGATTACACAACAATCAACCGCCCGGAGTCGTGATCGAAATTCTGTCTCGCTCCAACACCGAAGGAACAATGCAAGAAAGACGGGATTGGTACGAGAAATATGGTGTCAGCGAGTATTACGAGATAGACGATGTTGGTGAGACGGTCCGAGTGTGGTTATTGGAAGAAGGGAGTTTGGTCGAGCAAACGGGAATTCGCTCGTTCACCAGTCCGTTAACGGGTTGCACAATCGATTGGACGTCGGGTATTGAATTCCTGATGCCGAACGGAAAAAAGTTCGTCACGGTTCAAGAGATTCGAGAACAAAGGGACGAAGCGATCCGCGAGGCCCGAAAACAAGCGAAACGTGCCGAGCAAGCGGAATTGCAAGCCAAACAAGCGCAATTACAAGCCGAGCAAGCGCAATTGCAAGCCAAACAAGCCGAATTACAGGCCAAACAAGCGGCATTACAAGCCGAACAAGCGGCATTACAAGCCGAGCAAGAAAGGCAACAGGCCTTGGCCGAGAAACAACGTGCCGATGAACTGCAACGCCAACTCGATGAACTCCGCCGCAAAATGGAACCGTGAGCTTTTGCCGAATCATGAATTTGTGATCTTTTGTCGAATCTTAGAGCCATAACCCTACTCTGTTAGCTTCCGGAGGAAAGATAATCGCGAACCAATCTCATTTGAATCCCTTGGGTCTGTTTGGCACAGGAGAGCATTTTTGGGGGCGGGTGTCGCAGTCCCAATCTTCCCGATCGATCCGGTTCATCCTCAGAAAAAAAGGTGTTTCCCCCAGACAAATCGATAACTCCGTGTCTTCGATACCTGACTTATCGGCCGCTAGGAAGAACGATGTGACGACCGTCACACGGTAGCGCAGTAACACTGGTACACCATGCCCACTGTCAGCAAAACTCGATGGAACGAGGTGGCTTTCATCATCATGGGGATTTACAATAACGAAGTTATTTGTTTTGAGGGCAAACCGTGATTCGGATTGGTTCGGGGCACGATACTCATCGTTTAGTCGAGGGACGCCCCTTGATTTTGGGCGGTATCCCCATTTCTCATTCCAAGGGGCTTTACGGCCATTCCGATGCCGATGTGGTTTTACATGCGCTGACCGACGCTCTTTTAGGAGCGATGGGGCTTGGAGATATTGGCGATCATTTCCCTGATACCGATCCTCAATGGAAGAATGCAAATAGTCAGCTCTTTCTTGCCGATACATTATCTAAGCTCCAACGGGCCGGTGGGCGGTTACTCAATCTCGATGTAACCCTTTTTGCCCAAGAACCCAAATTGGGACCCGTGAAAGGGGTCATTCGGGAAAATTTGGCAAAATTGTTAAACCTTGATCCCCGTTTGGTCAACGTCAAAGCCAAGACCGGCGAGAAGGTCGGTCATATTGGTCGGGGCGAAGCGATTGGCTGTCATGTGGTTGTGCTGATCGAACAGGATGCACCTAATAGCGAGTGAAAGGAACTCATGATTCAGATTTACAACACCTTAACCCGACGAAAAGAACCCTTCCAAAAAAACGCTGGCGAAAAGGTGACCATGTATGTCTGTGGACCGACGGTCTATAAACCCAGCCACATTGGTCATATGGTCGGCCCCGTTATTTTCGATACCGTCAAACGCTATCTCAATTATGTCGGTTATCCGGTCTCATGGGTTGTCAACATCACCGATGTCGATGATAAACTGATTGTGCGCAGCCGCGAGTTAAACACCTCGGTCAAAGAACTCGCAGAGAAAATGACGGCCGATTACTTTGAGTGCCTGAAAAAACTCAACGTCACAGGAATCGATCATTTCCCGCGTGCCACCGAACACATTCAAGGAATGATCCACACCATCAGCCGCCTGATCGAAAAAGGCTATGCCTATCCTGCCAATGGTGACGTCTATTTCAATATCAGTCAAGATCGGGACTATGGGAAACTGGCAGGCTTCGATCCGGAAGAACTCGATGCTGGTGCGCGACTGGAACCGAACCCCATCAAAAAAAATCCGGGGGACTTTGCCCTGTGGAAGGCCGCCAAACCTAATGAACCTTCTTGGGAAAGCCCTTGGGGGCCGGGTAGACCGGGTTGGCATATCGAATGCACTTGCATGGCCATGTCCCTTTTAGGAGAAACCCTTGATATTCACGGGGGGGGGCTAGACCTGCGCTTCCCTCATCACGAGAACGAATTGGCCCAATCCGAATCTTATACCGATAAGCCCTTTGCTCGTTTTTGGATGCATAATGGTTTGCTCAAGCTCGGCTCGGGCAAAATGGCCGGTTCTATCGGCAACGTCCTGAATGTCGAAACCGCTCTCAAACACGTTTCGGGCGGGGCGCTTCGCTTTTTTATTCTGAATACTCATTATCGTTCCCCGATCGATCTGGGAGAATGGGACCCGCGTGAGCCGAACGCTCCCCCAATTCCTCCCAATCTCGCCGCCAGCGCTAAAGCCTACGATGGCTTTTTGCGCTTGATCGAACGCTTTGAACGCATCAGCAAACAAAAATGGCAAACCCTCCCCGTGGCCGATCGGCTCCAACCGCAGCGCACCTTCCATTGGTCTTTGCTGCAGGGCATCTATTCCCGCTTTGTTGAACTGATGGACGACGATTTTAATACTGGCGGAGCCTTGGGCGTTTTGTTCGAGTTGGCAGGGCACCTCAATCGTTTGGCCGATCAGGAAAATTTAGAAACCCCCGCCGCGACCGAAACCGGTCTCAAATCGTTTCACGAAGGAATTCTGCTGCTCAAGGAATTAGGGCACATCTTGGGGTTATTCTTTGAAACCAGAGGCAATTTAGGAGGAGACGACAGCCTCGTTTCCGGATTGCTCGAATTAATCATCGAACTCCGCAATAACCTCCGAGCCGAAGCCAAAAAAATCCCCAGTAAGGATGACCCGATGAAAAAAGCCCTCTTCGGACAAACCGACCTGATCCGCTCTCGATTAGCCGAGTTGAAGGTGACCCTCGAAGATCGTCCCAGCGGCACCACTTGGCGCATCGGTTAACATCTTGAAATAGAAACCTGTTGATAGGCGAATCTACTCAGGTCACGATATGATCCCATAGAAACATGTTGATATGAAAATGTTTTGATTACAGAGCGTGTTCACAGAAAAATGTTCTGGTTTCCCACCGACAATAATCCCTTCAGCAAACTCATCCAGACAAGATTCATTTAGGGCCATCGATTCCGGCCGATCGATTTGGGATAGAACAAGCAGGATATCCGACGGTTAGGCACATCCCTAATTGGTGTTTTCGACTGCGACTCACTTCATCGGAATGATCTTTTGTTCTTTCAACCATGCTTCCAACTTGCTGGGCCATTCCTTAGCGGGTAAATCGCTTTTGCTGGCCAATCCAATGCCATGAACCCCTTTCTCGTATTCGGCCAAGGTGACCGGCACGCCCGCGGCCTCACAGGCTTTTTTGAACAGATAGCTATTCTCAATCACCACAGCCTTGTCTTCGGCCGTGTGGAACAAGAACACGGGGGGGGTTTCTTTCGTCACATGTTTTTCATTGGAAAAAAATTCGACTTGAGCCGGATCGGGTTTATCGCCGAGTAAGTTTTTCTTCGAGCCGCCATGCGTTTTCGGTCCCATCGTGATGACCGGATAAGCCAAGATGCTAAAATCGGGCCGGCAACTGACTTGCTCAATAGGGTCTTTGGCTTTCGGGTCTCCTTTATCCCAGTGAACCGTCACACTGCTGGCTAAGTGTCCCCCTGCCGAGAATCCCCAAACCCCGATTCGATTTGGATCAATCTGATAATCCTTGGCCTTGGCCCGAACCATACGAATGGCCCGCTGTACATCCAGCAAGGGGGCTTTACCCAAAGGGGCAGGACGATCGGCACCGCGAACAATTCGATATTGCAAGATAAACGCCTGAATGCCTCGGGCATTCAACCATTCTGCGATTTCTTTCCCTTCATGATTCATGGCCAAAAAGCCATAACCTCCACCCGGACAAATCACCACGGCCGCTCCGGTGGCTTTCTCTTTAGGAACCAAATAGGGGGTCAAAATGGGCTGATTGAGTTCGTCTTTACCAACCGATTCGGGGGCTTTTTCTGCCCACAATTTGAGTGCGGGTTGTTCGCCAACGGGGTCGGCACCGAGCAACAAGGCCACGAATAACGCCAGATTCATACGTTCTCCTTGATAAGTTTTGGGGGTAGGGGTATAATAGGGAAAATCTGGGGGCGAATTGGATTCGACCGGGTACATTGATGTTTTTGTTGCGTGTCGTGGTTGATCAGTGGGCCACGTTAAAAGCTGATCGCACTACAACTGCTGAACCGCAGTTCTCTTTGGCAGCTTAATTTAACGCTGTCCCGTGCTGGATGCCTTTAGTCTGAGAGGGCTTCACACGGTTGTTAAATCAGACTCGAAACCACCAGAGCAACGGAGGTGGTTTTTAAATTTTACTGTTGCTAGTCGCAAAGGGGTTCTGTTCGCCGAAACCTTTTGAGATGAACACGAGGAGAAAGACCTCAAAAAAAGACGAACTACACACGTAGACGCGAAAACGGAAAGGCCACGGGACGCGGGTTCGATTCCCGCCGCCTCCACTCAGATCAATTTTCTTATCTTCGTTGTTTTTTCTTCCTGTGACTTTATTGACTGAGTACTCATTATCGTTGTGAATCACCCTTTCTTGGGAGGTAGAGATGTGACGTATCTTGATCCACATCAGAAAAATTTAGAATCGGTTGCATTTTGATCTTGGCCTTGTTAGAATCAGTGAGATTATTATTGCTGCACATTCTTCGGCCTGCAAGTTTAATTTGGCCAAAGTGAAACAGGCCCATGAGCGATCTCACCCAAAGCTCGCAAAAAATCGAATCGCCCGATCCTGTTTCCGCTGAACAGTTGTTGCCCCTTGTGTACAACGAACTGAGAAAGTTGGCGTCGGGCTATCTCTCTCAAGAACCATCAGGCCAGACTTTGCAACCCACGGCCCTAGTTCACGAAGCCTATCTGCGGTTACTTGGCGGAGCTAATCCCGAGCGGTGGAATAGCCGAGGGCACTTCTTTGCGGCCGCTGCTACTGCTATCCGCCGTATCCTCATCGACAACGCTCGGCGCAAACGCAGCCTCAAACAGGGCGGAGCGTTCACGCGGCATCCAGCCGAGGATATGCCGCTAACGTTGCCGGAACCCCAAGAAAACCTTCTCGATCTCGATGCTGCACTTCATAAGCTGGCTGCGCTTCACCCGCAAGCGGCCGAGTTAGTGCAACTCCGCTATTTTGCCGGTCTGACACTCCTTGAAGCAGCCGAGATGCTCGGTCTCTCTCCGCATGCCAGCAAGCGGCTCTGGAGCTTTGCAAGGACTTGGCTTCGCCGAGAAATCGAAAAAATTCAAGAAAAATCCTGAAATTTGCGCCACCATTTTGCCTCGGATTACGCACTGGAGTTATAGGCGAGCGAATCGAATTCTTTACGAGGGTTCCCCATGACCGAACACGATATCTTCCTAGCGGCTTTAGACATTGCAGATGCCAATGAGCGGGCAAACTATCTTCACCGAGTTTGTGCAGATAATCCGGCCCTTCGACAGCAGGTTGAAAAACTGTTAGAGATTCACGCTCGTTGTGGCGGCTTCCTCAACATACCCGCTCTAGAGCAAATGTTTGCGGGGGGCACTTCTTACCAAGCTCCCGATACCCAAACCAACATCAACCCCTTGCCTGAACATGGAGCTTTCGATCTGTCTTTTCTGCAGCCATCTTCTGTACCAGGTTCGCTAGGACGTTTGGGGCATTACGAGATTCAGCAAGTCATCGGCCAAGGCGGCTGTGGCATCGTCTTGAAGGCGTTCGATGAGTTGCTGCAACGGGTGGTGGCCATTAAGGTGATGGCTCCTCATTTGGCCGCAACTTCACCCGCTCGCAAACGCTTTCTGCGGGAAGCCCGTGCTGCTGCTGCTATCCGTCACGAAAATGTTATCAGCATTCTCGCGGTCGAGGAACAACCGATTCCTTATTTAGTCATGGAATATATTGCTGGTTCGACCCTACAACAAAAAATTGACTCTAGTGGCCCGTTCGCCGCGATCGATGTCGCTCGGTTGGGCGAACAGATCGCTCGTGGCTTGGATGCTGCCCATTCACTTG
>JAOAAA010000040.1 GCA_026419115.1 Gemmataceae bacterium
GGTCACAGGAACCGTAACCTTTTGGAAGCCGGGTTTGATGAAGGGGATACCGACACCGCAATCACCGCAACCAATTTGTTTGCATTCTTTCGAGAAGGTCAGGGTGCATTTTTCTTTGCACTCGGTGACGTACTCGATTTTCTTACGAGTTTCCATCACAGTTCGAGTTTCAACAACAGGAACTTTCACGGTCGTTGTTCGGGGTTCCATCACCGTTTCGGTCACATGTTTGTAGGTGGTAACCGGAACCACTTGGGTTTCTTGAACGGTTTCGTAACGATAAGCCGTGTAGGTCTCGGTCTTTTGAACGGGCTTCATCACCGTTCGGGTTTCTTGAACTTGGGTCGGAACCAATTTGGTTACGGTGACATAGCACCCAGCACCCGCTCCGGGGGCAACCGTACCCCCCGGAGCAATCACAGTACCTCCACAGCCCCCCGGAGCCGTAGCGGTAATTGGGGCCGGAGCCGGACCTTTTTCTGCTGGCTTATCTTCTGCCAAGGCCACAAACGGGGCCACGGCCACGATGACAGCAGCGAACAAACATCGTCGCAGTACTAACATGGCAAATCTCCATTCTTCTGTGGTCTCCCGCGACATTCGCACCCAATCATCCAATTGATTAGGCTGACCTCGATGCCGTCGTTCGACTAACACTGTTAATATGACCCGTTTAGATAAAAAAAGGAAGTCAGCGAAACTGATTTAGTTAGGAAATCTGTGTGTTTTAGATACGTTTCTAACAGTTAAATTCACATCGCAGAATGTGTGGATTATGACTTTCTTGGCTAATAATCTAGGGTGCTTCCGGTCTGGATATTCCAAATATGATTATTATAACTCGAATTTTCGACTTGTTATAATTGATTTAACGATTATTGTGATGAGTAAATTTTACCTTGTCCGGTAAATGGTATCAGTTAGCGAAAATTCCTAACTAGGTAAAATAATTGGTTTAGCGAGTCCCTGCGGGGAAACTATAAGTCGCACCGATTCCAAATCCGAATAAGTTGAGCCCTTCACTCCGAGTCGCTAAATTGAAATTATTGAGATAACGATAACTCAATTCAAAATCCAATGTCCATGCCGGACTCAAAAACCAGCGAGACCCTACGCTGGCTTGAATTTGAAATTCTAGGGCTTGCCCTAGCTTATTTTGTTCTCGATCTTTGTAAATGTCATTGAAAAAAATGCCCCCCCCCAATTGCAAATAGGGGAGTGTTGCAACGCTTGGGAATATGGGATTCAAACTTACGAAATTATATCTCATCGCTGGGAGAAATCCGAAGGTTGTTTTTCCCGACCCTTCATGAACACGTCCCAAAGAAAATTCACAGATTGCTTCCCAATTCCCTCTCAACAAATGTTCCTCTAATGAGGGAGCCGTTAGCATATAACCCATTCGGAAGACCCCTTCGACGAGGCCCGTGCGGCCACTGGTATCGCTTAGGGTTTGTGAATTCCAACCCCGAATGAGGAACTGATAGCTCCAAAAATCAGGTGAAAAAGTCAGTTTGTCTCCAACGGGATCAAAGTTACAAGCTCCCGGTGCTTGCACTGCGGCAGGGGGTTCAATATCCCAAGGGGGCCTTTGTTCATTAGAGTGAAAGTGGGCTAAACCTTTCGGCAAACTTGAGGGAGTCGGGGTTTTAGAACCTCCGGTTCCCATGTCGAAGGGGGCCATTGGAATCGGTGAAGGATACGGGGACGAAATCGGTTTGCGAGTGGGTTCTTCGAGAGAAGGTACCAAGGGCAACTTATCCGGAATGCGCTCGCTTTGTTTCGTTTGATTTCCCACAGGATAAGGATCATCTGCGAGTAGAATCGATCCCAATAACATGAGCGCAACACTATTGCACAATGCTTTCACAGCAAAATCCCCCTACGGATCAGTCCATAACGCCCTTCGCCAAATTGAGCAAGGGAGAATTTTTGAAACTTGAGTTTTTCGCTGATTCGGATTTTGAATCGATCACATTAGGAGTTTCTTTGTTTGAGAAATGGGAACGATCGCCTCGACAACATACACATGATTTGCATTCGTTTATTCCGAATCCAACCCGAATCGTTTGCGAAGTGCGTGGAGTTCCGCTTCCAATTGCTTGGCCCTCTGGATTTCTCGTTCCGCCCGTTCGGCCAACTCGCGATTTTTTTGTTCGATCTGTTCTCGTGTTGGCATCGGTGTCCCGTTGGGCAACAACACTTGGATTGGCCCTTTCGACCAATCGAGCGAGATACCTAGTAATGGGCTTTTCCACATTTTTTCGGGAAGCTCTTGGCGAACGAGTTGCTTCCCTTCTCGGAGGTACACCTCGACCCGATCTTGATCGTAATTGATCCAATAAAATTCTTGCACCCCGTATTTGCTATACCACTTCCGTTTTTCCTCGATCTGGGCCTGAGAATTTCCCAAAGACCACATCTCGAATATCACCTGTGGCCCGATGTTCTCTTCCAGAACCTGAGCGTAACTGATTCGATCGTTTCGAGTAGGTCGGCCAAACGCAATCAGTAGATCGGGCGATTTCCAAATGGTACTCTTTTTTGTGGGATACCACGACATGTTGGCATGAATCGCTACCTCGGATAATCGATCGCGAAACAATTCGAGAAGCACTTCGTAGAGGTAGACGATAAGATTGAAATGCTTGGCGGACTCGGATATAGATTCCTCAGGATGAGAGGGGTAATCGATCACGGCCGCTTGTTTTCCGTTCCCGTTTTTCATGGTTTTGCTTCCCTTGCGTGACCCCTATATTTTACCTGAAAGTATCCGCAGCATCCGAAAAACAGGGCGATGTCCCGAATTCCATTGGGGTGATCTGCAAGTCTTCCAAGGAACCTTCTCTGCAAGGAACCTTCTCTGTTTTATCTAAACTTCTCAAACGATACTCTGCGACCAACCCGCAAAATTCCTATTTATCTTGCCCATTTTGCAACTCCTCTCTTCGGAATATTGCTCCAGTATGCCGATGCTTTTGAAATCGAACTTGGAATTTTGTGCGAAGGTGACCCATGCGTTTCTCTTTGGCGATGTTTCTACCTATTGCGGTCGTATCCTCTACCTTCTCTCAGGATATGGTACCAATGTTACCCCCCGTACCTCGCACACCTGAAATTCCAATTGTTCCTATGGCTTTACCGGAAGCTCCGAAAGTAGAATCGAAGACCGATATTCCCGCGCTTCCTAAATCTCCCAAGGAAAATTTATCGCTTCCTGAGGTTCCTAAGGAACCCAAGATGGGTCTTCCGGTTCTTCCCGATGTCCCCAAAGAAAATTTGAATAAGGAACTTCCCCCTGTTCCGAAACTGCTTCCTGTTCCAGAAAATCCCGACAAACCAAAGGACCGACAAGAGAAAAAAGACCCACAAGAGAAAAAGGGTGATCTTGAACCGACCATTCCCCCTGCTAAGGATTTGAATCCGAAAGGGGTTCCCCCCAAAGATGTTCTGCCCGATGCGACCCCGATTGCTCCGGTGGACATTATGCCTTTTCCCGCTCCGATTGTGATTTCGGAAGAGATTCGACGTCTAACCTTGTCCGATTGCTTGGCCTTTGCTCGGGAAAAACAACCGGTGTTAATTGCCCTGCGTGCAAGCATGAATCGGGCTTTGCTCGCGACTCAGGGGCTGGCCGATGTCAAACGAAAAGGGGGATTTATCTTACCGGATTTAGAATATCGGCAACAACAATCGGCCAACGGTTTGAAGGCTGCCCGTGTGGAACTTGAGCAGGCCGAATACGAAATTGCTTATGCCGTGACCTACAGCTATTACACCATTGTTTATGCCAAAGAACAACGGAAAGTGGCCTTGGAGTTGATTGAACAACTGGAAATCTACCTTGATCAGGTGAAGAAGATCGTTGGTGGCAAAGGGGGGGGGATTAAAGAGATCAATAAGAACACCGAGAACTTTTTGGAGTTGGCACTCAACGAAGCGAAAATTCGTCTGCAAGATGCCGAGCGGGGAATTTCGCGAGGCCGAGCCGCTTTGAAAGAAGCAATGGGCTATACCGGACCCGAACGAATTGATGCAGCCGATGAACTCTTGCCCGATGTGGTTGCCAAAATTCCTGAAGATGTGGTGATTGCTCACGCACTGAGTCGCCGAGGTGAAATCATGTTGACTGCCATCGGGGCCGATACCTGTCGGCTTGAAGTTTGTGCGCAATGGTCGCGGATGTTCACCAGTCGGCTAGCAACTTTTGCAAACGGGGGAGATATTCACTCAAAGAGTTTACCCACGACAACCTATGAGCCGACTTATCGCCCTGGAGCCATCGGACTGGATGTTCCCGACAAACTTTTGGGAGATCGTTCCACCCGTACACGTTCGGCCCAGATGATTGCCGCCCGAGCGGAAGCCGTTCATGAAAAGGCCAAGAACCTCGTCACACTGGAAGCAACCACTGCTTACATCGATTGGGTTCGAGCCAAAGAAAAGGTGGCCCTTGCACGCCAAGGGGTGAAAGCCGCCAAAGAAATGCAGGAGCGACAACGAGAAGCGACCGGTGGGAACTTCACCAAGTCCGAGATTCTGACTACAGAAGCCTCGGTCACGAAGGCCCAAGTGAGTTTGAACGAAGCCTTGTACGATCAGATCATTGCCCTTGCCACACTGGAACGGGTCACTGCTGGGGGTATCCGTCTAAATCTTCCGGTATCCACAACTCCCATTCCGAAACCGGTTCCTGCACCGGCTCCCACCCCGATTCCTTCACCTTCCCCTTCGCCTCGATGAACTGGTCTTACACCTTCCCCTTCGCCTCGATGAACTGGACTTATCCCTTGACGATCTTGAATTCCACATATTCCAACTCTGTGATTCTTGTTTAGCTTGGTCTTGTTAGTTCATTCCTTTCCTCTTTCAAAATTCCCGCCACGAAATGGAATCTTCCGATTGACAAAAGTTGTTTCAACCGTCATAGCCCTTATCGACGAAGAATTTTTAACCACAGAACTTAACTCTTTTTCGGAGCACACTCGTGCGACGTTTCTTTCTTGCCTGTTTGATCTGTTTTACCCATGTTCTTTCGGTTTGTGCGGTTGAACCCACGAAAGATTCCATCGCCATCGGGATTCCTCGCAGCATCTTCCGCGATATTCCGCCGGCCTTGCTCTCCTTTGCGAATCAACCGTTTCTGGACCTGATGAAGGCCCAAACCGGTTACAAAGGTTCGGTAAAAAACGATCCCGAAGCGATGACCTTGGCCAAGGAGCTTGCCGAGGGGAAACTTGATTTGGTCGTTTTCTTGGGACACGAATTCGCATGGGCCAAAGAAAAATATCCGGACCTGACCCCGTTGGTGGTGGCGACCCCTCGCCCGAAAGAGCTACGGGCTTACGTTCTGGTTCGACAGGATAGCAAGATCACGCAATTCCCCGAACTGAAGGGGCAGAAAATTGCCCTCCCGAAAACAAGCCGAGATTTAGCGAAACTCTACTTCGAGAAAAAACTCGCCGAGAATGATATTTCCACCGCTTCGTTTGGCGAAATTGTGAAAGCAGACACTGTGGAAAATGCCCTGCATATGGTGGTTGATGGGGAAGCCGATGCCACCTTCGTTGATCATGCTTCGTGGAACTATTACCAGAAATTACACCCTGGTCGATCGAGTAGCTTAAAGGAACTATCCAAGTCCGATCCGTTTCCTCCTACGGTGATTGCTTACAAGAAAGGCTCGCTGGATGAGGCGACTTTGAAAAAATTGCGAGATGGATTGCTGACCTCTCACGAAAATAAGAAAGGTCAAATTCTCATGCAAACCATCAAGCTAGAAAAGTTCGATCCGGTTCCTGAAAAATACACCGACATGATCAAAGAATGCCTGAAACAATACCCCACCCCGAAGTGATTCCTTTTATCCGATTCGTGGCTTCCTTAGATCGGATTGCTTTGATCACCAATTTGTGGCTTCTTACTGTCGCGTTGCTTCGATTACCAGTTCCCTGCCTTGAACTTCACATCGGTAATGGCATGGGTCCCTAATTTCTGTTTGAGCTTTTCCAAAATTTTCCGTCGATGGAACTGACTGAGTTCTTGAAGAAGCACGGCACCTTTCACATGCACTTCTAGGATTTTTCGTTTCAGTCCTGCGACACGGGTTTGGGTGGCAAATTCGGGGCCGATCGCTTCCTCCCAAGCTCGTTCTAAATTGATGCGTTCTTGACGTCGTCCCCAACCTCGTGAGGAAAAGAGTTTACTTAAAATTTCTCCTAACGGTTCTGGACCGGAATCTTCGGCCATGATCGACCTCAAGTGAGCGGAACAACAAGATAAAGGTAATCTTCACCGGAACGAAAAACTGCGGACTTGGAACCATCCACTAAGTCTAACAGAATCGTCTCGCTTGGGTCAAGCACTCGTAAGAGTTCTGTGATAAAAACCGGATCGAAATTGACCACGATAGGGGTTCCCGAATAATCTAGGGGCATCGTGACGGTGGATTTTCCTGTTGTGGACCCTTGGGCATCGAGACTCAATTTCCCTGCGGAGAAGTTGAGGCGAATCCGCCGAGCTTCCTCATCCGCCATAATCGCAGCCTGTTTCACGGCCGAGTAAAATGGATCGACCACGAGGGGGATTCGAGCATTATACTTCTTCGGAATCACATCGCGATAGGGGGGAAATCGCCCCTCGGATAAGCGACAGGTGACAATCGCTTTCTCCGTTTGGAACATGGCTTCGTTCGTCTTCATTGCCACTTGAACGGCCTGTGAAGCATCCCCCTCGGCTAGGACGCGCTCAACGAGGGTGAAGGCCTTCGGTGGGATGAGGTACGATTGGTTCTTGTTACTCTCGATGCCTTGGACCACCATATTTCCCATGGCCAGCGCCAATCGTTTCGAGTCGGTTGCCACCAATTTGGCCTTGTTCCCTTCGGTATCCCATAATACCGAACGCATGGCAAATTTTCCTTCCTCCTTCGAGACCGCAAAGGTCGTGCGGCGGATCATCCGTTGCAGATCCCCCGCTGCCAATTCGTAATACCCTGTTGGCTCGAACGGCGAAACATCCGCAAATGTCGCAGGGTCCGCACTGGGCATTTCGTATTCCGAGTTATTCAAGGTCATTTTGACCCGTCGTTCATCGGCATCGATCAAAATATCTCCTTCTCCTGCTTCTCGGAGGATATTGATTAATCGATCTGTAGCTAAAATGGCTTGCCCCGCTTCCTCGATGTGGACCCCATGAAGTTCGTAGCGGATCCCGACCTCCAGATCGGTCCCCATCAAGATTAATTTCGATCCTTCCGCAATGGCTTTGATGCACTTGTAAACGGGTATCGATGTCCGGCTAGGGATCACTTGGTTGATGACTTGACAGGCGGTTAATAATCCATTCCGTAGACAGGATACTCTCATAGGATTTCCTTCCCCGTTTGATTTTCCAAAAGAGATTATTCTCTCCTCTTTTTATAAGCAGTGTTAGTAGATAAGTCTTGTCAATAACACAAGGTCAATTACTTAGGAACCTTGTTCGGCTTCGAGAATATACGGAAGATCGGGGAAATATCCTAATGGGGAAAACTTGGCGCGCAGATGTTGCGCATTGGTTCCTAGATGTTTCTGGAATCGAGCTTCACTACTTGAGCTGCTTCTCGACTGGAATTGCGCGCCAAAAATCAACACGAGAAACGACAGGAGCGCGCCAAGTTTTCCCCAAGATCAACGACAGGCACATAATCAGTTGGAAGGAGCCTGAGTGAAAAATCAGGTGCCTGAATGAGTCTGAAGAATGAACAGTCGGAAGGCCCTTTACTGCTGGAGCATTTCCTTCAATTCCTTCTCAAGAGATAAATCTGTCTTGATTAATTCCTCGATCGATTGAACGGCATGGGAAATCGATTTATGGTCACGACCACCGAAATAGGTGCCGATCTCGTTCAACGAATACCCCTTTCTTCTGGCTAGGGTCATGGCAAGGTGTCGGGCGCGCACAATGATTTTCAGACGCGATTTTCCCAACAGTTCACGCCATCGGAGCTGATATTTCTCGGCCACGCGAATGGTCAAGGCTTCTAGTGGGGGGCGTTCGGGTTTGGGTTCAGCTTCAAAGAAGTCAACAAGGTTAGCAACATCCCAAGGGGGGGGGTGAATTTTTTTCAGGGGTTCGATTTTCTGAGGAAGGGCAACCAATTCCCGCAGAGAGGTGACTCGTTGGGCAAACCAAATTTGAGCTTCAAGTGTGAGCAGGTCTTTGGCTTTCTCTCGAAGTATTTCTGTGAGAAACAACAGGCGACTTTCAAAGCTGAGGTTCGGGATGGAAAGGATCAAAAAACGGGCCAATCGACCGAGTAACCGGTTCGGGAAACCTTCCATCGTAATGGGACTGCGGAGACTGGTGATGAGAGTGGCTTTTTCGACTTGTTCTCGCTGATCTAAAATTTGCATCAGTTGAGCAGTGCTTTTGGTCGGAAGAAATTGCAAATCTTCAAAGATCATCAATTCCGGCTCGATCCAGTCCGGTGAGAGAAAGGTCAACTTCGCCCCATCGTTGGGAAAGTCGGGAGCATCTGGAATATCCATGTTCCGTTGAAATGAAGCATCATCGAGGAACGGGGCATCCGTTGGTCGCGAATTTCGAGATGGGTTCTTGGAGTGATTGTTTGAGGACTCCTCGGAGGGTGCCCATTCGGGGTCGGGAGAATCCCAAGATAATTCTCGGCAGGGAAGTATTAGCGTCGAAAGGCCCCATCGGCTCACTTGGGATTCGGTATGCTTCACCAAAGTCGATTTCCCAGAACCGGTTGGTCCAATTAACAAAATCGAAGGGTGGGGGCGACCTGATCGGATCGCACGGGCGAGTTGGATCAGGGCTTGAAGCGCGGGACGAATTTCGGGAAGTCGGACGATTCCCGATTTGGAAGTCAAGCCGGCCAAGGAAGAGAATCCTCCAAATAAGCTCTATCTTAATCAGACCTTTTCCAGATTGGAAGAGCGAGGGTCAGGGAGACATTCTAAGAACCCACATTTTAATGAATGAGGGTAACCCCGAGTCTCACCTTGAGGAGAGTAACCATATCGCAATTGCTCTGAATCGATCGAAAGAATACCCTGAAGCTGTTGATGAAAAATTCTTTAGAACCTCGGCGGGTGAATCGGTTCCTTTGTGGTTGAGAAGGAGGTAATTGGAGAGTGGCAAAGTCAATTTTCGGTGGTTGAGAGGAAGGTAATTGGTCAGTAAGAAAGCCAGAAACTGTGGGGCGAAATGCAAAAAAAACGTAACGAGATTCAATAGGCTGTTGAAATTTCTGCAAAGGTTCGTCATCATCACCAACAAGACTCAGTCATGATCGCAAAGCTATCTTTCCAATCCGAGGGTATTAGAAAGTTAGCTTCCCAATCCGAAGGCAATGATGGATCAGGAACAGGTCTTGTATCATCCTTGGAGATGAATCATGCCAAAGAAACCCTATGCGGAACTGAACCCCAAAGAGGAATGGAGCGAATGGTCTCCTTCTGCGGATAATCCTTGGTCTCGAAAATGGATCTCGCATCTTTATCGCAGGGCCGGCTTCGGTGCGAGTCGAGAGGAGATCGAGTCGGCGGAAAAAATTGGCTTCGATGCCACCATCAAGAAGTTGTTTGATGTGGGACCCGAACCAAAATTATTCAGCGATGATGGAACGGATGGCATGTTCATTCGGATCGATTGGGTTCGCCGTATGCTATCGGGCCAAGCCCCCCTGCGTGAGAAGATGGCTTTATTCTGGCATAATCATTTTGCCACCAGCGTAAACAAAGTGGCCAGCAACCGAGCGATGGTGGGTCAGCTTCAACTGTTCATGAAGCATGGGTTATCGAAATTTGGCCCCCTACTTCAGGACATCAGTAAAGACCCCGCGATGATTATTTGGCTCGATGGGAATACCAATACCAAAGCGAAGCCGAACGAGAATTATGCTCGGGAAATTATGGAGCTATTCTCGCTAGGTGTTGGGAATTACACCGAGAAAGATATTCGCGAGGCTGCCCGAGCCTTCACCGGTTGGCACACGCAACAGGGGCGTTTTTATTTCAATGCCTCGGAACATGATGAGGGGGAAAAAGTTTTCTTTGGCCAAAAGGGGAACTGGAACGGCAATGATATTGTGGACATGATCTTGAAGCAGCCTGCCTGTCCGCGGTTTTTGGCGCGTCGATTGTATGCGTTTTTCGTGTGCGAAGAGATTGTTCCTCCCGATTCGTTTTTGGAACCTTTGGTGACCGAACTTAAAAATTCGGATTTGGATATTGGGAAATGTGTGGAACGGATTCTCCGCTCGAAACATTTTTATTCGGAACAAGCCTTTTTGCAGAAGATCAAATCGCCGGTGGAATTCGTAATCGGTGCGGTGCGTTTGCTGGGGGTGGGTCCGACGGGTCGGCTGGTGGTGATGCCCGAATCGCTCATTCCGGGCCTTGATGCGATGGGGCAACGATTATTTGCTCCGCCGAATGTGAAAGGGTGGGAAGGAGGCCGCGCTTGGCTTTCCAGTGGGACGTTAGTGGCCCGCTCGAATTTTTCCCACGATCTGGCCCATGGGCTTCGTGAAGCGAGCAAAGAAATGATTCGCAAAGCGGGAGGTTCGTTTTTTACTGCGGCGGACCCCTTGGCCCAAGCCCGCAAAGCAGGGATGGAAACCCCACGGGAGTATGTCGAATTTTACGGCAATCTTCTCATTCCAGGGGTGAGAAATGTGAGTGCAGAGCAAGAGATGTTAAAGCATCTCCGTAAGGGAGATGATTCGCTCGCGAGTTTTGAAAGTCGCGTCCGTGATGTGATTCATTCGTTTTTAACAATGCCAGAGTATCAACTCAACTAACCTAGCCCCTTCTCCAAAAAGCGCGGAGAAAAGGAGATTTTTATGGATCGGCGGAACTTTTTGAAGAAATCGACACTGTTGGCCACGGCACCTTTCGTGCCCGAGTTCTTGGCTCGAACGGCGCTGGCAGCAGAAAAAGCCTCTTCCAATGATACGATCTTGGTGGTCATTGAAATGACCGGCGGGAACGATGGCCTGAGCATGGCGGTTCCCTATACGGATGATGACTACTACAAAGCTCGACCCAAACTTGCAATCCCCAAGGCCCAAGTGTTGAAGGTCACGGATGAAATTGGTTTGCACCCGAGCTTTTTTGGCTTGCAAAACCTCGTCACGGCAAAGCAACTCGCGATCATTCAAGGGGTGGGCTATCCGAACTCCGATCGGTCCCATTTTGAATCGATGGATCGTTGGCAATGTGCCGAGGTGACCAAAGAAGTTTCCGGTCGGGGATGGTTAGCGAAAAGTACCGATGGGCTGTCGAAGGGGGAAGCGGTCGGGGTTCCCGTCATGCATGTCGGCGGCGATAAACTACCGATGGCCTGCCGAGGGGCCGTGAATGGTGTTCTTAGTATCCACAAGGCCGAGGATTTTGAATTGCGTGCTTCCGAAGATGGCGGAGCCGGTGAAAAACCCGTGAAAAAACTGTTGGCCGACGTCTCGAAAGGCTCTCTCGATGAGGATGAATTGCTTTCATTCGTTCGCCGGCGACAATTACAAACCTTCGAGTCGATCGATACCTTGAAAGAGGTGCTCGATGGCTTCAAGCGCGACCCCATTTGGGGACGACAATTTTCTTCCCTCACCGGCAAGATGAATTTAATCAGCCGCTTGATTCGGGAAGGATTTGGAACGCGGGTTTTCTATGTGGCCATCGATGGTTTCGATACTCATGCTAATCAATTGACCGACCTGCAACGTCTTTATGCCGAGGTAGGTAGTGCCATCAGTAGTTTGTTCACCGACTTGGCTCGATCCAAGGATGATAAACGAGTGGCGGTCCTGACCTTCTCGGAATTCGGCAGACGGGTTGCAGAAAATGGCAGCGGGACCGATCACGGAGCAGGTTCCTTCCTCCTCTGTGCTGGTCCGGCTATCAAAGGGGGAACACACGGCAAACGTCCCTCCTTGACCGATCTCGATCAGGGAGATTTGAAAGTCACTACCGACTTCCGACAAGTTTATGCCACCCTATTGGAGAAGTGGTTGAAGGTCGAAAGTAAGGGAGTGCTCGGTGACAAATTTGAGACGATGAACTTCGTTGCTTAATTTTGTGGGCGATCCGATCTCTTCACGTCAGATCGGGGTTTAGCTCCTCTCAACGATCCCTTACAAGAATCACCTCATTCAATGATTCCAAAGCATCTTCCCGACGATTTCTAGAAGTTCGATTATTTGAAAGAATGCTCCTCATCGGGGAATTGGCCTTCGCGAACATCATGAGCATAGCGCTGGATGGCTTGCGGGATCACCTGTCCGAGATCGGCGTAGGTTTTGACAAATTTGGGTCGAAAGTCGGTATACATTCCGAGAAGATCGTGAAGCACTAGGACTTGCCCATCGCAGTGGGGGCCAGCTCCGATTCCGATCGTCGGGATGCGCAGGGTCTCGGAAATTTCTTTGGCGAGGTCCATCGGGATGCATTCGAGCACGATGGCGAAGGCACCAGCTCGTTCGACGGCACGGGCATCTTCCACGATCTGTTCTCGATTGCGTTGAACTTTGAACCCACCATATCCCTGAACCGATTGCGGCGTCATCCCGACGTGACCCATCACGGGAATGCCTGCTTCGACGATCGCTTGAATCGAAGCAGCGGAACGAATCCCCCCTTCGAGCTTCACCGCATGGGCACCCGCTTCTTTCAGAATCCGACCGGCATTTTCGAGGGCTTGGCTTGTGGAAATTTGATAGCTCATGAAGGGAAGGTCGGTCACCACCAACGCATGGGTTCGCGCTCGCACCACGGCCTTGGTGTGGTAAATCATTTCATCTAACGTGACGGGTAACGGTGTGGAATGCCCCTGAATCACCATTCCTAATGAATCCCCTACCAAAAGAATATCCACCGCACCGGTATCGATGAGCTTCGTGGAGGTGGCATCGTAGGCAGTGACGACGACGAGTTTTCGTCCCTGTTGTTTGGCTTTGAGACAGTCAGGAACCGTGAAGGGTTTTGGATTCAGTTTCGACATGCAGGAATTATATGAGTTCGCATCTAGGGGCATCAGCCTGAACAGGAGCGGAATCAGGCAGATGCAGCCAAATCACAGAGAGAGTCGGCCAAGGGTGAACCAACAACAGAGGGCCGCAGAATCTGCCGATCGATGCTTGAGCCGATCGGTGCTTAGGCTGCCAAGCGGCGGTACTGAGGTTCCAAGGTGGTGTGCAGCATAATTTCCAATCCGTTCACCAGACGATCGGCCCCTTTCCCATCGATCAAATTCTTGGCACAACGGGACATGCCGATCCGTTCGATCACATCATCAAGGACGTAGCTGATTTGATCGTTCAACTGATTTTCGCTCACTTCGGACCACATGCCGAGAACGGTGGCGGCCCCTTCGTTATCGAGGCATTGGCCATTGGCGAGGCAAACTCCATCCGCAGCGAGAATGATTTGCGGGACACCGACGCAGGCCATTTCCAAACTGAGGGAATCGCCCGAGGTGATCGCCACATGGGTTTTGGGAAGTCGGTTTGCAAGCTCACTTGGTTCGGTCAGAATTTCGAGGCGGCCTTTGTTTTGGTCCATCAATTCTCGCAGATCGTTAATCTGATTGTGATGGCTGCGGACAAGAACCGTAATTTTTTCGAGATGGGGATTGTTCAATAGTTGCATGGTTCGAGGCAGACTTTCACCGAAGAAATCGTCTTCACCCAAGGCAAGAACCGCTCGTTTGGCGCCCGTTGGTTCCACGGCTCGCATAGGGCGTTGTCGTCGGAACATGGGTCGAATCAGAGCATACTTGGCCCCGATCAGAAGTTGCGTGCCCGTCTCGTATTGATAATCCCGAATCGTTTTACCAAGCAGCGGGTTAATCACCAAACGGTTTGAGAAACAGATATTGGCTTGGGTATCGAAAACGGTGACATCGAGACCCTGATTGGTTAGCTCACGAAGATAATCTTCCGAAAGATCGTGAGCACAAAGGACCACATTGGCTGCCCCGATTCGGCGGGCCTCGGCAATGGTTTCTTCGGCATCCTCAGGGGTACCAAAGGGATTCTCGGCCTTGAGGTATTCATTCCCTGCTCGAGCAATTTGGGATAACAACGAGAAGGGTTCGATCTGACCAAGGAAATAAGAAAGGCGCCGTCTTCGTTGAACGGCAAGGGCAAAAGTTAATGCCTGATAAATCCCTGCGTAGCCCGACTCTGCGTTTGAATCCACACGAAACAAAATGGGGGAACGATCCATGTTCTTTTCCGTTACGGAACCACTTCCAATGTCCATACCTTCTTCGCAGACCCCTCTCTTCCTGAGAGAAGTCGAACGAGCAAAACCCATTTGCAGGGAATCTCTCGCGAAGATTCCGATCGAAGGTATATGTCAGAAAGAAAGGTACGGGTGACGGCTCGGGAGTTGAGCTATCTAAGTGTGGGACCGATTTTTCATCGATCGTATCAGGTGAGTCCTTCACACCGCCTCTTTTCTTTTGGGCATCCGATGCCCTGTAACAACGGTTCCGGTCGTTGTTGATTCACATATTACCTCAAAAGTCAAATCCCTGCAAAGAGGACTTTTTTGCTCAGGCCGAAATTCCTTTGCGGGTGGCGCAATCCTGTTTTGAGGAGGGGTCATTATCGGTTGGGAAGGGAATCGACTGCACCGAGAACGGAGTGGAATCGATCGCACCGAGAAGGAAGGAAATCGTCCGCGATTCCATCAATCGGGTAGGCAACGATCGCGCTTCAACGATCGCGCTTCAACGATCGCGCTTCAACGATCTTCCTGCAAGCTGGCGGTTGGTTGCGGTGCGTGAAGGTGGGGGTTGGTTGAACAACGCGAAGGTTCCACGACCAACAGTGTGAGATTGATTGAACAACGGCCCCTCTCTGGAAGTTGGGCTTGATTATTCCGGTTGTGCGGTTATGTCCATGTGACACGTGGAACCTTCCGCTTGTGAATTTAGGGAATGTTCCATGTGGAACGTAAGTTTGGGGGAATCGGTAAGGTTCTTTTGTGGGGGTTTTAACACATGACGACAGATACAAAATCTCGCTTAGGTCGAGGCTTGAATGCGTTGCTTGGTGAGGGGGCGCACGGGGAACATATTTCGGCGGAAGAAGGGACTCGGAACGATCAGGTACTTGCGGTCGATCAGATTGTCCCCAATCCCTACCAGCCCCGAAAAAATTTTGATGACGATGAGATCGGCCAGTTATCCGAGAGCATCAAGATTCATGGGGTGTTGCAACCTTTGGTGGTCCGCCAAGTGGGCAACGAGTATCAGTTGATCGCGGGGGAAAGAAGACTTCGAGCCGCCAAGTTAGCAGGGTTAACCACCGTTCCGGTTCGAGTGATGACCTTCGATGACCAACAGATTTGGGAAGCCTCGTTGGTTGAGAATATCCAACGGACCGACCTGAACCCGTTAGAAAAGGCCCAGAGCTTTCGGAAGTATCTGGATACCTATCAGGTCAGCCAAGAGGTTTTGGCCCAACGATTAGGCCTCGATCGTTCAACGGTGACCAGTATCGTCAACCTGCTGTTGTTACCCAACGATGTGCAAGAACTAATTCGGCAAGGCCAAATCTCCTTGGGGCATGCCAAGTTGCTGAAGGGATTGAACGACCCGATCAAGCAAAGTGCCATTGCGAAGGAGGTCGTCGCCAAGGGGCTTTCGGTCAAAGCTCTGGAACTGATGCTGAAGCAGCAACGAGCCGAGGCCGAAGCCAAGGCCGCTCAGGAAGCCTTTCGGGAAGAAACGATCAGCATGAAGACGGCCCATGTGATTAGCATCGAAAACGAACTGCGTTCCCGTTTGGCCGTCCGCTTCGAGATTCGCGTCAAGGATAAGGATAAAGGTCAAATTGTGATTGGCTTCGAGAACAACGACGATTTTGAACGAATCATCGAAGCACTGCGACGATAATCCGCCTGAACCTTTTCGTTTGTTCCCATATCTTGTAAGATAATCCACCGAATTCATCGGGGCGTAGCTCAGCCCGGTAGAGCACCTGCTTTGGGAGCAGGACGTCGTCGGTTCAAATCCGGCCGCCCCGATTCTCCATTCCTGATGGCCCCTGCGAACAAGACCAAGTTCACAGGGGCCATTCTTTTGCCAAGTTTTCGTCTGCAAGGATGCAGTCATGCCCCTTGATTTGGTATGATTTCCTGACACGACAGGGGCAACCACCTTGGCGAGAATATCCGGAACCGACGGGGAATCGCCCGAACCTCATCGAGTGATCGAGTGACCGAGTCACCAATCACCAAGGATCATCGAGGATCATGGAGTATCAATGCCGACTCTTCGTCGTTGAGTTGTTATCGAACCGTCGCCAAATCAATGTCGTGGATGATTGCCGGATCGTTGTCAGATGTGAGGGCATCCCTTGGCTCTGTGAGGTCTCCCCATGCTTTCTAAAAAGATTGCGGACAAAATTTTTGACATGAGCTTTCTTCCGAGTGGTCGGTTAGTGGGGATCGTTCGTCGGGGGCAGCGGGTGGCCTTTCTGTATTGGTCTCTCCCCCATTTCGAGGAGCAGTTGATTTACCAGACCCCTGATCTAGAGTTGCTGACTTGGAATCATCATCTCTCGATTGCCTCGCAATCGAGCACCGATCTCGTCGCCGGTTTGTTTCAAAGTCCCGATTATGCCTTCCGGTTTGTGGTGCGTGGTACAGAAGCGATTTGGTACCAAGGGGCCAATTGGCCGAGAGACTCACGACTCTTCTTATCGCCTGATGGCCAAAGAATGATTGCTCAGGTGGGTTCTCCCGTAACCTTCTATATGGGTTCGCCGGAGGAGGGCTATCATCGGGTTTACCAGACCGAAGGGGTCCGCCCGAATCGGCAGCTAAGATGTTACGGGTTTCTCAGTGACGGCGAGCATTACCTTGCTTGGGGCAGGCAACGTGTTTCGCTTGAGATCCACCGGTTTCCCGTCATCTTCCCTTTGAGAGAATTACCCCTCGACATTCGAAGAATGTCTACCCCAGTTTGGAATCCCAATCGGGATGCCATACTGATTCGAGGGAACCAACTCTTGTTTGTCGATCTCAGGGATTGGCAACATTCGCTCCGAATGGAACCCCTTTTTGCTGAGGATCGTCCTATCAGACCGAGAAGATTTGCCCTGCATCCCAATCAGGATCGAATCCTTTGCTACAAGGAGGGAACTGACACCATTGAGGTTTATTCCCGTAAAGCTCAAGCAATGGTAGAAGGGTTCGCATGGGGTAAGGAAGACTATATCGCCTTGGGTTATAGCCACGATGGGCTTATGGCATTCGCTGCCACGCAGTATGGCGAGGTGGTAGTGTGGGATGTGGAATGATCGGGAAGCGGGCGGATTCCAAGGCGGCATCGATGCGGCGGTTCTGGCTTTGTTTGTTGGTTGAACCCTCCCGTTCGCAATCCAATCGCTAAACTAGACACCTTGCAGGAAGAGGCTCCTTCTAGGGAAACATTCTCAGGAACAGAAGGGAACCTTCTAATAAGCTCTCACTGAACATACGAATCGAATAGGGAGAGAAATGAGCAAGCCCCCGATGAGCGGATGGAATGGTTTTCTCAATGTCGATAAACCGCGCGGGCAGACCTCACGGGATGTGGTCAACTCGATTCAGGCCCTGCTCCCGCGACGAACCAAGGTTGGCCATGCCGGTACGCTCGACCCGTTGGCAACAGGCGTGTTAGTCGTGGCCTTGGGGCAAGCCACGCGATTGGTCGAGGAAGTTCAGAATCAAACGAAGGTCTACTTCGCTCGAATCCGCCTTGGCTATACCAGCTCCACCGACGATGCCGAGGGAGAAATTATCCCTTCACCTCAACCGCATACCGTAACCATCGCCGACATCGAGTCGCTGCTACCGAAATTCCAAGGGGAGATTCAACAACGTCCCCCAAAGGTGTCGGCCCTGAAGGTGGCGGGTCGCCGAGCGCATGAGTTGGTTCGACAAGGAGAAGAATTCACGGTTGCTCCTCGTGCAGTTCGGATCGATCGGATCGAACTGCTCGATTTTCAGGGTGAGCTTCTCACGGTTCGGGTATCCTGTGGAAAGGGAACGTACATCCGGTCGATTGCACGGGATTTAGGGGAGGAATTAAGTTGTGGGGGCTACATCGAAGAATTACGGCGAGAGCAGATTGGATCGTTCCGTGTCGAGTCGGCCATTAAACCCCCGTTCACTCGGGAGAGTTTGGCTCAGAGCTTGCAGCCGATGGAAGAGTTGATGTCTCATTACGAACGATTGGAACTCGATGCCTCTCAGATGATGCAGGTGAAGCAGGGGCAACCGGTGAAGGTGATGGGTCCCGATCGCGAGCGGATCGCAGCGTTTTTTGAAGGTCGATTGGTTGCCTTGGGGCCGATTCGTCACGGGAAGTTTCTGGGACAGAAAGTTTTGATTCCTTCGTAGCGGTTTGGCATTTTGGATTTCACAACATACACTTCCGGAATGAACCTCATTCCAAAAGATTTGATCGTTTCGGTATCGGGCATTCGCGGAATCGTCGGGCAGAGTTTAACGCCCGAGGTGGCATGTCGATTTGCGCAGGCGTTGGGAACGTACTTGCAAGGGGGCACGGTGATTGTCTCGCGCGATAGCCGGCCCAGCGGGGTGATGCTCCGCAATGCGGTGATCGCGGGCTTGCAGGCAACCAAGTGCCAAGTTCTGGATATTGGGATTGCGCCGACCCCCACCGTGGGCGTGGCAGTGAAACAATTTTCTGCGAAGGGGGCCATTCAAATCACGGCCAGCCATAATCCTAGCCCTTGGAATGGCCTGAAAATGTTTGGTAGCGATGGAGCCGTTCTCACTGCCGAACGAGGCCAAAAGGTCAAGACCCTCTTCGAGTCAGGGGAATTTGTCTTTGGTCAATGGAATCAGATTGCCGATGTTCGGGTTCCTCCCGATGTGGGACAATTTCACCTCCAGAAGGTAATGGCATGCGTGACCCCCACCGTGATTTCGACCTCGGGCCTGCGTGTGTTTATCGATGCCAATGGAGGGGCCGGCGGACCGTTGGCCACTCGTCTATTAGAGGAACTCGGCTGCCCCTACGTTGCGGAAGCCTGTTATGCGGATGGGGTATTTCTCCATGAAGCCGAGCCGATTCCCGCTCATCTGCAGGAAGTGGCCGAACGGGTGCGAACTGCAGAATGCGATGTGGGCTTTGTTCTCGATCCCGATGCCGATCGATTAGCGCTCATCGACGAGAAGGGGCAGTGCATCTCGGAAGAGTTAACCTTGGCCCTCGCGGTGAAGTTGCGTCTCTCGCGGCAGGCCGGAACCGTGGTCATCAATATGTCCTCCAGCCGCGTGAACGAAGACTTGGCTCGTGAAGTGGGCTGTGAATGCTTCCGCACTGCGGTGGGGGAAGCGAATGTCGTGGCAGGGATGCGCGCCCATCAAGCCGTGATTGGGGGCGAAGGGAACGGCGGTGTGATTGATCCCCGTATCGGCTGGGTGCGTGATCCATTTATCGGCATGGTCCTGATTCTGGAATTGATGGCAGAGACAGGGCAACCGCTATCCGAATTGGTACGATCGCTTCCCCAATATCACATGCTGAAAACCAAGGTCACCGTGCCCAAGGAGCAATTGGCCTCCGCCTTGGAGAAATTGAAATCGATCTACACCTCGGCAGAAATCAACACCGTCGATGGGCTTCGTTTCGATTGGAAGGATCGTTGGGTTCATGTCCGAGCCAGTAACACCGAGCCGATTGTCCGTATCATTGCCGAAGCTCCTACGTTGGCGGAATGCGAAAAGCTCTGCCAAGAAACTGAACAAGGTATGGGTTTGACATCGTGACTGCGTTGCTTGAATTGAATCAGATCGTCGCCCAATTCCCCAACCAACAACCCATCTTCAAAAACACCACTTGGAAATGGAATTCGGGCCGGCACTGGGCGTTTGTTGGTCCGGTTGGTGCCGGTAAATCGACCTTCCTGAAAGTACTCGAAGGGGCTTTCCGAATCACTTCTGGTGAAAGAAAGATCACACGGCCCATCCTTCGGGTGAGCTTTCAGGACAGCTTGGGAGCATTCCAAGCCTCGAAGTATTTTTATCAGCAACGATTCAACTTCATCGAAGCGCAGGACTCGTTGACCGTCAAAGATTTTTTGGCCGATCACCCCTCGATCGACACCAAGGATTGGCAACAAGTGGTGGAACTCTTTGAACTCGGTGACCTTTTAGAGAAAGAGGTGATCGCCCTTTCCACAGGTCAGAACCGCCGGCTTCGGATCGCCCGTGCCTTACTCCGGAAACCAGAAATCTTATTACTCGATGACCCCTTTTCTGGGATGGATTCCCGCCGCAGGGACTTTCTCTCAACGTATCTGGAACGATTAGCTCAGCAGGGGATTCATCTAGGGATTGCCTGTCGGGCTGAGGAAATCCCGAATGTTTGCACGCACCGAGCATTGCTTCACCAAGGGCAAATCATCGACACCTGCGAAGTGCCCCCGCCCCATGCTGCATCGGAGAACGGGAGCATTTCGCATCCTGCATCTACTCAAGGAACGAGTTCGCACTCCGAATCGAACGAACAGATCAAATTGCCACCGGTTACGCATCAGGAAAAACTCATGTTCGCACCGCAACCGTTGCCAAAAAATCTCCCCAGTTCATCGGCAGGCGATCCCCACACTCCCATTTTAGAACTGGAAAATGTTCGGGTTCAATATGGTGAGCGCTCCATTCTGGAAGGGGTCAATTGGATCATCCATCGAGGGGAACGCTGGGCTTTGTTTGGTGAAAACGGTGCAGGGAAATCCACCTTGCTGAGTCTGATTGTCGGCGATCATCCTCAGGTTTACTCGAACAAGGTGAAGCTCTGGGGTCGATCGCGGGGGAGCGGGGAATCGATCTGGGAAGTGAAACAACGGATTGGCTTTTTCTCTTCGGAATTTCAGATGTACTTCCCCAGAGAGGTTCTGGTTTGGCAAGCCCTTGGTACGGGGTTGTTTGATGGGGTCTATTCCCGCCGCTTAGAGAATTCCGAACGGGATCGGGTCGATTCCCTCTTACAACATTTCGGTATTTTCCATTTACGGGAACGACCTTTGGTCGCACTCTCGGCAGGGGAACAGAGAATCGCCCTGCTCGCCCGCGCCATGATCAAGCAACCGGCATTATTGATTTTGGATGAACCCTTCCAAGGGCTGGATTGGAGAACGATCGAGTTTTTGAAAGTTCAGATCGAATCGATCCTTGACCCCGAACAAACACTGATCTTTGTAACTCACGATCCTCAAGAGTTACTCCCCTCAATCCAACGAGTGTTTCGACTTCAGTCCCCGACCCTGAGCAGTTATTGAGAAAATTTCTCAACAAAGTCATTTCCAAGGGATTCGTGCATAACAATCTTTTTTGAGGTTGCTCTTGCTGTTGAAACTAAATCTCAATAAGAAAAGGAGAGTGGAGCTGTAAGGATGATCCTATGAATGGTGATAATGAGAATCTCGATCGGTCGGCACCCGAGGAACTCAGGTCGAACCCAGCCGAGTCCCAGTTACTGGAAATTGATGCCCAGCAACTTCTGCAAGGAAAAAACGAAGTGTATTTGATCCTTGATGGAATACGGTATCGGCTTCGGCGGACCCGTCGCAATAAACTTATTCTGCAAAAATGAGCATGGCGAATATCAGCAGACCTCGGGCCGTCCAGCCGAGCGTCCGAATCCAATTCGTCTGTACCAATTTTTGAATCGTCTGTTCATCTCGTTCGATCATCAATCGTTCATGACAGGGGACTTGGATAAAAAAAGTCGATGCCCAAACGAGAATGAGGATCACCAAACTGGAACCAAAAAGGGCTTTAGTTCGAGTATCAAAAGAATTCCAGAAGCCCAGTAACCACACCGAGCAGATCGCTTCGATGAGCATCAACGGGATCACCACCCAAGAAATTCGTTTGACATGCTCTTTGGCATACGAGGTAAAGTCATCGTGAATGCGAGCGAACAAGGGATAATGAACCAGTTGAATGATCCAAATCAACCCTACCATTCCCCAAGTGCTTGCGAGCAGAATCAGCGTTGGCGTCTTCACAGAATTCATGAAATAGTAGTAGACAAACGAATGATATTTCTGCCAGCGATAGGCCAGCGACAGAGTAGATTCACCACCTGAGTTAGCTCTTGCGAAAGAATTGGGGGTTAAATCAGATTTCGTTCCTGCATGAGACGAAGCATTTTGCGACGGGTCCGCCAGAAAACATCTTCCATCAGGATATGAGCAAATTCACCATTTCGACCGATGCAATACAAGCCAGCAATGCCCGTCGATTCAGCGAATTCTTTCCGACGAGATTCGTACTCATTGAGGTAAACCGGATAAGCGACCGGAGTTCGCAGAACGCGGCAGCCGAGATAACGAGAGTGAATATCGGGAATCAGATCAAGGAGGGCATCGCAACACAGCTCGCCGAGTTGCTCATCATTCTTGGTCCAATGTTCATCGCCGACTTGTGCCCCAATATCAGCCGTGATGAGAGTATGCCCATCGGGAACCAGCCAAGGAAGCCCCATCCCGATTTCACTTAAGCGAAAGAATGGATACTTTGATTCAGGGGTCCACGTTACTACATTGGGCAACAAGTTTCTTCCCCGCAAACGGAGATTGACGAAGATCATGGGTCGGTAACGAATGCGGGAAAGATCGTGGAGCGAATCGGTGCCGCGCACCAGCTTCGGAAGCACATGAAGCGGGGCAGTGGAAACCACGGCGCTAGCATCATAATCTTTGCCGTTGACGGTTACCCCGACGACCTCTTGGTTCTCGGTGTGAATGGCTTCGACGGGTGATTCTAAGGAAATACACTCACGCACTTCATCGGCCAACTTTTCGCAAACTGCACCAATCCCCCCCTCGGGATACACATGCCAAACATGGGGCGATTCGGTCACGGAGGTGGAATAGCCCACGGCCACGGTTCGCTTGGTGAATCGACTGGCTCCCAAGAGCATCATGACACGGGGAAGCGAGCTGGTAAATTTTTCCCCCACGCTAGGGGCTAATTCCGTTGCCTTGGCTCCCGACCATGCTTCTGTGAGTGGGATGGCAATTTCTTCTGCGAGCCGACTCCCATACGCTTGCGAGAACCATTCCGCAGCATTTTGGGGTCGAGAACGAAACAGGTTCGTTGATTTCGTCCACAGCGCACTCGACAAATAACGAGGCGAGCGCATTAATCCAATGGGATACGAGTAGACCTTATTTGCACGGAAAACACTCTCGCCGTATCGGGGCATGTGCCGAGATTGGGCCGAGACGCCAACTGCGGCCGCCAGCCGATTCGTGATGAAATGGGCACCGAAATCGTAGGTGAAACCATCGGGGTCTTGGATACTGCGGGCCAAGCCTGCAATGTTCTTGCTGGCTTCAAAAATCCGAATCGGTACCCCATGCCGTTTCAAATAGGTCGCAGCCGTTAAGCCTGCCAAACCGGCACCAATCAACACCACAGGATGAGAATTTTTCATGGGGTCTTTTCCGTCACGTTCACGGGGTGAGAATTTTTCATGGGGTCTTTTCCGTTGAGAGCGGTTTCTGAAATTCTGCATGCAAAATCGAACCGTAGCCCATCAGATTGAGCAGCATATCCCACAGAGTGAAAACCGTGAGACTCCCGACCGACTTAAGAGAGAACCGACGGACCAACCATTTCGAGAATCCCCAATCGTCCAACAAATTCCGAATCGAGTAGACCCAATTCACGGGACTAACGGCCGAGCGCACTTTCACCGGTTGCAAGCCGACCGCTTTTCCCAATTCCGAGAGGTTGTAGCGATTGAATAAATAAGTGTGTCGTGGGAAGTGATACCCTCCCCAATGACGTCCCATGAAAATGAAGTGATCCAAAGTTTTGGTGTTATCGGTGACAATGACCACCCGACCCGCTGGTTTCAAATGGGTATAAACGGTTTCAAGGAGGTTTCGCGGATCGCTCACATGTTCAATGGTCATAATGAGAAAAATGAGATCGAACCCCTTTTCATCCCTTAGCTCTTGAAGGTAACCGGTCTGAATGTTCAGGCCCTTCTTTCGTCCCGCTTGGGCGGCTCGTTCGTCAGCATCGAGACCGAGAAGCTGCCAACTCGGTGGACCAAACTCCTTGAGTAAACTGAGATGGAATCCATCACCACACCCGACATCGAGTATCCGAGCATCTGCAGGGAGTTTCCGGCACCATTTCAAAAGACGCTTGGCTTCGAGCCGACGACGAATCTTGTGGACCAGACCATATTCCGTTTCTTGAAATTGAAAGGCATGATAATCATTCGGATAGATTTGAGAATGAGCTGGCTCCGAGGGGCGGGGATTCAGGAATACCATCCGGCAGCGTCGGCAACGAACCACCAAAAAACTCTCGGGGCAGGTGCGATACTCAAAATCTTCCCCCACCCCGATCGGGTCCACATCTTCCACACGGCACAGACAACAAAGCGCCGGTTCCAACGGAAGGGGTCTTTGGCCTTCATTCGGAACGGGTCGGGAAGGGGATTCTAGCAAAGTGCTGCTCATTGTTATTTCATGTTGGTCAATTCTGGGAGGAGTTATTATTCAACCACGAAAATGGACCTGCGGAAGACTCATTCTCCAGAAAATTCAAAAGAACATTTTGCTTCTTACGACCACAGGTGAAACATCATCGTTTCTGGATGAAGAGATGAGAAATTACTGAGAAAATTTTGTATTGTGGTCCCGAATCGTTCAATGATGAGAATATACTGAGCAGTGATTTTACGAGGTTATATGATGAGGGAAGAAGGAAAGTCTCGGCATTGCTTGGGAACGTGACGGGGGGGATATGCACAACAATTCAATCGTTTCCAGATCGAGAAAGTCTGAGTAGTGATCGCCAATCGTTCCCAGATCGAGAAAGTCTAAGCAGTGATTCGACAAGGTTGCCTAATGAGAAAATGCTAGAGCGTTCCTTCTTTTCGTTTCGCAGCGAGATTAGCTCCCGCTGATCTCCCAACCTTTGCGATAGGGTTTCTTGATAAGGGAGTTTAATTCGGGAAGCCCCTTGGCTTGGAGTTTCTCGGCATCCCACTGGATTGCTTTCCCAGATCGATACGAAACGACCCCGAGCAAAACCGCTTCGGTCAATGTTCCCGAATAATCAAAGTTACAGGTGGTCGGTTTCCCCGTTTTGGCGGCTTCGATCCATTCTTTATGATGCCCAATCGAGTTGGGAATGCTCATATCGGGCTTTGCAGATTGCAGGTCTTTTTCAACGAACAGATAACTCCCATAGGTGGCGAGCATCGAACCTTTCTCACCAACGAATAAGCAGCCGTCGCCCCATTTGGGAAAGTTGGGGTTCTCGAATTGTTTCGGTCGTTTGCCGCCATCGTACCAAGTGAGGGTCACCGGAGGAAGTTTTTCTCGGGCGGGGAATTCATATTTGCAAATGACATATTCGGGAGCCGTGATCGGGTCGGGTTTCGGGCCGGTCGCTTCCACTGAAATCGGATGGCGTAGGTTCAGTGCCCAGAAGGGAAGGTCCATGTGATGGCAAGCCATATCGGCAAAGGTCCCCCCCCCGAAATCCCAGTACCGTCGCCAATTTGCGGGGTGATACCCTGAGGAGTATTCGGTTTCGGGTGCCCCTCCGAGCCAAAGGTCCCAATTGAGATGATCGGGCACTTTCTCGGTTTTCGGGCGGGTCCCATTTCCGGACCAACCTTTACCAACCCAAACATGAACTTCGCGAACCGCTCCGAGGGTTCCCGCACGGATCAGTTCCACCACGCGACGATAGTTATCACCGGCATGAATTTGCGTACCCATTTGCGTGGCCAGTTTTTTCTTCTTGGCTAGTTCGTTCAGAACCCGTGCTTCCCAAACGGTGTGGGTCAACGGTTTCTCGCAGTAGGCATGTAACCCCGCAGTGAGGGCCGCGTACGTCACATGAAAATGGGTATGGTCCGGCGTGGCACAAAGAACTCCATCCAGACCCTTGGCGTCGATCATCTTGCGAAAATCTTGATAGAACTTCGCTTGCGGGAATGCCTTTTGAGCATCCACTGCTTTCGAGGTATCGACATCGCACAAAGCCACCACCTCGGCACCGGCGCCCTTGAGTTGGCCCCAGTTATATTTCCCTTGACCGTTGGTTCCGACGACTCCCACGCGGAATCGTTCCGATGGGAGTTCTTTCTTCTCTTGGGAACAGGCAATCGGCAGGGCCGAAGCATAGGCGGCGGAAACAAGGAATGTGCGTCGATTCATCATGGGAGAGACCCTTTTGCATAAGGTACTATGGGAAGGTTACTGTGCAGTTCATTTCATGATCGAAACAGGGCTTGGCAAGAAGGAGGCATTGGGAAATCGGCAAAAACTTGTCGCCGCCCACTCCACTGAGCATTCAAGGAAATCGGTCATGGTTCACACGCAAACAAAGTGGGGTGCAATGAAGGGAGAATCGATTGGCAGAAATGGAAGGGGTGACACGAAGCAGGAATGGAAAGGGAGTCACATGACAGGAATCAAGAAGCACAGGGATTCACATTCAGACAATCGCTTTGATAATCTCCCCGCGAGTGATGGGAGTCGGGCGCCCTTGCGGATCGTGAATTTCGGTATTGGGAGAAATGCCCAGCAAGTGGAACAGCGTGGCATGAATATCGGCAGGGGTGACCTTCCCATCGATGGGGTAGCCTGCGTTTTTGTCGGAGGTTCCATAAACGGTACCGGCTTTGATGCCCCCCCCTGCGAAGGCCATCGAGGAAACATGACCCCAGTGATCTCTTCCGCCGCTTCCGTTAATTTTGGGCGTTCGACCGAATTCCCCCCCCCACACCACCAAGGTTTCATTCAATAAACCCCGTTGCTCCAAGTCCTCAACCAACGCNGGGAAGGCTTGATCCATGATGGGCATTAGCACCTCTTTGCAGGCACGCCCATGATTACTGTGCGTATCCCACATCCCTTGTTCGAGCGCCCCCTTGATTCGGGTCCAATTCACTTGAACCAAACTCACACCTGCTTCGACCAACCGTCGAGCTAAAAGGCAGGATTGACCGAAGCGGGTTCGCCCATACCGATCGCGTGTGGCCGGTGACTCTTTGCTGAGATCAAACGCTTGACGAGCTGCCCCCGACCCCAAAAGTTCAAACGCCTTCCGCGTGTGTTGATCTTTTTTCGCGAGGGCATCCTGTACCTCTTTTCGATCCAAGGATTTTGCCAAGGAATCCAGCAACGATTTTCTCCCTTGAAATCGATCGAATGAAACATCGTCCGACAAAGCTAAGTCCGGTATGCGGAAGTTCGCATCGTTGGGATCGCAGTGAATGAACCAAGGTTGCGCCTTCAGGCCCAGAAAGCCGGCATCTTGACCCGGCCAAGGGATGTTCCCATCGTTCCAAATATTTTCCGGCAAAATCACCGAAGAGGGTAACCCACCCCGATCCGGAACCAAATGCCGCACCAACGCCGCCACACTGGGCCAATGATTCGGCGCTTTGGCCGTGACGTTTTCGACATTCAATGGGACGTGCGGAACACCCGTCAGAAATTGATAACCACTGGAAGAGTGAGCATGATCGCCCGTACTGACGGCTCGCAAGATAGCCAACTTGTGAGCGATCTTGGCTGTCTTAGGCATCAGCTCGCCGACCCGCAGCCCTCCGAGGGAACTTGGAATCGTCCCAAACGGACCGCGAATTTCCGGAGGAGCATCGGGTTTGGGGTCCCACGTTTCATGTTGGGGGGGACCACCCAGCAAACAGAAAAAAATCACCGACTTCGTTTTCGAGGTTTTCGGGGCCGCTCGTAACAGATTCGACAACATTAATCCGCCAGAACCGATTGCCCCCAAGCGAAGCCATTCACGCCGATGATAGGTACCATCATAAAGGGAGAGCATAGCGGGGGACTCCAACAGGGGAGTAGGTAGGATAGATATATTGTGACAAATAGAACGCTTAAAAGCTAGAGAAAATCGACATCGTCCCAAAAATGATGTAAACCTATTGAAAGGGGTTTCTCAGATGTTCGAGCAACGAGTTTTTGTTGAATGATAACGGAAGCGAGGGTATCTCGAATGTTCATTACGCTCACGCCGGATGAACAATCCGCATCGGTTGCGTTACAATATCTCCACACTATCCCCCTCCACAGAGGAACCATCAGATGAAAAGCCTGTCCAGACGACATTTTCTCACCTCAAGCCTTGCCGGCATGGTCGCCGCTCACACGCTTCAAGGTCAACCCCTTGAAATAGCAATCGCTCCTTTTCAAGTCGAAGTCACCCCGCCAAAGGGGCATCCCTGTATGGGGGGGGGGATCGCGCCCATCTCGGAGATCGATGATCCTCTATATCTGATGGGGGTGATTATAACCGGTGTGGGTAAACCGATTGTGTTAGCGGCTATCGATTGGTGTGAAATTCGCAACGATGCCTACGATGCTTGGCGTGACGGCTTGGCCCAAGCGGTCTCAACCGATCGCAATCGAATTATGCTGACCTCGGTCCATCAACACGATGCCCCTATTTCCGACCTCACGGCCCAAAAACTGCTCGAAAGCCACAAGGCCAACGGAGCGATTTGCGATCTGGAATTTCATGCTCAAGTGATCGCCAAGGCAGCTCGGGCCGCGCGACAGGCCTTGAAATCACCACAGAAAGTGACCCACATCGGTATGGGGCAAGCAGAAGTGAAGGAGGTCGCGAGCAATCGTCGCTATATCGATGAGGCCGGTCGAGTGAGGCATGATCGAACCAGCTTTACCAGCAATCTCAAAATTCGTGAAGCCCCTGAAGGTCGGATCGATCCGGTTCTCAAAACGCTGAGTTTCTGGAACGAGGAAACTCCTTTGGTTGCACTCTCAGCCTATGCGTGTCACCCGATGAGCACCTATGGAAAAGGTCGGGCCAGCGCCGATTTTCCGGGTGTCGCACGAAAATTACGCCAAAGCGATAATCCAAAGGTGATGCAAATATATATGTCGGGTTGCTCAGGCAATGTGACTGCGGGAAAATATAATTCCGGACCACCTGAGAATCGTGAAATTTTGGGGAAAAGACTTCACACTGCCATGAAAGCAGCTTGGGAAAAGACCAAGAAAATTCCCCTATCACAGGCAACCTTTCGATGTGAAACATTGAAGCTTGAAGCCCGAGAAGATTCCGGTTACGATGAAGCTAGTTTGAAAAAACGATTGGCTGATGATCCCAAGGGTTTCGGCAAATGTTTAGCGGCCTTGGGGCTCAGTTGGCGAAAACGGGTTTCCTCAGGGCAAGGGATTGATGTGCCCGTTCTAGACTTTGGTTCTGCCGTGATTTTGATATTACCGGCCGAATCGTATGTGGAATATCAGCTCGCTGCCCAGCAGTTACGGAAAGATGATTTTGTATTGGTTGCGGGATACGGCGAGTGTGGACCGGGTTACATTCCCCACGAGCAAGCATGGGAGGAAAAGGACGGGAATTTAAGTGATTGGTGTTGGGTGAAAAAAGGTTCCGAATCGGTCATACAGGAAGTGCTAAAAAAGGCTTTAACGAAATAATAACGTGATCAGGTAAATTGAGGAATCATGTTTATGTAAATACCTGACTATCAATAAAGGTTGAAAAAATATGAAACAGCCCATCGTTTGTTATATATCAATTGGATTGATTTCAATCGCTTCGATTGCACTCGATTATTTTGCACATCCCTATATTTCGATTCCCATTTTCGTCACAATTCCTCTTATCCTTGCGACGAGACGATTCGGCCTGAAAATTGGAATGAGCCTTGCTGTTATTTTATTAGCCATCCATTTTATCCTCATCCGGACCCAACCGATTGCTCAGGATTCTTCTTATCTCATTATCACCAATTTTATTGCCTGTTTGAGTATGTTAGGAGTCATCTCATTTTTAAGCTCCTGTAACATCAAAACCCGAGAATGGGCCAATCAGGTTATGGAATCCGCGCAATTACAGATTTCCACGTTAACCAAAGGAAGTGATGATGTTTTTGTGATTTTCGATACAAACGGAATTATTACGGCATGGAGGTCCGGTGCGGAAGAGAGTTTTGGATATACTTCCCGAGAAATGGTAGGCTCTCATATCGGGTTATTGATCCCAGAATTTGCCAACAAGAGTTTCTCCAAAATAAAAAAATTCTCCCAGCATTGTGATCGACAATGTATAGAAATTGAGATTATCAACAAAATAGGAGAGAGAATTCCCGTTAGAATTCTTTGGACGCCGATTCCCAATTCGCGTGGAGAAATTTCAGGCTATGTTGCTAC
>JAOAAA010000041.1 GCA_026419115.1 Gemmataceae bacterium
CCGTTTAACAAATCAGGAGAACGATCTGGAAGAGTTGTTTTTCAGATTGGTGGGCACCAATTAGAAAGGCGAGCAACATCCTTTCTACATCAAAAACACTTCTGACCCTCATAGGAAATCGGTAAGATTTTCTGTATTCTCGGGAGGACTTATGAAACGAATTTTGTTGACCATACTTTTCGGTTTGTGGATCAATCCCATTGTGGGTGCGGAACCCGAACGACCTAAACTCGTGGTCTTGGTTTTATTCGATCAAATGCGTGGAGATTATCTCTCCCGATGGGAAAAACATTTCACGGATGACGGTTTTAAGCGGATCATGACTCAGGGGTCATGGTTTACCGAATGCCATTATCCCTATGGGGTGACGACAACGGGGCCGGGGCATGCCTCGATTATGACGGGCACTTCACCCGATGTTCATGGCATTATCAACAACTCGTGGTATGATCGAAAGTCGGGCAAGACAGTGAATTGTGCTCAATCGCCGCGTTATAAAGTGGTGTCGGACAAGCCAGCCAAACCCGTTGAAGAAAAAACCGATCCCAAAGGGTCGAACTCTACAGAAAAAAGTACCACAGAGAAAGCCGTTTCTGGTTCACCCGATTACTTGGAAGCCCCCACCGTGGGGGATGCCATGCATTCTGCTGGGATGCGCAAGTCGAAGATTATCGGGATTTCTTACAAGGATCGTTCAGCATTATTCCCTGTCGGTCGGCGTGGCTATGCCTATTGGCTGGATAACGATATGACCTTGATTACCTCGACCTATTATCGAGAAACACTTCCGCCTTGGGCCTCGGAATTTAACAAGTTGAAAAAAGCCGATGCGTGGTTTGGCAAGGACTGGAACCGATTCCTTCCTGATTTGGATTACACAGCCGATTCGGGACCAGATTTCGTGATCGGAGAGGGGAAAGGTTCTAAACAAGGAATCACGTTTCCCCATCCCATGGGGTTCGGTGAGAAAACACCCGGAAAGGTTTACTACGAGGCGTTGTACAATTCCCCTTTTGGAAACGATTATTTGTTTGAGATTTTCAAAGAGGTCGTGATCAAAGAAGAGTTAGGCCAAGATGAATTCCCCGATTTATTGACCGTCAGTTTTTCGAGTAACGATATTGTCGGCCATTGCTGGGGACCGGATTCTCAAGAAGTCATGGATACAACAATTCGTTCCGATCGAATGTTTGCCCAACTCTTGAAATTCCTCGATGAGAAAGTCGGTGCCGGAAAATATCTCCTTGCCGTTACGGCCGATCATGGGATTTGTCCGCTCCCTGAAGTTTCGGAAGAAAAGAATCTCGATGCCGGCCGTTGGATGAATACCAAATACACCAAATTGGCCGAGTCTCATTTGCGAGAGAAATTCGATCCGAAGAATCTTCTAGATGAGAAACAACGCTTCATCGAAGCTACTAGCTTGCCTTGGTATTATCTCAACGAGAAAGTTCTCGAACAATTGAAACTCGACAAGAATACCGTGGCAGAAGAGTTGGCTCAATTCCTTCTGAAATGTCCGGGAGTTTATGGGGCCTATCCTGCATCGAAATTTACTGATGATACCGTGACGGACCCTCATTTTAAGCGAATGAAACGATCTTACTTTCCGAGTCGCAGCGGTGATGTTTGCCTGCTGCTAAAACCTTATTGGCTTCCGGGAGGGGATTCTCCCACTGCCTCGGGAACGACTCACGGTTCCCCATATCGGTATGATACGCACGTTCCGTTAATCCTATACGGGACCAATATCAAAGCAGGCATTCATAAAACCCCTGTTACCCCACAGGCCATCGCCCCGATTTTTGCCAAAGCGTTGGGGATTGCCCCACCGGCGAAATGCGATACCAAATGCCCCGAATCGATCTGGAGAGAGTAGGCTCGGTGACCAAATGGTCCGCGGCTTGATCCATATCATGTTAGTATGAAAGCTGTACCTATTATCACTCAAAAGGACCTGCGATTATTGGTTCGGGATACGCGCACCACCCTGATCTTACTCGTGGCTCCGTTAATTTTTATTGCCATATTAGGGCTGGTTGTTGGGGATGGTTTTGGTCAACTGGCCGATGAGAAGCCCCGTATCTCGATCGTCAATCTCGATCGGGGCTTGCCTCCCAATGCGGGACCATTTCCAGGGCGACCTTGGTCCGAAGTGGTGATCGAAGATTTTGCAGTGACGGCCGGCCTGCGGGTGGAATTGATACCAACTCGGGAAGAGGCCGAACGATTGGTCCGGACGAGTAAACGACCGGCCGTTTTAGTCATCGAACCCGATTTTTCTGCCCGCGTTCATGCTTGTTCCTTTCTCGCCAAGGCCGACATGGAACCGATCAATCCCTTCTATGAAGATGGGATTAGCCTAGAAGAATTACATGTGACCGTTCTTCGAGACCCGACCCAAACTGTTGGTGCGGGAATTATTGAGCAGGTCACACAAGTGACTATGCTTCGGGTCATTATGCCATGGATGATCGGAAAAGCGTTTGATCGTGTGGGGGATAAACCCTTCATGGATGATTTCAGTAAAGTACTCGACGAGGAATTCAAAACGGAATCGGCACTGATTCGTAGCGGCATTGGTATGCTGAAGAACGAGAAGATGCAACAAAAAGCAGGGAACGCCGTCCGCGAAGCGATTAAACGATTGTTCGAGAAGTACGATCTGCGAGCGAAAACTTGGCCGGAACTCACCAAACGCCAACCGATGCCCCGAACGGGAAATTCGGTGGGGATTTATGGCTCAACGGGGGGGGGATTATCGCTGAATCGAGGCTCAGCTCGTTATCAAGTTTTGGTCCCTTCTTATGCGGTGTTGTTTGCTTTTTTTCTGGTGGTCTCGGCCGGTTGGCTCTTTGTGGGGGAACGTCGGCAAGGAACTCTGCAACGGTTGCAAGCGGCACCGGTGACCCGTTTTGATATTCTGTTTGGGAAAATGCTACCGTGTTTGATTGTTTCGTTAATTCAAGGATTTCTTCTTTTGATAGCGGGCAATCTGTTGTTTGGGATGAAATTTGGCGATCAACCTTTGTGGGTGATTCCGGTCGTGATTTGTACCTCCTTGGCGGCAACGACCTTGGCTGTTCTCGTGGCAGGGATTGCCCGCACCGAAATGCAAGTTGCGGTGTATGGCTCGTTACTGATGTTGTTGTTGGCGGCCGTCAGTGGTTGTGTTCTCCCTCGGGATTTGATGCCCGAGGCAATGCAATACTGGAGCCACATCACGCCTCATGCTTGGGCCTTGGATGCCTATCAGCAGATTTTAGTTAATCCGAATCCTAGTCGTGAAGTGATTGTCGAATCGTGTTTGGTTCTGCTTGGGTTTTCTGTGGGATTTTTCTTGCTGGCATGGCTTTTAGTTCGACTAAAATAGCTCAAAAAAAATTCGGTGGTTTACCCCTTTTTTAAATAAGGACTTGGAATGTCTTCGACGCCTCCCTCAGTATCGATGTCAGATCACCCTATCAATCTGGATGATCCGGCCCTTTACATTAACCGTGAACTTTCTTGGTTGCAATTTAATCGACGAGTTTTGGAAGAAGCCCAAGATAAGAGCGTACCCACTTTTGAACGGCTCAAGTTTTTGGCGATATTCTCCTCGAACCTTGACGAGTTTTTTATGGTTCGCGTGGGGGGGTTGATGCAGAAAGTTCATGCCGGAATTAGCCGGTCCTTTGGGGCCGACCGCATGCCCCCTAAAATCCAATTAGAAAAGATTGCCTCGGAAGTTCGGGACATGCTCAAAGAGCAATATCGTGTTCTGAACGAAGAGGTACTTCCTTTGTTGGAAAAAGAAAAAATCGTAGTGCGCTCGTTTCGCGATCTTGGAGCTGCGGATTTAGACCGCTTACGAAGTGTGTTCCGGACCGATATTTATCCGGTCTTGACCCCGGTAGCGATTGATCCCGGTCACCCATTTCCCAGATTGTTAAACAAATCTTTGAATTTGGCCGTTGTACTCAGAAGGCCTCGCTCACCGGAGCCTCTTTTTGCGGTGGTGCAGGTTCCTTCGGTCCTGAAGCGGTTTCTGCCATTACCTGCCGAAACCGGCTATGTTTTCACTCCACTCGAATCGGCTATACGGCTCCATTTGTCCGACTTGTTTCCAGGTATGGAAATCGATTCGGTTTCGTTGTTCCGGTTGACCCGTGATAGTGAGTACGAACTCGATGACGAAGGCCTTGAGGACTTGCTCAAGGCCATTGAAGAATCGGTACGGAAACGGAAACTCGGTGATGCCGTTCGTTTGGAGATCGAGGCCGATGCTCCCAACGAGGTGATTCAATTTCTGAGTTCGGCCCTTGATTTGGACCCGACGGATGATGTCTATCGTGTTCCAGGAATTTTAGACCTAACGGGGCTATTCCAGATTTATCAACTTCCCGGCTTTAGTCACTTGCGTGATCCCGAATTTACTCCACAGGTTCCTCCAGAAATTTCCCAATCGACGAATCTTTTTTCGGCGATTCGTTCTCGAAATATCCTTTTGCATCATCCCTATGAATCGTTCTCGCCGGTGGTCGATTTTATCGAGGCTGCCGCGAAGGACGAACGTGTTCTTGCGATCAAGCAAACACTTTATCGAACGAGTAGTGATTCTCCGATTGTCCGCGCTTTACAACGGGCCGCCGATGCTGGTAAACAGGTGACGGCATTAATTGAACTGAAGGCGCGTCTTGACGAAGAACGGAATATCGCTTGGGCTAGGGAACTTGAAAAGGCGGGGGTTCATGTTGTCTTTGGATTTATCGGCTTGAAGACACATTGTAAGGTCGGCTTGGTGGTCCCCCGTGAGGACGATGGGATTCGTCGCTACGTCCATTTGGCAACGGGAAATTATAATCCCATCACGGCCCGAACTTACACCGACTTGGGCTTTTTCACGGCCAGTCCCGATTTTGCCGAAGATGTTTCCTTGTTGTTCAATTATCTGACCGGATATTCGGAATTACCCCTTTGGCGAAAATTGGTGGTGGCCCCCTCGCGTTTGCAATCGTTCATGATTGAAATGATTGATCGTGAGAGTGAATATCAGAGGAATGGAACGGGGGGCCGCATCATCGCGAAAGTCAACGGTATCCTCGAACCCGCAGTGGTTCAGGCGCTCTACCGTGCCAGTCAAGCTGGGGTACCTATCGATATTGTCTGTCGGGGAATTTGTGCTTTACGTCCGGGTATTCCTGGGGTTTCCGAGAATATCCGTGTTATCTCGATCGTCGATCGCTTCCTAGAACATAGCCGGATTTTCTATTTCGGCTGTGGGGGTGATCCCCAAGTGTATATTGGTTCGGCAGACTGGATGGATCGGAATTTATCTCGTCGGGTGGAAGTGGTTTTTCCGATCGAGCAACCTCAATTAAAGAATCGCTTAATCAACGAAATTTTGGCAATTACGCTTGCGGATAACGTCAAAGCTCGGGAATTGCTGAGCGATGGGAGCTATCGCAGGTTAACCCCCCCTTCTCCCGAGCAGGCTGTGCGAAGCCAAGCTAAGTTCCTCGAATTAGCACTCCAACGAGCCAAGGAAGAATCGGCCACGCAAACCCCTGCGGTCGATTTACCGCCAACGATCCGTAAAACTCGTAAGAAACCTAAGGGGAATTAATAAAAAGGAGATTGATGAGTCGGAATCGAAGCGGACCCAGCGGACGAATCGGACCTCATCGTTAACATCCCTGAATTTGTTCACTCACTCTAAGAGAGCCTCTCCTATGATTAAACTCGGCATTCTCGATTTTGACACATCCCATGCTGTCGAATTCACCAAACGGCTGAATCACAAAGAGATCGACAAAGAGCAATGGGTCGATGGTGCAGAAGTGGTTATCGGTTGTCCGGGAGAATCAAAAATATCTCCCGAACGTATCCCCGATTTCACGAAAACCATGAAGGCCATGGGTATTACTATTGTGGATAAACCCGAAGAGATGATTGGCAAAGTCGATGCCATGCTGATCGAATCGGTCGATGGTTCGGTTCACTACGAGCGAGCAAAGCCTTTTCTGGAAGCGGGTCTGCCGTGCTTTGTGGATAAACCCTTTGCCTGCTCCGTGGCCGAGGCCAAGAAAATGGCTGAACTCGCCGAGAAGAAAAAGGTTCCTCTTTTCTCAAGTTCCTCATTGCGGTACGCCCCTGAAATTGTGGACTACCTTGAGAAGAAACCCGATGGGGCTATTCTTGGTGTGAATGCGTATGGTCCGGCCAGCACGCATCCTCGTAACCCCGGATTTTTCCATTATGGCATTCATGCTGTGGAAATGATCTATGCACTCATGGGGCCGAGCTGTGAAACCGTGAGTTGTCTAACGGTGGACAAAACCGATGTGGCAACGGGCCAATGGAAGCAGGGACGGTTAGCTACCATCCGTGGGAATCGCTCGGGGCCTAGTTCGTTCGGGGTGGTGGTTTACGCGGAAAAAGGCATTCGACATATTCCGGTGGGGACCAAGTTTATTTATCGCGAACTACTCAAAAAGGTTGTCGAAACCTTTGAGAAAAAGAAGGCTCCCGTACCTATCGAAGAAACCATCGAGTTAATTGGGTTTATCGAAGCCGCGCTTAAAAGTTCGCAAAATCATGGCATTCCCCAAAAGGTGGGGTAAAGCGTATTCCGGTTATCGATAAGGGATACCTTTCAAAAGATAATTCACCCTCAAGAGTTTCCCCTCCAAGTTGGGAGGGGAAACTCAAATCTCGGTAAGTGGTTAACAAGGTCAAGGCAATTCGAGCTTCAATATTCCTCCAAGTTGGGAGGGGAAACTCAAATCTCGGTAAGATCGTCGTTCTATCGTTTGATCGGTTTGGGGATAGGGCCGGTCGCATATTCATGATCTACGGGTTCATAGGCGATTTCGAGATGAGGGGTCTCGATTAAACGTCCTTCGTGCAGAGACTTCATCGCAGCATCGAGGATTCCAGAAGTGAGCAAGGTTCTCTCGGCAGGGATCGGGCTTTTTTGATCGCGAATGGTTTTTTCAAAGGCCTTTACGAAGTAGCCAAAATGTGCAAAGGGGTCGGGTTGTTGCAGATAAAATTGCGTCTTTACAATTTCTTTTTTATCCTTCTGTTGTCCTGCAAAGTAGAAGGAACCCCCATCGCTTTCGTAAACCCAACCGTTGAGCATTCCTAAAGCGGCTTTGAATCCATCGCGGTACTCAATCAACCAAATGGAAGCATCGGGGGTTTTGGCGCAAATCTCTTTGTAATCGCCGCGGGCATGATAGCCCACCATCCCCAAAGTGGTCTCCAATAATTCTTGGGAAAATCGGCCTGCCTCCATTGCGGTCCACATTTCTTTCCCTTTGAGTGCCTGCACACTTCGGACCCCTTTTTCCCCGCCCTTGCGACGTTCTACCATACATTGTAATCCCTCGAGCGCGTGGAACCCATAACCCTCGGGGGGGCCATATCCCAACATGAAGGCACCGCGTAACTCACAGCCCATTGGAAGTTGCAGATCGGGCTTGCGCCACGTCAGGGGGATGGTCGAACCTGCTAACAGCGGAGCACGATATTTCTTCGCCAAGTCATACATGGCTTTGGCATCTTCCCATTGCGGTCCAAAGTGTTTGTCGTGGAGCACAGGCACGGCTTTTTTGGTCTTTTCAAAGGTGGCAAATATATCGTCGAAGAATCTTTTTCGCGGATACAGAATCTGACCAATCTTATTCTTTGGGTATTGGCCATGCTCTCCGATGCAGAGCACCCCCTCGACCGCCAGCTCGTTTTTCCCATGAGTGAGGGCATCGGCAATTGTCTCACTCAAACGGAACGAGTATTTTTTGGCCAAGGTACGGGCCATCTCGTCTTTCGGGTACTGATCGCAGTAGAGCGAAACCAATTCTAACTCATAAAGGTCTTTTCCATCGTACATAGGCCCTTCGAGGATTTTTCCAATAATCACATCGGCATGAGAATGTCGGCGATACTCGGTGACAATACCAGCTACAGGAATTCGCTTTGGCATGATTGACCTTTCTAAGAGGATGAGCAGGGGTGAGAGTAACGATTATAGAGATTATGCTGGGCTTTTGGTATCGATACAATCGATTCATTCTGTTTCATTCGGAAAAGCTCGTTCAAAGCATCTATTGGCTACAACGGGGATAACTGGAATGAACTCGGGGGCTTTCTCAATATCGATTGCAAAAGTGAGAGGGGGTTTTCTGCGATGATTTCCGATGGTAAGGTTAAGCCGCAGGATTGCGGTGAAACCTGTTCAGGAAGAACCTTATGAAAAATCTGCTTGCTGCTCTGATCCTTGTCGTCAACTTTGTACCTGCGTTTGCTGCGGAAAAACGTTCCCAACCGGTGTTACCGGGTGAGGCGAAACCAATGCCTCAATCTTATGCGGTTCCTGCTCCCGTGGCTCCGAGTGCCACTTCGCGTAGTGCCCCGATTCAACAAGTGATACGCGCGCAAGATGTGGTGGCTGCTCCTGCGTCGCCCCCCCCCGCACCGATTCCCGTCATCGGCGGCACCACGGCCGGTTGTTCAAGTTGCTCGAATAGCCGAGCGATCAGCACCGCGTTTTCTTCGGGAACTCCCATGAGTTCCACCGGACATGGTTGGTTTGGCGCGAACCTTCGTGAGGCTTATTTGCAACACATCTGTGCGCCCGATGGTTGTGCCCGACCTATTGGATGTGGGAATTTCTGGACAACGAAAAAATTCATTTTCGGAAGTTGCCGACAGTTTTTCGGAACCTCAGAATCTGTGGATGGTCATCATCGCGGTTCGTTCATTCGATAGGCTAAAGTCTTCGTGGTTTGTATGTGAAGGTAACTTTTGGCTGATAAGAGCGGGTGGATTTTATCGGGAAGGAAGGATTTCGACTAACGGTTGTGGAGCATAACCAATTGCCCGATACAAACGAAACTGCGCCCGATTGTAATCCGCCACGGCGGCCATGTAATCATCGTTAGCTTGGGCCAAGGCTTGAACGGCTGCCACGGCCTCTGCGGGTCGAACAATCAGGGTCAGGAAATTTCCCACTCGACGGGTTTGACTGAGGCCGGCCACATTCTTTTTGTAGGAATCGGCCGCTTCGAGCAGTGCGGGGCCTGCTTCTTTCAAGCGTTCTGCTGCTGCATTGGCATCGGCAAAGGCCTTCACTACTTCGGAGGCAATTCGATCTTGTAACCGATACAGTTCGAGCGTGGCCGAGTCGAGTTCGGCTTTTCGCTCCAAGATGTTAGCACGGTTCCCAAATCCGAGATTCCGAAATTCCCAAACCAGTTGAGCATCATAATCAAAACGGGAGCTATAATTTCCCAAGCGATTTCCGGCGCCTCCTCCGAATGTCCCGAATCCGAGTGTTCCGCTCGGATTGGTCGAGACACTTCGGACCAGCAGGCTCGGAATCAACGGACGAAGTTTCTCTTGACGCAGCCGTTCTAAATTCGCTTTCACGACCGCACGATGGGCCTCGAGTTCGGGGCGATTCAACAATGCCTGAACGACTAAATCATCAACGGTATATTTCGAGTCAATCAAAGGGACCGTCAGAGCAGGGGGTTCCGTTGGCTCGATAATCACCGCAGGATCAAGACGAAGTAAACGAGCCAACTCAGCGCTAGCATTTCGCCAACGTGCTTTAGCTGTGGCCGCTGCCTGTTTGCGTCGGGCCAATTCCACACGCGCTCGGGTGGCTTCCACAGGGGGCGCTAAACCTTCTGCCAATAATTCGGTTTTCCGAACGAGTTCCTCTGTCTCGGCCACAATCGTCAAAGCCCCAGCATATTCGCCCCGAGCTTGTTGCACGGCAAAGTAGGCCTCGGCAATTGCGAGCGCCACATCGTTTCCAAAGGCCCGCGCGATAGCCTCTCGGGCTTTTAAATCTTGTTTCGCCGCCAACGGAGCAAAAATCGAATCACTAACCGAAACACTGAGATTCGCCCCCGCGCCGACCATCGCAGAGGTCCGATTCGCCCGAAGAATGACCCCTTCAAAGTTTTGGACACTCCCTTCATGATGGAAGTAGTCACCCCCAACATGCACGGTTGGTAACCAAACCGCCTTCGATTTTTCGTATTGGGCTAGGCCGACTTCGACCTGTTTCGAAGCAAGTTGCACATCAATCGGTCTCACACCGGCTAAGTGCATCGCCGTTGCCAAATTGATGGGGTAAACCCGTTGCCCCTCTGCCGGACGGGGTGGCGGAGCCGGAAGCGGATCCCCCACTTGAATTGGGGCCGAATATCGGGTTTGGGCGATGAGGGGGGGGGAATACATGGCACCCAGCGTCAATATCGCGAGCAGCAATCGCATCCGAAAACCCTCCCTGATTCATCATCGGCGAGAGTCTGGTAAAAAGTTAAGGGATTTTTTGCTTGTAACGATTTTAATGAGTGAAATCGTCCTGAAATCCATCCTTGTATCACAAATGGATCAAGGTAAGTGGATGACTTTGATTTGGATATGAGGTGATGATGGAAGGAAACTAGCCAAGAACCCTCCGACTTAGCATGCTGGGTAAGCTGGAAAAATCGGTGAGTATTTTTGAGCATATAGATTGGAAGGTTCTGAGGTTTGGACGTTCGTCGGCAATTTAACCCCTAGGAATTATCTTGCGAGACTTTCACAAAGTAGCTTGGATTTCATCACGATAGTCATAGATTCGTTCTAATGCCTGCGCTACCTTTTGAAGGGTCGGGTTATCGGCCAGTAAAATGGGGTGATGCAAGATCACAATAGAATCAGAGGCTTTTTCCACAATGGTGAGAGGGTGTTGCGATCGGTAGCGTTTGGGACTTCGGCCGATGTGCAACGCGCGAAATCCCTCACTGAGGGCGATTCCCTCTGCCCGAGCCGCTTTGAGAAATTGCGATCTAGTCAGACCAAATTGCGTTTCGTCGAACCAAAAACCCACTTTGTAAAAGGCAGGAAGATCATGGGGACGATATTCAAACATTTTGAGACCGAGAAGGTTTTGGAGGAGGTCTCGGAGGCGTTGCACGGCCTGCCAACGGGTTCGAGTTCTTTGTGCGAGTTTTTGAAGTTGGGGAATTAGCACGGCCGCTTGAAGTTCAGAAAGGCAAGCCCACTGTTGCACCCCACGATTCAAAATGAGTTTGCAGCGTTGAACATATTCGGAATTGGATACGAGGATGCCCCCCCCCCTTCCAGCTGAGAGAGATTTGGAACCCCCGAAACTGAGCACACTCAAATCCCCAAAGGAACCACATGGTTTTCCGTCGATTTGTCCCCCAACCGCTTGGCAAAAATCTTCGATCAAAGGAATTCGATGCGTTGTTGCGATCTGCTTCAGTTTTGGCATATCGACTAACCCCCCATGAAGATGGGTCGCGAGAATCGCTTTCGTGCGTGGAGAGAGGGAATCGACCATCTTTTCGATATTCAGAACGGCATTTTCTTGCTGAATATCGACCAAAACAGGGGTGGCGCCGAGATGATGGATGGTGAGAAAATTCGGTTCATATTCGTAACCGGCTAAAATTACCTCATCGCCTGCGGTGACGCCGACGGTGCGAAGGGCGACCTCCACGGCCAGCGTTCCACTCGCACAGGTATAGGCGGCTTGTGTATGGAAGTGGGATTGCAAAAGGTGTTCGAGTTCCTCATGTTTGGGACCGCAGTAGACCCCCCAAGTACCTGTTTGAAAAGAGGCTTCGAGCGCCTGCTGAATTTCTGCATCCGTAAGGGGCCAATGGGGAGGCCCTTCGGGAAAAGTGGGTGTGCCCCCTAGAATTGCCGGTCGTTGCTCGCGAATACTCATCGGCATGGCTCCTATTTCATATGATAACGATTTTCATCATCAGGCTGCCGACACGAGATTTTTATGAGTTTCCGAATCGAAAAAGATACCATGGGTGAAATTCCGGTTCCCAGCGACCGGTACTACGGGGCCCAGACGGCTCGCTCATTGATTCATTTTGAAATCGGCGAAGATCGCATGCCGAGATCTATTATTCGTGCCTTTGGGATCATCAAAAAGGCGGCTGCTTTAACGAACTTGGAATTGGGGTTGTTCAAGCAAAAGGAAGGCGATCCCCTTAGTCCGCAGACGAAGGTCGAAAAAATTTGTCAGGCGGCCGATGAGGTGATTGCTGGGAAATGGGATGAGCATTTTCCGTTACGCATTTGGCAGACCGGTAGCGGCACCCAAACCAATATGAACGTGAACGAAGTGATCGCCAATCGGGCTTTCGTTTTAGCCGGCGGGGTCTTGGGTGAGAAAAGCTCGATTCATCCGAACGATCATGTGAATATGTCTCAATCCTCGAACGATACCTTTCCTACGGCAATGCATATTGCCGCCGTTGAGGAAACGGTTCATCGGTTACTCCCCTCGGTTAAGAAACTGCGCGATGCTTTGAACGAAAAAGCCAAGAGTTTTGAAAAGATCGTCAAGATTGGTCGAACTCATTTGATGGATGCAGTGCCCTTAACCTTGGGGCAAGAATTTAGTGGTTATGTGGCACAAATCTCTCAAGCGATTGGTCGAATCGAAGCGAGTTTGCCCGAAGTGTATGAACTGGCCCTTGGGGGAACCGCAGTTGGAACGGGGCTGAATTCGCATCCCGACTTTGCGGAACGGGTCGCCAAGAAAATTGCACAGATCACGCAATTACCCTTCGTCACGGCTGCCAACAAATTTGCGGCCCTAGCTGCTCATGAACCGCTCGCGGCCTTGTCGGGGGCGATTCGCACTTTGGCTATTGCTCTGATGAAAATTGCCAACGATATTCGTTGGATGGCAAGTGGTCCGAAATGTGGCTTGGCCGAGATTGCGATTCCGGAAAACGAACCCGGTTCGTCCATCATGCCCGGAAAGGTCAATCCCACACAATCCGAAGCGATGACTATGGTTTGTGTGCAAGTGATGGGGAACGATGCGGCTATTGGGTTCGCTGCCTCTCAGGGGAATTTCGAGCTAAACGTCTTTAAGCCGGTCATCATCCATAATCTGTTGCACTCGATTCGACTTCTAACCGATGCTTGTCGATCGTTCCGCGAACATTGTGTCGAGGACAACGAAAAACGGCCCGGCGTTACACCGAAATTGAAGAGGCTGGCCGAATACGTCAATAGCTCCCCGATGTTGGCCACTGCGTTGAATACGGTGATTGGATACGAAAAGGCCGCCAAGGTCGCTAAAACTGCGATCAGCGAAGATATTTCCTTAAAAGAAGCCGCTGTGAAATTAGGGTTTCTCTCTGCCGAGGAATTCGATGCCAAAGTCAACCCCGAAGCGATGACCAAACCTAGTGCCTAATCGGTTGACCCCAAGGAGCAGACACCATGTTCGATCTTTCCCAATTGGTGGTCTTGGTCACCGGTTCCAGCCGAGGGATCGGCCTTGCGACAGGAAAAGCCTTGCTTGATGCCGGCGCTCGAGTCGTGTTTACGTCGGAACGCCCCGTATCGGATTGCCCCGAGGTGATGCATTACTTGCAAGACCCCAACGCACGATATTTTCAAACCGATGTTTCACAAACCGAACTAGCAAAGCGGTTGGTACAAAATGCTTGGCAAGTTTGGGGGCAACTCGATGTCGTCATTAACAACGTGGGGACCTTTCGCGAACCGAGCTTTTTAGAACTGACGGAAGAAAATTTTCAGTGGCTTTTTCGACTCAATGTGTGGACGGCCATCGCAGTCACTCAAGAGTTCGTTCGGCTTAACCGCAATGCCAATCGAGGAGGACGAATTTTATTTACGACCTCGTTAAATGGCAGTCGATCGGAACCTGCCCATACTCTTTACGATGCCACGAAAGGGGCCATCAATGCCTTAACTCGTCAATTGGCCGTCGAACTCGCTCCTTGGGGATTTTCGACCGCTGCGGTGGCTCCGGGCTTAGTGGAAACCCCTTTGACTGATTTTGGATTACGTTCCGATCCCGTTGCTCGTAACACCATTCTTCAACAGATTCCTTTGGGGAAAATTGCCAGCCCCGAGGAGATTGCTTCTTGGTTTGTGTTTTTGGCCTCGCCAGCCTCGAAATATGCCACAGGGATTGTGATTCCGGTGGATGGAGGACTCGACGCCCAGCAAATGCCTCAACGACCTATTACCGAGTTCGAGAAAGAACGAGAAAAAAATCGAACCGCCTCCGAGAAGTGATCTGGTCATCTGAGCCAGACGGAACATTTCGCATCGAGGATCGGTCACCCGATTCTTGAAAACCCTTCCCACCTGTGCACCAGTGGACTGCCGTTGGATTGGTGATGAACCGTTGTTGAGTTGCTGATCGACTGCCGGTAGACTGCTGGTGAACGGATGGTGAATTGCTACAGTAAGTTCAACATGGGGGCAGCGGGTATAATCTTCCATAATGTTACGTTCCGCCGATGATGCGGCTGATATACCATCTTTGACGCTTCACCAAGGTTGAAACCGCTCTCGATCATCCCGATCGGACATTTTTTGGAGACTCTCGCCCTTAGGGGCTAGACCTTCGACCGAAAGGTCATAGTTTAATTGTTTCGATGTCGATTGATTTACCGGTATACCGGTTTTTTTCGTTTGGGAGTAGCCCCAATGGGCATGCAATGTAGTGTCTGCGGTAAAAAACCTTCCGTAGGTGGTCAGAAAACCTATCGTGGTAAGGCAAAATATCTCGGTGGTGTGGGTAAGAAGATTACCGGTCATTCCACACGGATTTTCTTCCCGAACCTACAACGAATTCGTATTGTTAAGGATGGTAAGACGGTCCGAGCCAACGTCTGTGTTCAATGTATTCGCTCGGGGGCGATTCAACGACCGTTGAAACGCAAACCGTTTGCGGTGACGAACGTCGTCTAATTTTGAATTCCGCACAACTCCCCCTTCGCATCCCTAAAATACGGCTTGGGAACTAGGAGGAGTATGGCTCGGGAACTAGGGATACCATGGACATAGAAACCGTTCGCAAAGTTGCCAATTTATCTCGGCTCGATCTTTCTGAGACAGACTTGGCTCAGATGACGCAACAATTAACAGCCATTTTGGGATATATCGACCAACTCAGCGAATTGAATACGGAAGGGGTCGAACCCTTATCGCACCCCTTACCCATTCAAAATGTATTTCGCGAAGATGAACCTCGTCCTTCGCTCCCTTTGGAGTTGGTTTTGCAAAATGCCCCCGCGCGACAAGGGGATTTTTTCTCGGTACCTGCGGTGTTCGATCCAGCCGATGATTTGTCTCATTAAGCCCAAAGTCATAAATCCTCTCTAATGTTTTTTTCCTTTGACCCTGTTGGTGTGTGAATGTCAATCATTCTCAAAACAGCGAGCGAACTTCGCGAATTATTAAATCAGGGACAGATCACCTCTGTTGAATTAACGCAACAATTTCTCCAAGCGATTTCAACACGCGATCCACAAGTCAAGGCATTCCAACTCGTTGATGCGACCGGTGCGTTAGAACAGGCGGAAAAAGTGGATGCCAAACGCAAAGCCGGTCAACCTCTGGGAGCTTTGGCAGGTATCCCCGTCGCGGTGAAGGATGTTTTGTGTGTGAAAGGGCAGCCCACGACCTGTAGCAGCAAAATGCTGGAGAATTTTCGTCCCCCCTATGATAGTGCAACGGTCGAAAAACTCCGTGCTGCCGATGCCGTCATTATTGGCAAGACCAATATGGATGAATTCGCGATGGGTTCCTCAACGGAAAACAGCGCCTTCATGACCACGCGGAACCCTTGGGATTTAGAAAGAATCCCCGGTGGGTCTTCCGGCGGGTCGGCCGCTGCTGTGGCGGCTTGTTTGGCTCCGGTTTCGATCGGCACCGATACAGGGGGATCGATTCGTCAACCGGCGGCTTTGTGTGGCATTGTCGGCAGCAAGCCGACCTACGGTCGAGTCAGCCGATATGGTTTGATTGCCTTTGCCAGTTCCCTCGATCAGGTCGGCCCTTTTACTCACGATACTTTGGATAATGCCCTTCTGCTCGAAGTGCTAGCCGGTTTTGATCCGCGGGATAGTACCAGTGTCAATCGTCCCGTACCTTCTTATACTCAAACGATTCAGCAACCCCTTGAAGGTTTACGAATCGGGGTACCTAAAGAGTATTTTGAAGAAGGTCTGGACAGTGAGATTCAATCTGCCATCAAGCAAGCCCTTCAGGAATATCAGAAGTTAGGGGCCAAGCTGGTTGATGTGTCTTTGCCCCATAGCAAATATGCCGTAGCAACGTATTACATCGTAGCCACCGCGGAGGCCTCAAGCAACTTGGCTCGCTATGATGGAATGCACTATGGTTATCGGGCCAAACCACAATCGGGTGAGAAACTCGATTTGATCCGGACCTACTCACGAACGCGGGCAGAAGGTTTTGGCAAGGAAGTCCAGCGTCGGATCATGCTTGGCACATTCGCCCTTTCCGCAGGCTATGTCGATGCTTATTACCTGAAAGCCCTCAAAGTCAGGCGATTGATCAAAAACGATTTTGACCAAGCCTTTTCTCAATGTGATGTCATCATGGGGCCAACGAGTCCCTCGGCGGCTTTCAAACTGGGCGAGAAATCGAACGATCCGTTGGCGATGTATCTCTCGGATATTTATACCATTGCTTGTAACTTGGCAGGAATTGCCGGCATGAGTATCCCTTGTGGGTTGACTCGAACCGGTTTACCTATTGGTTTGCAACTTCAGGTTCCACCATTTGAAGAAGAGAAGATGTTCCGGATTGCTCGCATGTACGAATCGGTGACCGATTGGCACACCCGTCGCCCCCAATTGGTGCTAGGAAAATAACGCAACTGCTCGTTCTTCGCTCTCCTGACGAACTTGGGAATGACTACTCGGGTCATATAACAAGGAATCCCATCACTTCGTAAGCCAAATTGCTCGTCTCAATCCGCGTGACGAACTTGGAAATGATTGCTCAAGATTATTTCCCAAGGAGGCGTTTCATTTCGGCGCGGAAGTCGGCGACGCCGACCTCACCGGTTTGTGGTGTTTTGACAATCACTTTATGAGGCACGGCCGATTTCGGAAGGTTATCTTTGCTGATTAAACCTTTATCGAGTTTCACGAGTAACTCGGCCGATTTATAACCAAAGTTAAACGGGTCTTGAACAACGGTCCCAACAATCAAATCGTTTTCGATTCCGACCAGAGTATCTTCGTATTCGTCGAAGCTCACAATTTTGATTTTCTTTTCGACCCCTTTCGACTTGGCCGCTTCTAAGCATTTAGGGGCATTGTAAGCCCAAAGTCCCACCATACAGACGTTGGGTTCATTCTTCAGCACTTCGAGAACATCTTTGGCCTTGTTGAGAGCTGCGACCTCATCGAGATCGTCGGTAATCACATCGTTTTTATAAATGGTGTATTTGCCACATTCTTCCGGTTTGGCACCTTGTTTCCCTGCCAGTGCATCCAAAACCCCTTGGTAGCGTTCACGAGCATTGAGAGGCTCTTTTTGACCGACGAAAATGGCCACGACTCCTCCTTGTGGCAAGGCCCGTTTGACCAGTTCCCCCACGGCTCGACCTGCCGCCAAATTCTCGGTACCGACGTAACAAAGCCGACCGGTATCGACCGCATCGTTATCCATAGTGATAAAATTCACTTTGCCCGCAATCGTTTTGAAGAAATCGGTTTGCTCTTTAGGATTGATGACACTGACGGCGAGGCCTTTAATTCCTAAATTGAGCATATCGTTGACGATATTTTTTTGCAAAACAGGGTCGCCTTTCTCGGGCATACGAAAAATGACTTCGCAGCTTAAGCCTTGTTGATTTAAGTCGGCCTCAGCTTTCTTAGCCCCGACCTGAGCCAGTCGCCAAAATTCCGCATTATTATTGGTCACAATCGCCACTTTGCTAATGGCAGGGTCACTCTTTTGACAAGCAGGAATTAAGGCCAAGGCCGTGAATATCCCAAGGAGAAGATACCGTTTCATGATGATGACACTCGATTCGGTTTGGGTTAAAGGAATGAACATAGAGTAGGGATTTTCTAGAGGATCGAGAAGAGCGAAACGAGGAGCGAAGAATCACCGCATGCCAAATTGTAAGGAGGTGCAGGGTCGATCCACGTCATCTTCATCAATCACGATTGAGAGGACCCACAAGATTTCATTTTTTAAGGCATCATGTGATGCGTGACGAACTGGGGGACCTATTGCCTATCGTTCCTTGCACTGTTGCGATAACGTATCAAAATATGTCAACGTGTCAGATGATCTTAAAAAAGGTGGAACGAGGAAGAAAATGCCCAAGCACAAGTTAAGCGAGAATTCCCTTAACGATCTTGCCATGAACATCCGTGAGGCGGAAATCGCGGCCGGCATATCGATAGGTGAGTTTCTCGTGATCTAGGCCTAATAAATGCAATAGAGTGGCTTGCACATCATGAACGTGAACCTTATTTTCAACGACGTTGTAACCGAGTTCATCCGTGGCACCATAGGTGATTCCAGGTTTGATGCCCCCCCCCGCGAACCACATCGTATAGGCATTGGGGTGATGGTCCCTTCCGAGAGATCGTCCCAAGGCAGGGTTAGATTCCACCATCGGGGTTCGCCCGAATTCCCCCCCCCAAATGACGAGCGTATCATCCAGTAAGCCGCGTTGTTTTAGGTCCATCACCAAGGCGGCGCTCGCTCGGTCGGTATCGCCGCAGTTTTTTCTCAGGTTCCCTACGACATCGGAATGAGCGTCCCAACCTTCGTGGTAAATCGTGATGTAGCGAACCCCCCGTTCGATCATTCGGCGGGCTAAAAGGCAGGCCCGAGCGAAAGAGGGCTTATTCGGGTCCGCGCCATAAAGGTCAAGGGTTTTTTGCGATTCGCTTTTCAAATTCGTCAGTTCAGGTGCGCTTGTTTGCAGTCGGAAGGCCATTTCATACGAGGCAATCCGTGTTGCGATTTCGGAATCCCCTTCGATCTCAAGCCGTTTTTTGTTCAAAGAGTTGATGGCCTCGATCGATTCTTTTTGTAATTCGTTGTCGAAACCTTTGGGGCTACTCACATTCAAAATCGGATCGCCGCTATTGCGGAAACGCACCCCCGTGTAAACGCTTGGCAGAAAACCGCTCGACCAATTGGCAGCGCCTCCCGAGATTCCTGCACCGGTGGACATCACCACGAAGGCAGGTAAATTGCTCGTTTCGGCACCCAGTCCGTACAGGACCCAAGAACCAATGCTCGGCCGACCCGGTTGAGCGAAACCCGTGTTGAAAAAAATTTGGGCAGGGGCATGGTTGAATTGGTCGGTGGTCACCGAGCGAACAATGCAAATATCGTCTGCGACCTTGGCCAAGTGAGGCAAAACTTCGGATAATTCAGCACCCGATTTTCCATGCCGAGCAAATTTGAAGCGGGGACCCATCACGGCAGCATCGGCACGGATGAAGGCAAAACGCATTCCTCCGGTGACCGATTCGGGGAGAGGCTTACCTTCAAGTTTGGCTAATTGCGGTTTGTTGTCGAATAACTCCAATTGGCTAGGTGCCCCTGACATAAACAAGTGAATGACCCGTTTGGCCTTCGGAGCAAAATGAGGTTGTTTCACTGGGAATGGGGCTTTCGTGTCGGGGGCAGCCCACAAACGATTCCCGCTCGATTGGGCCAACAGGGATGCTAACGCGACTTTCCCAAGCCCCACCCCACAATCTTTCAGGAATTGTCTGCGAGCCACTTGGATAGGTGTTTTAAGGAGAGATTCCATCATGAGTTTACTCGATAGGGGCTAATAGAGGTTTAAAATAATTTTAGTTACTTTTCTTCCGATTTGCCAGATTGATCCCTCTTCAAAAAATGATCCCAGAAACTTTGAGACTTTGTGTTAAACCCCGTTATTTTATGGGTGATGCTGTGCTGACTGATGATTGAGCTTGTGAAATTCCTACACACACTTTGAACAAGTCAACCTTATTGGGTGGTCGGTCCGGTTCGAGGAGATTATGAAATCTCTTCCCAATTTTACCTAAATGATTAAAATGGGTATAAATCTCTCTCCAATTTTACCTTGTGAGTTCCATGCGACACGGGTTCTTATACTTACTCATTTTTTTCAGTGTGGGGGGTCTCTGTTTTGCAGGCGACCTCAAAATTTATCCAACTGAAATTATTCTCAATGGTCCCCGAGCTGTGCAAAACCTCATCGTTGTCGAGGAGGAATCGGGAAAAGGAATCGCGGATCGCACGGCTGAAGTACAATTTTCGTTGGCGAATCCGAAATTAGCCGTGGTATCTCCCGACCAGACACTGGTCCCCTTGGCAGACGGTGAAACCACGCTCACGGCCACGGGAGCAGGGAAAAGTACCACTGTAAAAATCAAGATTCAAAACTTCGCTGATAAAACGCCCCCTAGTTTTCGGAATGATGTGATCCCGATATTAACCCGAGCAGGCTGCAATTCGGGGGCCTGTCATGGTGCCTTGGCAGGAAAGGGGAGTTTCAAACTCTCGTTGCGGGGTTATGACGCGGAGACAGATCATTACACCTTAACCAAACAAGCGATTGCTCGCCGAATTGATCGCGAAACGCCCAGTGAGAGCCTTCTGTTGTTAAAAGGTGCCAGAAAAATTGCTCATGGCGGCGGCACAAAATTGAAAGCCGATTCCCGTGATTATCAAATCATCAAAGAATGGATTGAGGGTGGCGCGGAAGGGCTAAGTTCTCAAGACTCGCGATTGGTCAAAATCGAAGTGTATCCCAAACATCTGACTCTTAAACCCAAGGATACGGGCCGACTCATTGTTTTGGCCCACTACAGCGATGGAAGAATTCGCGATGTGACTCGCTGGGCCAAATTCTCCGGAAGCGAGGATCAAGTGGCCCAAGTAGATGAAGATGGTACCTTCAAGGTGATGGGGCACGGCGAGGCCGGTTTGAGTGCGGTTTATGATAATCGGGTCTCCACTATGGTGGTCACTGTTCCGTTTGCCAATGTTGTGGATGCGGGCGTTTATAAGACCAGTCCACGAAATAACTTCATCGATGAACATATTCTCAAGAAATTACAACAATTGAGCTTACCCCCGTCACCCCAGTGCAATGATGCTGAGTTTATTCGCAGAGCGTATCTGGATACCTGTGGGATTTTGCCCAACCCAGAAGAGGTCCAAGCGTTTGTGACGGATACTCGTCCCAATAAACGAGCCGAGTTGATCAATCAATTGTTGAATCGTCCCGAATTCGTGGATTATTGGTCCTACATCTGGAGCGATTTATTTTTAGTCTCATCGCGGAAACTTCCCCAACCCGCTGTGTGGGCCTTTTATCGATCCTTGCGTCAAAGTGTTGCGGATAATACCCCTTGGGACAAATTGGCCACCCAAGTTTTAACCAGCAGCGGTAGTACGCTGCAAAAAGGTTTTGGGAATTACTTTGTCTTGCATAAGGAAATTCCCGATCTTGTGGAATCGACTGCGGTCACCTTTTTGGGGATGTCCATCACCTGTGCGCGGTGTCATAACCATCCGTTGGAAAAATGGACCCAAGATCAATACTGGAGCATGGCCAGCTTGTTCAGTCGGGTCGGTTTGAAAAATGGTGATCGAAATGGGGAGGTCATCATTCGGATCGATCCCGAGGGGGAAACCCTTCACCCCCGCCTTGGGATCGCAATGCCGCCGATCCCCTTGGATGGAAAAGCGATGCCTGCGGAATCGACGGAAGATCGAAGGGCATATTTTGCAAAATGGCTCACATCGCCGGAGAATCCCTATTTCGCCAAGGCAGTGATTAACCGCGTGTGGAAAAATTTCATGGGACGGGGATTAGTCGAGGCAGACGATGACCTTCGCGAAACCAATCCCCCCAGCAACCCAGAATTGTTCGATGCTCTCGCGGCGGATTTTATCAAGAATGGTTACGACCTGAAACGATTGATGAATCTGATTCTCAATTCGGCAGCCTATCAACGGTCGAGCGTGGCCGTGAAAGGCAACCAAGCCGATGATCGTTTCTATTCCCGATATTTGGTCAAGCGTTTAAGTGCTGAAGTCCTGCTCGATGCCATTTCCCAAGTAACCGGTGTGGCGACCCCGTTTGATAAACTTTATACCGGTGTGGAAGGAGGCACAACGGGGATCAATCTGTTTCCAGAAGGAACTCGGGCCTTGCAATTACCCGATTCGCGAGTGGCCTCGAAATTTCTGGATGCCTTTGGTCGAGCGGACCGCCAGCAAACGTGTTCCTGCGAGCGCTCGAACGATTCCACCGTTGGGCAAGCACTCATGCTCAATAATGGCCAAATTTTGAACGACAAAATTCGTTCTGCTAAATGGCGCGGTTCCGCATGGTTGAAAGAGGAACTCGCACCCGAGGAGGCAGTGAAACGGGTTTATCAATTGGCATTGTCGCGGGACCCGAATGAAAACGAATTGAAAAAATTAACGACGATGCTCAAGCAAGCTGGCAATACTCCACAGGAACGCCGTGAGGTTATGGAAGATTTATTTTGGGCGGTCCTCACCAGTCGCGAATTCATGTTCAATCACTGAGGTGACCATTACCCGTGAAACCTAGGGTCATTCCCGACGTTCTTCCCGCATTGAAACCCTTTCATCCGGATGAAGAAGGGTTACTTCGTACCTGTTTGGAGAACCCCCAAGATAATGCCCCTAGGCTGATCCTTTCGGATTGGTATGAAGAGAGAGGCCTAAGTGATTTCGCCGATTATATTCGCTATGAAGTTCACCGCTCGTTCGATCAAGAAGCAGCCCCCTTACCCGATCAGGCCAAGAAATGGGCCAAAACCCATATTCCGCATTTTGCTCGTTTGAATAATTCCTATCAAGGAAGTGGGCTACAGATTCAATTCACTCGGGGGTTGCCCTGCCGCTGTGTTTTGTACAACGATTCTCCTTTGGCTCATCGATCGATCCTTCGGGAACATGGTCCTTGGTTGACCGATTTTCTTTGGTACGGCGGAATGGAATCCGATCACTCGTGGATTCATGACGATTGGGTTCGCCAATTACGATCGCTTTCTTTTGGGCGCATCCGCTCGGCCGTATACTCCCTTCCGAATCAATCGGTCTTTAGCGATGAATTTTTTCGAGACCTGACCCAAACCACAGGAATCCTTGAGAATTTGCATACTTTTGCCCTTTGGGGAACCCAACTGACTGATCGGGCCGCTGCCCCTTTGCTAGAGGATTTCCCTTGTGAAGTGCAGGAGTTAGAATTCTCCGATAATCCGCTGTCATTGAGTTGGTATGTGCAGTTGATTCGCTCGCCGTTGGTTCGCTCCTTGCGCAGGCTTTCGATTAGTGGTGCGAAATTGAACGATCGGGTTTGCCGGACGATGGCTCATACCCCTCAATTATCACAACTGAAATACTTGCAACTCGGTTGGAACCGGCTGACCGAACATGGTGTTAAATTTCTACTAAAAAGCGCCAACCTGCCTAACCTAGAATATATCGACATTCGTTATAATAGACTCACCCGACTTTCACGCCTGCAATTATCAAAACAATCTATAAATCCTAGGGTTTATTTAAAAATCGTGTGACAATGCTGAAAAAATACCTCTCTCTATTCGCTTTACTGATCTTGGGGAATCTGGCATGGACGGCGGCTCCCCCTCCGGTCGGTTCGTTGGCCTATTCGCCTGACGGGAATCTGTTGGCAGTTGGTCTCTATGGAGAAGTTTTGCTTCTCGATTCCAAATCGGGAGATATTCGCCATAAACTCGGGGAACAGACGCGGCGAGTGACCGCCTTAGCGTGGAGCCGTGATGGAAAAAGGTTAGCAGTGGCGTCGGGGTTGGCTGGAAAATCCGGTGAAATTCGTGTGTATGAAATGTCCGAAAATCCTCCGAAAGTTTCCCCCGTAATCACCGGACATAGCGACATCATTTACGCATTGGATTTTTCAACCGATGGGACCCGATTGGCTTCCACCGGCTACGATCGACTTATCAAAATTTGGGATGCCAAAACCCTTGCAGAATCGGCCACGTTGAAAGATCATTCCGACACGGTTTACGGCCTGCAATTTCAACCGAATGGAACTTTGCTGGCTAGCGCCGGTGCCGATCGGGCTGTCAAACTGTGGGACACCAAAACGGGGAAACGCCTTTACACCCTCAGCGATGCAACCGATGGAGTGAATTGCCTAGCTTGGGCACCGGATGGAAAACATTTGGCCGCTGCCGGTGCCGATAAAAGTATCCGCGTTTGGAAGATAGACCCAGAAGGGGGGAAACTGGTTCACTCCGTTTTTGCGCACAATCAACCGATTTTGAAACTTCAATACTCGCAAGATGGAACGTCTTTATACTCTATCGCCGAGGGAAAAACGCCAAAACGCTGGGATACCACCCAGTTCAAAGAAAAATTGGTCTTCCAAGACCTTCCCGATAATCCCCTCAGTTTAGCGGTTCACCCTACGGGCAAAACTTTGGCCGTGGGCTTGTATGGTGGCACCTTACTCACATTAGATGGGGAAACAGGTAAACCCTTGGCCACATTACTTCCCATCAAACCGAAGCCCCCACAAATTAGCAAAATCACTCCCCATTTTGTGCCGCGTGGAGTTGCTTCCACGATTCAAATCGAAGGGCAATCGTTAGAAAAGGCCATCGCGGTTACCATTCCACATGCCGAAACCAAGATTCTCAAGAAAGGGGCAAAACTCGAAATCCAAGTCACCCCCTCGCCTAAAGCCCCTTTGGGTTTTACTTCCGTTATCGTTAAAAATGAAGCAGGCGACTCGAACCCGATGAATTTGATCGTGGATCGCTTCCCTGCCCAGAATGATCAAACGGGGATTGAATCGGTCCAACGGGGGCTGTTGGTGACCCCCCCTGTGACGATTGCAGGGATTTTGCAACGGGCCGGAGAAGCCGATTTTTATCGAGTGAAACTCCCCACTCAGGGCGAGATCGGGATTCAAATAATCGGCTTGGCGATTGGCTCGAAAATCGATCCGATTTTGGAACTGATCGATCCCGAGGGGAAAACGATTGCCTTCAGTGATAAGGGATTTCTTGGTGTGACGGTCCCGAAAGAAGGGATTTATTCCATCTCGGTTCACGATAAAGATTATCGGGGGGGGGGTGAATTTTTCTATCGTCTGCATGTGGGGAATATCCCGATCGTCAGTGCGGTTTTTCCTGCGGGTATCCAGCAAGGGAAAAATGCCGAAATTCAACTAATTGGCTCTTATCTCCCCACGAAGAAAATCGTGGTGCAAGCCCCCCCCGATGCTCCCGTTGGTTCCAAAATCCCTGTTCCTGTTCCCGAGGAGGTTCTGGGTTCGCCGAGTCTCATCGTGGGAGATTTACCCGAAGTCCTCGTTCAGGATCGTCGGGCGAGCCTCAAGGGTTTAGGCACAGCCAACGGGATTCTCGACAAGGATAATGTGAGCGATCTCATCACCTTCTCAGCGAAGAAGGGAGAACATCTGGTGGTTGAAACGAATGCCCGCCGACTGGGGGCACCTTTAGATACCTGTATTGAAATTTTGGACTCGAAAGGGCAACCCGTGGGAAAAGCAACGCTGCGTTGTGTGGCACGGACTTTCACGACCTTTCGGGATCATGATTCGGTGAATCCGGGCATCCGATTAGAGACATGGAACGAACTCGCCATAAACGATTATGTGTACATTGGGAATCAACTCCTCAAGATTAAAGCCCTGCCGTTGAATCCGGACGCAGACTGTACTTTTGAAGCGGAATCGGGGCAGCGGCTCGGTTATCTCGGAACGACTCCCACACATGTGGCCAACAATACTCCCTTATACAAAGTGACGATTCACCCGTTTGGGACCCCTTTTCCACCGAACGGAATGCCCCTATTCCAACTCTATGAACGAAACGATGATGGCGGGCCGGGCTATGGGAAAGATTCTCGAATCGATTTTGTGGCCCCTGCGGATGGGGAATATCAAGTGAAGGTGAGTGATGCCCGCTCTCAAGGGAGCGCAAATTCTGTTTATCGTTTGACCATTCGGAAACCCAAGCCCGATTTTACGATTAGCTTTAGCCCAACTTCGCCGAACGTCTGGGGGGGGGGATCGATTCCAATCAACGTCACGGCCAAACGGATCGATCAGTTCTCGGGACCGATTCAGATCAAGCTCGAAAATCTTCCCGAGGGATTCGAGGCTCCACCGACGTTTATTGAGGCCGAGCAATTTACGACCACGTTTGCCCTATATGCGAAACCTGGAATTGCCTCCCCTGTCAAAAACCAACCGATTAAATTGGTGGCCACGGCCCTGATTGACGGCCAGAAAGTGACGAAGGAGGTGCTCGGAGAAACGCCCAAGGTCATTTCGGGGGGAGATATTGTCACCACGACCTTGAGCGATCAAGTGACGATTGTTCCCGGACAAGAAGCGCGCATCAAAGTGAAGATCGAACGACAGAATAAATTTGCAGGACGAGTCCCGTTAGAGGTGCGGGGGTTACCGCATGGGGTACGCGTGTTGGATATTGGCTTGAATGGAATTTTGATTAATCCCAACGAGACGGAGCGCGAAATTACCCTTTATTGTGAACCTTGGGTGAACCCGATGGAGCATCCGTTTATCGTTCTAGCGAAAAGGGAAGGGAAAAACACCGAGCATGGAGCGCGATCGATGTTGCTGAGGGTGCAGAAGAAATAGGATTATTTCCCATCGCGATCTTGTTTGCCAAGAATCCAACCGGCTTGGCCAAACGGGCGAACGACTCCTTTTTCCCAACGATCGATCACTTTGGAATAAGCCCCTTCTCCTGCGAAGGCATTGTGCCGAGCAATCTCTTCTCGAATTTTTGCTGCCGCTGCGGATTTGGTCGGATCACCCGGTAAATCGAGAAGTGAGTCGTCGGCTTTTTTCTTGGTCATTGTCGCGAGTTTATGCCGTGCTAAATCGAGTTTACACCATGCTTTGACCCCAGAGTTAGGAACCAAATCGCTCAGGGCTTCAGCTTGGGGAACTTGGTTGGCTTTCAGCAGACAGGCCAGCAAGCGACGATACAACCAAGGCGAGGCATTCTTATCCAACTTGAGAATATCGGCAACCGTGTTGAGAAAATCGGGGGCCTTATCTGCTGGGCATTGGCAGGCCAGTTGTACGAGTCGGGCCGAACGATTTTCAAGAGTCGAATTGATTTCGGCTTGGGTTTTAGCTTTGGAAACATCGCCTTGCACAACGGCAGCCATCGCCAAGGCCATCGGGTCGGGTTGCTCTTTCTTTTTGGGGTCTTCTTTCGTTTCCTTGTTGAGGGCTAATTTGAGTCCCTGAAACATGGGATCGACTTTCTCACCCAAAACCATTGCGGGGATTTTACTGGCCTCCTCAACCTTCCCAAGGCGAAGCAACTCAAAACCGACTTGGGCCAAGGCAACTTGGCCATCGGCTGTATCGATGGGAAAGATACTCGTAGCAATATCGGCTGCCATGAGAGGTTGTTTGTACTGCACTAATCGCTCAGTCAAAAGACGCAGGCCGTACCACAGAACTTCCCGATCTTGAGAATTGAGCATGGCCAAGGTTTGTCGAATCTCTCTTTGAATATCCGTCCAAGGCTTTTTCTTATTTAAGCGAACTTGTTCTTCGTCGCCGGCAAGCACGGGAAAGGTGAGTGCCACTTCAATCAAAACCGCATCGCGTTCCGAGTTGGTGGTGGGCACTTTCATCAAAAGGTTGCGTGCGAGTTGCAAATCCTTCAAGGCCGATTTCACATCATCCTCGCTTTCCGCAATTCGAGATTTGTACTCCCCCGAGGCTCTCCGCATGAGTGCATGAAAAATGGGATCGGTCGCACCCCCGTTGGGGGATTCGATCGCTTCGACCGCTTTGGCCATGGTAGTTTCAATGCGAACGGCCTTACCGTAACCCCAAATGCCGTAGCCTGCGGTTCCAATCACCGCTAGGAATAGGAACAAGTAGATGGCGGTCTTGATGCGTCGTTTACGGCGTTCTTCGGGTTCTTCTGCATCTCGCAGTTGGGTGGCACCGGCGGCCGCGATGGTTTTGCCTTCGACGACCGTGGCACTTCTGGCATCCATCACGTTGGACATATCGCCAAAATCGCGCTTGGCGAGGCTGGGAATCCCGTCGTTGTTTCGCCAATCGAGTTTCTTTTCGGCTTGGGCAGCAGGAACTTTGGTCGGACGGCCACAGTCGGGGCAAATGACCATTTTGCCGGCTTTCTCCGCCTCGACGGTAAAGTTATGATCGCAATGACGGCAAACCACGTCGATTGGCTTACCGCTGGGACCCTTTTGTTCTGGCTCTTCAGATAGGGCCGCCGCTGCGATAGTATCAATATCAATATCGGGTTCGGGGGAAGGTTTCGAGGCAGGGGGATTGGCACGTTTTGATGGGATCGCTTTTGCCGGAGCGGGGACGATGAAACTTTTTCGGCAATTGGGATTTCGGCAAGTCGCCGAGCGACCGGCCAATTCGTCTTTAAGTTTATAGGGTTCGCCACAATACTGGCAGTTGAAGACAATCGGCATAAAAGGTCCGCAGTCAGGTTTAAATGAAAACCTCTTTCATTATCAGCGAAAGCTCAAAGCTCGGCAATGGGGTTAATTCCTGAGTTCTTGACTGTGCGATTCTTCGATTCTTCGATTCTTTGATTCTCTGCTTGCGCAATCCCTTGGTTTTTCAGTCCCTCACTCTGTGGGGAACTCCTTGGTATCGTGGACCGCATCTGCTATGATAATAGTGAGTTCGATTGGTATTTCTTGAAGGTATGGGTACATGTTTTCATTGTTTAACTTGTCGTTCCCTATCTTTCGTACCTTCGGGATACAAGTTCGTTTGCACATTATTTACATCATTCTTACCTTGGGGATGATTACGCGGGCCTATGTTCAGAACCCCGATCATTGGCTGGAATTTACCCTGATTTGGGTCGTACTGCTCTTTTTCATCATTCTGCTTCATGAATTGGGTCATTGTTTTGCGGCTCGGAAAGTTGGGGGGGATGCGGAACAAATTCTAATGTGGCCTTTGGGGGGATTAGCGTACTGCGAAGTTCCCCCGACGCCCCGTGCGAATTTGATTACCACCGCAGGGGGGCCTTTTGTAAACGTGATCATCTGTAACGTAGCTGGCCTGATTTTGCTCTTGGCTGGTTACTTACCGCCGTTAAATATCTTCAGTACCAACCAACTTTATTATCCCGAACTTTATAGTACTCTCGGGAGTTCGGCTGTGCCGGTCGGGTACGATTGGCATTGGACGAAATTGGGATCAACCGAGACGGTTACGGGACCGGCGGTTGTTTTGCGTGATGGTTCCAAGTGGGTGATTCAAAATCAAAAGCCCATCGAGGTCGAACCTACTAAGTTCCCCACCTATCCCGATTGGGTTTTATGGGTGGCCCGAGTATTTTGGCTCAGTTGGTTGCTGTTGCTGTTTAACCTCTTGCCTGCCTATCCTCTCGATGGGGGCCGACTTCTGCAAGCGATCATCTGGGGAAGAACTGGTGACCCGCGACGGGCCGCTGTGATTGCTGGCTATAGTGGCTTCGTCGTGGCCATTCTCTTTACGGTCTATTCCTTCGGCTTTGGCGACCCGCTTCACTTTGCCTTGGCCCTGTTCATTTTCTTCAGCAGTTACCAACTCATTTATGCCGAAACCTATAGTGAAGAAAGGGGGAGTTTTGGCTACGATTTCTCTAAAGGTTATGCGAATTTTGATGATAATGAACCGGTGCAAAAAAAGCCCAGACGACTTGGCTTTTTTGCTCGGTGGCGTTTAGCTCGCTTAGCACGAAAGACCCAACGCGATGCCGAACAACGCGCCAAGGACGAAGCTCGGCTGGACCAAATCCTCGAAAAAATCAATCAACAAGGCAAAGATTCTCTCACTTCCGAAGAGAAGAAGTTTTTAGAACGAGTTTCTGCTCGGTATCGTAATCGACCCTAAAACTGTATGCTGCCGATTCGATTCCAAGTCAGTCCCCCGACTCCTGAATCCTATTTCATGGAGAGGCTTTATCATGGCTGAAACGCTCACATGTCCGACCTGCGCTGCCGTCATTGGTATTCCAAATACAGGGATTCCCCAAGGGCTGTCTCTTATACACATCT
>JAOAAA010000042.1 GCA_026419115.1 Gemmataceae bacterium
TGACACGGATGCCTCGGGTCCAACAATTGGTCAAGGAAATCTTCGGCAAAGAGGGACATCGCGGGGTCAACCCCGATGAGGTGGTTGCCGTTGGTGCTGCCATCCAAGGGGCGCAGTTGCTCCTCGGTAGCCAATCGACCATCCAGCTGTTGGACGTTACGCCGCTGTCGTTGGGGATCGAGACCGAAGGGGGAGTGATGAGCGTGCTGATCCCTCGGAACACCACGATTCCGAAAAAGGCCAGCCAAATCTACACAACGGCTGCCGACAACCAACCGGGGGTGGAAATTCAGGTCTTCCAAGGGGAACGACCTTTAACCATGCATAACAAGAAGATTGGTAGCTTCCATCTGGAGGGTATCCCACCGGCGCCCCGCGGTACTCCTCAGATCGAAGTCACCTTCGATATTGATGCCAACGGTGTTCTCAACGTCTCGGCCCGTGATAAATCTACCGGCAAGGAAAATACGATCCGCATCGAAGGGTCCAGCGGTTTAAGTCAGGCGGAAATCGAGAGGATGAAACGCGAAGCGGAAATGAACGCCGAAAGCGATAAGAAGGCTCGGGAGTTGATCGACGAACGTAACAAGGCCGAACAACTCATCTACCAAGTGGAGAAAGGGCTTCGCGAAGCGGGTGATAAGGTCAAAGAAGCCGACAAAGCCCCGATCACCGCAGCGGTTGAAAAGCTCCGAACTGCAGCCAAAGGGGACGATGTGGCCGCCATCCGAAGTGCCTACAGTAACTTGGAACAGGCTGCCCACGCCATGGCCCAAGTTCTGTACGGACAAGGTCAGCAAGCGGGTGCCGGAGCCGGAGGTGCTTCGACCCCGAACACCAACAAAGGCGATGACGTTGTTGATGCCGAATATGAAGTGAAGTAATCGGCTGAAGCTGAAATAATCGGCTGAAGCTGAAGTAATCGGCGGATCGATAAAAAAAATTGCAGAGGTCGTAACGGTGACGTTACGGCCTTTTTTTATTGGAATATCGCAGGGAGATCACGAAAAGGAGCTAGTCAGAGAAAGAAAGCCCCGGAGATGGTCGAGGTTCCGCTGTCGAGATTCGATTCGGTCACCCACTTTGCTTGCTTGAGTATGATCGGTCACCATGTTTGAGGGGATGCGATCGGAGGTCTGGACGGGATTTCATACAATTTCACTTTCCGTTTCCTTCAAGAGAAAACATCATGCGTTACTTCGTATTGGCTTGCTTGGGAGGATTACTCATGACCGAAGCAACGTGGGCAGAACTACCACCGTTGATTCCCCGTGAGGTTCTCTTTGGCAATCCGGAAAAAACATCGCCGACCCTTTCACCAGATGGCAAAAAACTCGCCTACTTGGCTGCAGATAATAAAAACGTTCTTCAGGTTTGGGTAGGAGATGTCGGGCAGAACAACGCCGTCGCAGTTACCAACGATCCCAAGCGAGGCATTCGCCAATACTTTTGGGCCTACGATAGCAAGCATCTGATGTATCTGCAAGATGCCGACGGCGATGAAAATTTTCACGTCTACGCCGTCGATGTGACCACCAAGAAAACCCGCGATTTGACCCCCTTTAAGGGAGTGCGCGCCCAAGGGGTAGAACTCGATGAAAACTTCCCAACCAAGATGCTCGTTTCTCTCAATAAGCGGAACAAAGCACTTTTTGATGCTCACGAAATCGATATCGTCAGCGGCGAAGAAAAACTCGTGGCCGAAAATCCCGGCGCGGTCCTTGGTTGGGTAATCGATGCGAAATTTATCGTCCGAGGGGCCTCGGCCATTACACCAGAAGGGGGATTTGAAGTTCTCGTGCGGGATGATGCCAGCAAGCCTTGGCGGAAAGTGGCCTCGGCTGAAAATGGGGAACAACTCTCGGCGGTGGGGTTTGGCCCTTCCGATAACGAAATTTATTTGTTGAGCAACCACAAAGCCAACGCGACCCGTTTGCTGAAGCTGAATGTTTCCACCAAAGAAGAAACGGTCATCGCGGAAGATAAGCAATACGATGTGAGCGGGCTGTTAGCCAATCCGAAGAAAAGGACCATCTTGGCGGCCGCATTCACCCGTGCACGGACCGAATGGAAAGTTTTAGATGAGTCCGTCGCTGCCGATTTCAAATATCTCAGCGAGTATCATGCAGGTGATTTTACAATTGTGAGCCGAACCCTTGATGATAAAACGTGGCTCGTGAGCTATTCGGTCGATGTGGGGCCGACGACCTTTCATGTGTACGATCGTTCTAATAAAAAGGCTACCTTGCTTTTTAGCACCAATAGCAAACTCGAAAAACTCACCTTGGCCAAGATGGAACCCATCGAATTCAAAGCGAAAGATGGGTTGACGATTCATGGCTATTTAACCAAACCCGTTGGGATCGAAGCCAAAAATTTACCGACGGTGCTGCTCGTTCACGGCGGTCCTTGGGCACGCGATATTTGGGGCTTTAATCCTACGGTGCAATGGTTAGCGAACCGAGGCTATGCCGTGTTGCAATTGAATTTCCGCGGTTCAACCGGTTACGGTAAGGATTTTCTCAATGCAGGGAACAAAGAATGGGCCGGAAAAATGCACCAAGACCTTTTGGATGGTGTCGATTTCGTCGTGAAACAAGGGATCAGCGACCCGAAGAGAATTGCCATCATGGGGGGAAGCTACGGCGGATATGCCACCTTAGTCGGCTTGGCCTTTACCCCCGACGTCTTTGCCTGCGGGGTCGATATTGTCGGACCGAGCAATATCATTTCGCTGCTCAACACCATTCCTCCCTACTGGGCACCCATGAAAGCGATGTTCAACACTCGTGTTGGGGACCTTTCTAAAGATGCCGAAATGCTCAAAGAGCGATCCCCATTATTCAAGGCCCATGCCATTACGAAACCCCTGCTGATCGGTCAAGGGAAAAACGATCCCCGCGTGAAGCAAGCTGAAAGTGATCAGATCGTCGAGGAAATGCGGAAGAACAAAAAAGAGGTGACCTACATCGTTTATCCCGATGAGGGTCACGGCTTTGCCCGTCCCGAAAACCGAATGCACTTCAACGCGATGACCGAAGAATTTCTGGCCAAGCACCTCGGCGGGCGCAAAGAACCTTTTGTTGAAATCAAAGGGCATACTGGGGAACTCAAGTAAGAATCGCCGTAGCCGAGCCTACGAAGGAAGGGAACCTATAATCGGCCCCCCTTCCTGAGGGACTCAGCTAAGAAAATTGATCGAAGACTGTGATTCTCTGCGATCTTCACCAGCCCTACATGAAGCCCAAATCCGGAGAGGGGATTTCTCGCGGAGAGACTCATTTTTGCACTTCCCTAACCGCGAATGACCTGTCACAATATCCCTATTCTCATTCATTTCATTTTTAGAGGATAATCGCATGGCCACAAACTTGGAACCCCGTGATGAGGATGTGATCGACGATGCCACTCCTGCCGAAGCGGAACCCACCATCACCACGAAACCAAAAGAACCCGAGGTGAATAAACTGTTCCGCATGGTCATGAAGCTCGAGGCTTCTGACTTACATCTCAAAGTGGGGCAACCCCCCATGGTGCGTCTGCGCGGTGACATTCGCCGAACCGATATGAAACCCCTGACTCAAGAAGATATGGAGCGGTACTTTTACCCGATCCTGAAACCAAACCACCGTGAGATTCTGGAAAAAGAAGGGGGTGTGGACTTCTCTTGGGTGGTCGGTAACGATGAATGCCGTTTCCGGGTTTCGCTGTTCAAACAACGGGGCCGACTTTCATTGGTTTCGCGACGGGTCAACAACCATATTCCCAGCTTCAAAGATTTGGGACTTCCCGATAGTATCGAGAAATTGTGCCACTTCTCGGAAGGGATGGTGATTCTCGCGGGGGTGACCGGTTCGGGGAAATCGACCACGATCGCTGCGATGCTGGATTATATTAACGAACGAGAACCTTTGCACATTCTCACGATCGAAGACCCCATTGAGTTTACCTTCACCGATAAAAAATCCTACATCAACCAACGGGAAATTGGTTTGGATAGTAAGGACTGGCACAAGGCTTTGAAAGATGCCGTGCGACAAGACCCCGACGTGATCCTCGTGGGTGAGTTACGGGATATTGAAACCTTCGAGGCGGCTGTGCATGCTGCCGAGACGGGGCACTTGGTCTTTGGTACAATCCACGCTTCGAGTGCGGCCACCACAATCAACCGTATTTTGGACTTGTTCCCCCCTGAAAAACACCCTGCGATTCGTCAAGCCTTGGCGAATAACCTCAAGGCCATTGTGGCACAAAAACTCATCAAGGGGTTGAAGAAACCTCGGGTTCCGACCAACGAAGTGATGATCGTAAACCCGACCATTCGCAAACTCATCGCCGAAGGTCGAGATCATCAAATTCTCGATGCCATCCGAATCGGTATTCAAGAAGGAATGGTCGATTTCACCGAGAACCTTCGGAATCTCGTGGAAGGGGGCCACGTCGATAAAACCGTTGCTTTGGAATATGCCCCCAGCCCCGAACAGCTCAAGATGGCCCTGAAAGGGATTCGAGTGGCTGCGCCTGGGATTCTCTAAAAAGGGCTATTCCTTCCCAAGAAGTTATTCTCTGGCCTGCTGCGTGGGTTGGTGAATCGGTGGTTGCATTCCTCTCCCATTTGCTAAACCCGTTTCTAATCCATTTTTCCCAATCCAATTACAAGGTGGGCGAAATTCCTAGGAATCTCGCCCACCCGAATCGTTTCACCGAGTTTCGTTCTGATGAGAGAGAGTTTCTGATTATCATTTTGGTGAGAGAAAAACTCTAACCTTTTTCTGAATAGAAAAACTCTCTTGGGAATAGGCTTACTTGATGAACAACATTTCGCGGTAGGTGGGCAAAGGCCATAAATCATCGGCGACCATAGTTTCCAACTCGTCGGCGGCTTCGCGGACAGCATTCATCGCGGGGATAATGACATCGCGTGAATAGCGAGCATGATCGATCAATTCGCCTTTGGGATGATGTTCTAAGCCCTTATCCAATTCAGCAATCGCTTTGGCGAGTTTGGCAGCACCTTCGGACACCGATTTGAGTAAGTTGCTGGCAGCGGAAACATCCGCGCCGGCCGCCTTCGAGGCATTCACCGTAGCGGCCAAATCGTTTTGATAGCGTAACACCGCAGGGAGAATTTGATTGTGGGCCATGAACCGAGTGAGTTTCCCTTCGATGGTGATGGTCTTCACATAGGTTTCGCAGAGAATGTTGTAGCGGGACTTCAATTCACTTTCGGTGTAGACCTTGTACTTCGTGAACAGTTCGATACTATCTTTGCGAATGACCACAGGGAGGGCATCGACCGTGTTCTTGTGATTTGGTAGGCCACGGCGTTCTGCTTCGGCGTGCCATTCTGCACTGTACCCGTCCCCATCGAAAAGAACTTTTTTGCTTTCTTTGATAATGCTGGGGAGCAAATCTTGAATGGCCGCCGGCAACGATTTGCCTGCCTTGATTCGCGATTCTAATTCCGTGGCAATGTAATCCAAAGATTCGGCGACGATGGTATTCAGAACGGTATTGGGTCCTGCGATCGATTGAGAAGAGCCTACGGCGCGAAACTCGAATTTGTTCCCCGTAAAGGCAAAGGGGCTGGTGCGGTTGCGGTCGCCGGCATCTTTGGGAAGTTTCGGTAAAACGGAAACGCCAATTTCCATGAACTCGCTCTTCTTCGTCGGATTCGAGGTACCAGCTTCGAGCTGTTCAATCACCTCTTGAAGTTGGCTACCTAAGAAAATCGAGATAATGGCAGGGGGGGCTTCGTTGGCCCCTAAGCGGTGATCGTTCGCAGCGGTAGCTACCGTCAAACGGAGCAATTCGGGGTATTTGGCCACAGCTCGAATCACCGCAGTACAGAAGACCAAGAATTGAGCATTTTCGTGCGGGGTATCGCCCGGATTCAGAAGGTTTTCCCCTTCATCGGTGGCCATGGACCAGTTGTTGTGTTTTCCGGACCCGTTGATCCCAGCAAAAGGTTTTTCGTGGAATAGTGCGGCCAACCCGTAGGCCGGTGCCGTTCGACGAATCACTTCCATTGTGAGTTGATTGTGATCGGTCGCGACGTTGCTATTCTCGAAGATGGGAGCAATTTCATATTGGGACGGGGCCACTTCATTATGACGAGTTTTGACCGGCACACCGAGTTTGTAAAGTTGCATTTCCACATCGGCCATGCAAGCAATCACCCGTTCGGGAATGGAGCCGAAGTATTGGTCTTCCATTTCCTGACCTTTGGGAGGCTTGGCACCGAAAAGGGTTCGGCCTGCGTTAATCAGGTCGGGGCGGGACAAGTAGAATTGTCGATCAATCAAGAAGTACTCTTGTTCGGGGCCGACTGTGGTGAAGACTCGGTCCACCTTCTTATCAAATAATTTCAAGATTCGTTTGGCTTGTTCGGAGAGGGCATCCATACTGCGGAGCAAGGGGGTCTTTTTGTCGAGTGCTTCCCCCGTCCAAGAGACGAACGCCGTCGGAATCACCAAGGTGGCCCCATTGGGAGATTCCATAATGTAAGGCGGGCTGGTCGGGTCCCATGCAGTGTAACCTCGGGCCTCGAAGGTGGCTCGAATCCCGCCTGAGGGGAACGAGCTAGCATCGGGTTCCCCCTTCACCAGTTCCTTCCCGCTGAATTCTGCAATCGCGGTCCCATCTCCATTTGGGGAGATAAACGAATCGTGCTTTTCCGCCGTGATCCCTGTCATCGGCTGGAATTGGTGCGTATAGTGGGTGGCCCCTTTTTCCAAGGCCCAATCTTTCAGCGCACTGGCAAAGGCATCAGCAATTTCTTCGCTGAGACGTTCTCCTTTCCGAAGGGTCTTTTGTAATGCCTTGTAAATGGGCTTGGGCAAACGCTCTCGTTGCACGGCCTCGCTGAAAACTAACTCTCCAAAGCAATCTTTGAAATGATCATGAGCAATATCAACCCGATTCAGTTGAAATTCGCTGGTGGCAATCGAATTAATGATTGCTTTACGGTCGTTTAACGTCGCCATTGGTTTGCTGATCCCCAAATAGAGTATAAAAGTAATTCGACCAAGAGAGAGTTATGTAGATTTATTTAAGAAGGCGAATCTGTCTAGAACCTGAAACGTAAAAGGCAACAGGTTGGGGAGATGGGCCTATTAGTAAACAAGACCCTGTATACTCTCAAGGGTGGGAGAATATCGTCTGAAGATACGGTGCATTTCAGGGTAATGGTCTTGAGAAGATCAGGCGATTTTCGGGAAGATCAAGTTGAGATGAACCGGCGATATTCAAAGAAATCATCTCAAGAAAAGTCGGCGATATTTATGGGAATCAAGTTGAGAAGAGTCGGCGATATTCAGGGGAATAATTTTGAGATTATCCGAGGTTCTAAAAGGTGGGCGATTATTCAAGAATCGCATTATTTGGGTAAGGAAAGGAGCATCAAGGTTCCATCGGCGTTGGCAGTGATGATCTTCGTGCTATCGGCATTGAAAGCTAGTGAATTCACTGCCGAGGGAAGTTTCCACGAGCGGACTTCCGAGCCATCCTCTACCTTAAATAATTTCACGCCGCCGGTGGCATCGAGAACAGAAAAATACTTACCATCGGGACTGACGAGCAAGCCTGCCAAAGTTGGTTTGGTATCGCCGACCGCTTTGAAGGTTTCGATCTCTTTGAGTTCCTTTTTGCCGGCCACATCGTAGATTTTGACTTTGCAATGCGGATCGGCAGCAATCACTTTCGATTTATCTGAAGTGATCCCGATATCTCCTACTCCTTCGTTAAAGGCAATCCAATCGCCCCCGATTCGTTCTTGAGGATCGAGTTTCCAAATCCGCACGGCCCCATCATTGAAACCGATGACGGCGGCTTCGCAGTCGGAACTAAATCCGATACAGGCAACCTTGCCCCCTTTTTCAAGGAGGTTGCTCAATCGTTTCCCATCGTAATCAAAGACCCGAAGGGAATTATCCACGTCGTCATTGGTTTTATTGTGGTAATTCCAAATCACGAATTTATCCTTCTTAGGGCTAGTGACGACAACCGGAATCCGTTCCACATCGTTGATTTCACGGATCAGCCGACCGGTTTCGACATTCCAAATCAACAGTTTGTTATCTTCGCCGGTGCTAATCAATTTTTTGGCGGTCGAGTCAAAGGCAAGGGCAATAATTTTGCCCCGATGCCCATTGTTTTCGCGACCCAACACAAAAAGTTCGGCCCCGTTATCGGTATTCCAAATCCGGATGGTACGGTCTTCCGAGCCGCTGGCAGCCAATTTGCCATCAGGGCTTAGCGCCACGGCCGTCACGGGACCAGAATGCCCCACTCCTTTGGCGGCTTCATCCGAGGCGATTTCCCAGAGTTTCACCGTTTTATCAACAGAGCAAGACAGAATGTTGCTGCCGGAATTATTGAAGGCCACGGACGAAACCCAATCGCTATGACCTCGAAGGGAACGAATTTCTTTTTTGTCGTTCAGGTCGAAAATCCGAATGATCGCATCGCTACCGGCACAAACCAACAGGCGACCATCGGCCGAGAATTGCACGGATGCGGTGGGCTTGTTCGAGGGTTTGAGTTCAAATTCTAGCGAAGGGGTCCCCATCGGCGGCACTGTCCAAATTTTCACGGAGCCATCCCCCCCACTGGTGGCCAGTCTTTTGCCATCGGGATCGAAAAGAACGCAGTAAACCCCCAAGGTGTGAGCGACAATTGGGGTTCCGCTTTCTTTGGGAGCTGCCGTGAGATCGTAACAACGAATTTGACCATCAGCGGAACCGACCACGGCGAATTTTCCACCTTTGCGAAGAGTGACCGTACTAATGGCCGAGCGATTTTCGGGAAATTCGATCGGCGGGGTCTCCTTGGTCACATCGTACAGGCGGGCCTTTTTATCGATGCCCCCCGTTAACAGGAAATTGCCATCATCAGAAAAAGCAATTGCCATAACGGGTTTGGTCGCGGCTTTCAAATCCCGAATGAGCGCACCGGTTTTGACATCCCAGAGTTTTACGAGGCTATCGCCCGAGGCAGAGGCCAAAATATCTCCCTTGGGTGAGAATGCCACTTTGGTAATCGCTGCAGTATGCCCTTCGAGACGATGGAGAATTTTCCCGCCGCGGGTTTCTCGAATGATGATGACTCGATCGGCTCCCCCCGAGGCAATCAATTTCCCGTTGGGGCTTAAAGCAGCAGACCAGACAATCCCTTTATGATCATCAAAGTTGTCATGTTCATCGGCAACGGCCAAGGTCCACAATTTCACCGATTGATCGTCAGAAACAGAAACGAATGTGCGATCATCGGGAGAAAGAGCAATCGCGTTCACCGTTGCGGTGTGGCCGGGATAAATGCGAATCACACGACCATTTTTGATGTCCCAAACGCGAATGCTGGTATCGACCGAGCCGGTGAGCATGTAGTTCCCATCTGCGGTCACGGCCATTGCGGTCAAAGGGGCATCCGAACCACCAGCTTTAGAGTCGAACTTTTTCGTTGAGAAGCCAATTTCTTTTCCAGAAGGATCGTATCCGGGGTGCATCATCGCGATCCCATCGGCACCACAAGAGAAAATGACTTTGCTATCCCCCCCACCGAACAGAACCGAGGTCACTCGACCATTTCGATGAGCTTCGATCCCCGTGACGATTCGTTTCTCTTCCGGCTTGCTGGGGTCCCACACACGGATATTTCCACCAGCATCGCCCGAGAGGATAAACTTACCATCTTTTGAGATGCTCAGGCTGGAAACTTGTTTGTACGAGCCTTCTTTATCGGTCTTATAATCGGGGTTGAGAATGATTCCTGCTTTCCCATCAGCCACATTCCATAAACGGATGCTGGTATCATCGCCACCGGAAACTAATTGTGTGCCATCTTCGCTAAAGACAAGGGCTTCGATGACCCCTTCGTGACCTTTTAGCAAGTGTACCCGTTCCATCGTTTCGGTTTTGACGAGATGAATTTCATTCGGATAAGTCACGGCAAAGAGTTTCCCATCACGCGTGGCGGCTAGCCCGCGAGCCTTTTCTTTGGATGGACTATAGCGACGAACTTCACGCCCGTTGCCCAAATCCCAAAGTCGAACGGTGCCATCGTCCGAGGCAGAAAGAACCTGTTGATTGCTCCCTGCGAAAACAACCTTGTTGGCCTTGGCGTTGTGACGCATGCGATTCAGGCCAATGACCCGTTCGACATTCTCGGGAAGGTCACTCGGCACATAGGGAAGTTGCCAGCGAGCTTCACGGGTCAACCGAGCGGCATCCTTCAACGAACCATCTTTCAAGGCCTCTTCCGCTTTTTTGATCGTTTCGTCGGCCGGTTTGATGCTGTCGGGGGAAAATTTTTTGGCGGCCTCGGTCCGTTCGATTTTGAATTTCTCAATGGCTTCTTTAATATCCGATTCGTTAGGCCCCTTACTTTGAGACCAAGCAATCAGAGGAACCAACAATAGACCGAGACACATTAACTGTCGCATCATGATGTCACCTACAATTCCCTACCGCAGTCATCTCATTTGAGTATAGGGATTCGTCCCACGAACAGAAAGCAATTCCCCAACTTATCGACGATTGGTACCGGCCCCGCTAACTCGACAATTTGCAGAATGATTTAAGAGGGATTGAAGGTTTGAAGTGGTCAAACGCAGGAACGAGGATCGTTGAATTGACGAATGAAAAGGATAACCAATGGGACCAGATAAGGTGAACTCAATCTAAGGTAAAGACCTCTCCGCCAGCGCGGCTAGCCATGGCTCGCAGCACGCTATTAGCTTCATTCCGAATGAATCGAGCCGAACCATCTGCCAACGCAAAAGTAGCACCGGGGCCATGTAAAGACCAAAAATGATATTGGTGACAGCCCGTTCCCAATCGTCCGGAGCGAAGCGGTTCCCAACTGACTCGACAATTGAGACCATATGGGGGAGAATTATCATTTCGACCGGCCCATAATGTCATATCTGGTTCGCAAGTTTCTGCTGACATATACCAACCACCAAAATGAATCATTCCTGTATTAAGGATTTCACTGGGGGGACGTTCTCCATAAATCAAGGTATTGGAAAGACCGTCTGTCACGTCTGCAGCAGAGATAAACCTCTTCATACTAGGGAGCCTAAAATCCGAACTCGGTATCATAATACCGTCATCTTCATATGGGCCTGTACCGCAAATCCCAAGATAAGATTTTAATGCGTACATTATTCGATTTGCGTAATCCACTTTGAACTGTCGTTTTTCTGCCGGACACAAATAAATCGGAACTAAAGTTTTAGCTACCAAATAATGATCGTCAAAACCACTCGAATGTAGAATTGGGTAATAGGTCGTGAGTGATAATGCCTGTTGAGCCAAAACAGGTTGATCCAAATAGGGCAATAAATTTGTGGTCCAAGGAATTCCGCGATAAGAACGTGCACCATAAGGATAATCACACGCAGGAGGGAAGTGGTTATGATTGCCATGATAATCATGACTGGCTAATCCCAATTGTTTCACTTGGGAGACACAGGAGATTTGGTATGCCGTGCGTCGAACTCGTTGTACCGCAGGAAGAACTATGCTAATGAAAATGGAGATAATAGCAATCGTGACCAGTAGTTCTAGTAAAGTCATCCCCCAATATGAGTGCAATTCACAGGAGATGCCATTTTTATTTGGAATAAATTGAGTCTCTAATCGAGTTTGAAAAGTTGGTTTCACAGATAGCCTTTGGTGATTCATGTGAATACAAGATACTTATATATCATCTCAAGAAAAAAACATTACTCACATATATAACGATCAATAATTGTTGCTTTAGTAACATCTTCAGTGAGAGGTTCAGTTGCTTCAATTACTGAGATACCATTTTCACAAGAACAGGTCGTTTTACAACTATTAAAATATCGAACCAATACTTTAGTTTCTCCCAAAACTGCCTTTTACAATTATTTTTAGAACTGCCATCTCGAACACATCTATGCGAGAGTCGAGGCATACATAGATTACAACAAGGTAAGTGGAACCTAATACAGGGGGTATCTGTCGTAGGTGGTATATCTGGGCAAAAATAATGTTCCCGTCGCATACGACATTGGTTATCAAATGGGGGAGAAGACTGAGCAGATAACTCTTGGGTATCACTACTTAAGATTTCGATTGTGCCAATAATTGTTAAAATGATAATGAGCTTAAAAATGGTGGACATTTTTATAGTAATTAATCCGAGAAATGGTGTGAACTCATTTTTTGCTTCGATATTTCATGAAAACATAAAGACTTACTAGTATCACAATAAGACTAATCAAAACCACAAAATACCAAATAGTTGATAGGTCGTCTGATGAAATAGCAATTTCTTGTTGAGAAATCGATGGGGCACCTGTTGGCTTATGAAATTCATCAACAGGTATCATTCTTAATTTGGAATCGATTAAGTATCTTGTTCCTGAAGAATGATCGTATACTGACGTGTTTTGTGGGAATATTATATCAAATTTATTTTTGGCAAGTTCAGCAAAATTTGTCTCGAAATTAATTTGCGAATCTGTCAATATTTTTCCATTTTTGGAGAAATACTGGAATTCTATGTTAGATAAAACCTTGGTTCCTTGGTATTCGGAATAATTACAGTTAGTTTGTGTGATAATTTGTCCCTTATTATATTGAATCATTCGTAATAATGTGGCATCTTCGGTATCTAACCAGATCGATAGCGTTAAGCCTGAGTTTGATTGATAGCGATATTCCTTTGCCTTTCGTGATTGGAGATTGAGTTCAACATTCATTGATTTAAATCGTTCGAGATCATAAATAGCCAATTTTTTGCTAAGAGGCCTATAATGGAAAATGAGGGGAAAAGCAGGCGGAATTGGTTCTAAACCTTCCCAAAAATTTCTGTCACCATATATGTTTCCCGAGCCTGTTGTCGCTTCAGAAATCAGTCCATTAGGATAAAGCGATTTCAATCCTTTTGGCCCCATAACAATCACGATATTCGATCTCACAAACCGTCTTTCAAGTTGATCACTTATGTAGAATTTCCAATGATTCAGTTCAAAACGTATGTTTTCATCCTCACAACAGCAACGATTTGAGGATGTCAACACTGTTTCTTCCGTAGGAAAAGTTCCCAGATTATGTTCTTTTTTTGGGGAGCTACCTATGATAGGTGATATAGATTGGCCATGAATCTCGTTGATAGCGCCTGCAGCATATCTTTGAGACCATTCAAATTGGACATTCACTGTTTTAAACTTAGCTTGCCTTGTTTTTAATTTTTCGAGTACCTCAGGCTCGAAAGCTATTGTCATATTAATAGTGACATGCGTAACAATTAAAACGGAGAAGAATTTTGATACTATTTTCATGACTCTTCTCAACCTGTTTCTTTTGAAATTCCTTCATGTTCAATAACCTGATAACTTACCCGATCAACTGGTAGAAAGATAGTGTATGAAGGGATTTCTTTGAGATCCACATTATACCCATGATGAGACCTTGTCAATAAAAAATTTGACTTCTCATAAGAATTTAATTAGAGGATGTCTCATATTAATTTAGCGATTTGATAGCCGCAACTATTGGAAAGAGTTTGCACAGTCTAGGTGCGTGAAATTCTCCAACCTCTCGAATATATATATAGCTTGACCTTGGGGATTGATTGATTGATTTGACTACTACCCTTTAAGCAGACCTATCTCGTGCCATTCTGGATGAACACAGTTCATGAAAAATCATGATTTTCCACTAACCAGTTCTAGGGAAATTTTCTCGGCTTTATCAGCTAATTCTCGGACATTTTGAGTGATTCGCATGGAACAGAACTTGGGGCCACACATGCTACAGAATTTGGCATTTTTGAAGACTTCCTGCGGGAGGGTCTCATCATGCATGCGACGGGCCGTTTCTGGATCGAGAGACAATTCAAACTGACGATTCCAATCGAATTCAAAACGTGCTTTGGAAAGAGCATCGTCTCGATCCCTAGCTCCTTTGCGTCCACGGGCAATATCCCCCGCGTGAGCGGCAATCTTGTAAGCAATCACTCCTTGGCGCACATCATCTTTATTTGGTAATCCCAAATGTTCTTTCGGTGTCACATAGCATAACATGGCCGCCCCCGCTTCGGCCGCCAAAGCTGCACCAATCGCACTGGTGATATGATCATAGCCCGGAGCAATATCGGTAACCAAAGGCCCCAGAACGTAGAAGGGGGCTTCGTGACATTCTTGACGTTGTTTTTCAACATTCATTTTCACGAGGTGCATGGGGATATGTCCTGGCCCTTCGATCATCACTTGGCAACCATGTTCCCAAGCCTTGAGCGTCAACTCGCCGAGAGTTTTCAATTCTGCAAATTGCGCTTCGTCATTGGCATCGGCCAAAGAACCGGGACGCAATCCATCTCCAAGAGAAAAGGTCACATCGTAGGCACGCATGATCTCGCATAGCTCATCGAAATGCGTATACCAAGGGTTCTGCTTGTGATGCAACACCATCCATTCTGCCATCAGCGAGCCTCCACGGCTGACGATTCCCGTCACGCGATTTCGGGTCAGCGGAACGTATTCGAGCAAAACCCCTGCGTGGATCGTCATGTAATCGACCCCTTGTTTGGCCTGATGTTCGACCATATCGAGCATCATTCGGGGAGTAATATCACCCACATCTTTGACTTGTTGAATCACCTGATAGATTGGAACCGTACCGATCGGCACGGGGCTGGCATCGATAATCGCTTGACGGATGCCATCGATGTTGCCGCCCGTCGAAAGGTCCATCACCGTGTCGGCGCCCAAGTGAACCGCTGTGTGCAACTTTTCCAGTTCATCCTCGATTTTACCCGTCACTGCTGAATTACCGATGTTGGCGTTGATTTTGCATTTCGATGCAATGCCAATGCACATCGGTTCGAGCTTCTTTTTCAGGTGATAAATGTTGGCCGGAATTACCATACGGCCCCGAGCCACCTCCGAACGAATTAGTTCGGGAGACAAGTCTTCCCGTTTCGCAACATATTCCATTTCGGGAGTGATGATTCCCTGACGGGCTGCTTCTATCTGCGTCATGAACATTATCCTTAAGAAAGAACCAAAAATAATCGAAGGGAAATGGAGCCAACAAAAGGAGGGGTCGTTTTTGATTGATACTCAAAAAGGGAATCAATCGCCTTTTGTCGCTTCCCCACGCCGGTATGATCCGGATCGGGTGCATCGGGTTTTATCTCAGTCCTTACCCATAAGGACACCCCGAGCGACCTACTTCCTATATACTAGGAAACCAGCTAGGGGGTGGGGCCAATTCCTCACCGAATTTTTGAGATGAGGGAGCACGATCTGATTTGTGTCAGAATGTTGAGGGGTCTCGATATGTGTTCTCATCGTTGTTATTAAAAGGTTGAGGTCTCTCAAATGGTAATAAATCACACTCCTTCGGTGTTCTCGAATCCGAAGCCTCGATAAATATCCCTATCATAATTTGATTATGTACAATACACTCCCGATAGGTTTACTTTGAGGATTATCACTTGACCAATCTTCCCAAATCTCCACTGGAAATACGTTTTGGTTTCTTGGGAATCAAAGTCCAAATCAAACCATTGTTTTGGCTGTTTGCCGGTTTCTTTGCCCTTTTCTTGGCCTATCAGGTCGGGGCCTTGGCGAATCCCCCTGTGGCTGGGTTGATTATCGCGGTCGATATTGTTTGTTTTTTGATCTCGATTCTCGTTGGCTATTTGGCACCAGCATTGATCTATCGCTCGTACAATTTACGCTCGTTAGTGATTGTGCAAGATTTCGGCGGCGGCGTCTTTCCCGAGGCAGAACCTCCCCTTCGTTTACAACGGATTATGGTGGCCGCGGCAACTCCCTTGGCTCATTTGGGGCTGTATGCTTTGGTGTTCTATTCCGATCAACAAATGAACTGGAAGAATAACAATGTGGTCACTCAGTTAGCTTACCTACTTTTGCAACTGATGAATTTCTATTGGGCGATTATACTTTCGTTGCCCATTTATCCGTTTCCGGGCGGGCGGATTATGATGGAAATCACCACTTATTTCAATCGCAAGTGGGGTATCCTTTTCACACTCGGGTTTTCTTTTGTGTTGGCCACTGCAATTGCGGCTTTGGGTTGGCTTCGATACCTCAATCAAACGCCTCCCTTTTTGAAAGAACCGAACATCGACTTTATCACTCCGGGAATTCTCGGCACGGTGATTTTTACTTGGTTGGCTCTGCGTTGCTATCAGACATTTACGCAAACCCGAAAATTGCTCATGGCCCAAACTGCGGACCCTTACGACGATGATACACCCCCTTGGGAACGATCATGATAACGGTTGTTCCTTGAAAGAAACGATAACGGTCGTTCCCTGAAAGAAACGATAATGCTCATTCCTTGGGAACGATGATGAGGCCCCTTCTTGAAAGTGATGATGAAGTTCCTTCTCGGAGGCAACGATAGAGGTTCCATTTTGGGGAAGGAAACCGTTGGCAGTTAGGGGATGGTCCGCCATGAGTCGTTTGAGTGAACGTGAATTGATCGAAAAAATTCTGGACGAACCCGATAACGATGACTATCGGCTCATCTTGGCGGATTATTATGCCGAGAATCATTTACCTCATCGGGCGGAATTGATTCGGGCGCAATTGGCTTTGCGGAGCCTTTCTGAGACCGATCCTCGTGCGGAATTTCTTTACCAATTGCAAGAACAAGCCTTAGTTCAAAGTGCTCAACTTTGGACCGAAGAATTAGCCAAAATGGTCGATGGCTATTCCTTCGAGCGGGGCTTACCCGAGAAAATTTCAATCACGGTTCCCAAACTGAAACAACATGCTCCCTACTTGTTTCGTCATTTCCCGATTCGGAGCGTGACCCTCCTTTCCGAGGGGTTTTCGCCGGAATTGCTTTCTCAAATCCCGAACTTGTTCGAGGCCGACTCGATCCAGTTTCCTGCCGGCGAAAATGGAGATGAAATCTGCCAAATCATCAGCCGATTTTCCGGCCCGTTGCGGGTTCGTCACTTGGGCTTGCAAGGTTTGCGAATCACCCAGCAAGGGATTCGGGAACTCACCCGATGGCCCCATCATTCTCAGTTACGCGGCTTAAATTTGGCGGATAATTTTGAATGGGAAATGGCCTCGTTGGAACGTTTTTGTATGGGCGATTGGCAAAATCTGCACCGGCTTGATTTCACCAGTTGTGACTTTAACCCCAACATGATTTTGCGATTCGTCGAAAATTGGCGTGGCCCCCAACTGCGAGAATTGATTCTAAGCCATAACCCCATTGGTCCTACGGGAATGAGCATCCTTCTCAGCTCTCCACGCTTGCGTCAGGCGGTGTTGGCCCAAAAAACTCTTGATCTGCGGCGTTGTGAGTTCGATGCCGTCGCCCTTGAGATGCTCTGCTCGTTTCCGGAATTGCAAGCGGTTGAACACCTCCGACTCGATCGCAATCCGCTCCGAGATCAGGGTTTTGCGATTTTGTGTCGTTCCCCTTATCTGAAAGAATTACGGGAACTAGATGTTTCCGAATGTCTTTTGAGCGATCGCATTGCAGAGCATCTGGAAAAGGCCACCTTCGTTCATTCACTCAAACGGCTCGACATCCATGGCAATACCGTTTCCCGTCAAAGACTCAATACCCTTCAAGAACGATTGTTGCTGGAAAATTGGCGCTCGGTCATTCAATTTGAAGGGGGATTAGAAGAATCGATTTCGCTGCGAACCAATCGGAACTTGGGCCTTAGGCGTTTCGATCCACCACACAATTCCTAAAATGAATAGTGCCTTCTTCCGAGGTGTACCGTGAGCCAAAACCAATCGCACCCACCCGAACTGTGTCCCGAAGAACTAACTGGTTTGAAAACCGGCCAAGCGGCTCACGCTGCGGCGGGGTTCACAGCTGTCGTCAAATCGTTGGCTCACACATGGGGGTTAGCGGGTGTCGGGCGAGGCACACGAGCTTTGGCTTTGCTCAATCAACATCAGGGGATCGATTGCACCAGTTGCGCTTGGCCCGACCCTGACGATCATCGTTCCGTGGCCGAGTTCTGCGAGAACGGGGCCAAGGCCATCGCTTGGGAAGCCGATTCTCGCAAGATCACTCGCGATTTTTTTGCCCGATACTCCATCGAAGAACTCGGACAACACACCGACTATTGGCACGGTCAACAAGGCCGACTCACGGAACCGATGGTTCTCCGCTCCGGCTCGAAACACTACGAGCCAATTTCTTGGGACGATGCCTTTTCGTTGATTGCTCACGAATTACATCGCCTCGATTCCCCCGACCAAGCCTTGTTTTATACCTCGGGCCGAACCTCGAACGAAGCGGCCTTCCTTTACCAATTGTTTGTCCGTGCCTTTGGTACCAATAACCTTCCCGATTGCTCGAATATGTGTCACGAATCGAGCGGGACCGCTCTGAATCGGACCATCGGCATCGGTAAAGGGACGGTCAAACTCGATGATTTCGAGAAAGCGCAAGTGATTCTCATTCTCGGGCAAAATCCGGGAACGAATCACCCCCGCATGCTCACCGCTTTGCAAAAGGCCAAGCAGGCCGGTGCGAAAATCATTGCCGTCAATCCTCTGAAAGAAGCGGGCCTTCTGGGCTTTAAGAATCCGCAACAGCTCGGCGGCATGCTAGGCTGGGCTACCCCCTTGGCCGACCACTACCTTCAGGTTCGCATCAACGGGGATATGGCCCTTCTTCGCGGTGTCATGAAACTTTTGCTCGAAAAAGGGCAGATCAACACCCCCTTCATTCAGGAGAAAACCGAAGGGTTTGCCGAACTGCGTGAATCGCTGGAAAAGCTCGATTGGTCCACCATCGTTGAACAATCGGGTTTAACTCGCGAGAGTATCACCGAGGTGGCAGAACTTCTTGGCAAAAGTGAACGAATCATTGCCTGTTGGGCCATGGGGTTAACCCAGCATAAAAATGCGGTTGCGACCATTCAAGATGTGGTAAACCTCTTGCTGCTACGGGGGAGCATTGGCAAAGCGGGTGCGGGGGTTTGTCCGGTGCGAGGCCATAGCAATGTTCAGGGCGATCGCACGATGGGGATTTGGGAAAAGCCACCGAAATGGTTACTCGAAAATATCGAAAAGGAATTTGGTTTTAGGCCGCCAGAACATCATGGTTACGATACCGTGGAAGCCATTCGTGCCATGCGGGACGGCCGAGCCAAAGTGTTTGTTGCCCTAGGGGGGAATTTCCTTTCTGCCACACCAGATACCGAAACCACCGCTCAAGCTCTTCGTAATTGTCGCTTGACCGTTCAAATATCGATCAAGCTCAATCGTTCCCATTTGGTAACCGGTCAAACGGGTTTGATTCTTCCCTGCTTAGGTCGAACCGAGATCGACCTTCAGGCGAGCGGTCCGCAATTTGTGACCACCGAAAATTCGATGGGGGTGGTTCAAGCCTCTCAGGGGCGTCTCAAACCAGCCAGCGAACATCTGCTCAGCGAGCCGATGATTGTTGCCCGTATGGCAGAAAAAACACTAGGTCACAAATACGGGATTCCTTGGTTGACCTTGGCGAGCAACTACGATCTCATCCGTGAACGAATCAGTCGGGTGATTCCGGGCTTTGAAAATTTCAACCAACGGGTTCGCCAAAAAGGTGGATTTTATTTGCCGAATCCTCCTCGCGAAGGTCATTTTTCCACGGCAAGCCAAAAGGCTATTTTTTCTGTTTCCCCTTTATTGGAATGGCATCTGCAACCGGATCAATTATTGATGATGACGATCCGCACCCACGATCAATTCAACACTACCATCTACGGTTTAGATGATCGCTATCGAGGTATCTATCAAGAACGACGGGTCATTCTGATGAATGCCGAGGATATGAAACGCCTTGGTCTCGAAGAGAAAAGTTTGGTTGATCTGCATAGCCATTACAATGGGGTCACCCGAACGGCGAAGCGTTTTGTGGTGTTGTGTTACGATATTCCTCGTGGTTGCACTGCGACCTATTTCCCCGAGACGAACGTCTTGGTACCGCTCGATAGCACGGCAGAGTTCAGTCATACCCCGACCTCCAAAAGTGTTGTAATCACGGTGAGCCAACACGTTGGATAGCCAAATGTCAGCGGAGCGTGTGTCCTCACGCGATGAATGTAAACAAACACGTTTGATAAAAAAACGTAACCGGAGCGTCTAATCAACATCTAAGAAGAGTCGGCCCGTTCTCTGTTGTTTTGTAGAGAGATTTTATGAAGCAGTCTGTTGCTGGGGTGTTGTTCGTTCTGGGGCTTTTTTTTCCTTTGTCCGAAGGAAAAGCCCAACCCCGCTTAACTCACGAAACCGCTGTCAAATCGGTCCGAGCAACCGTTGAACCTACCGAAGTTCGTCCCGGACAGACCGTCAAATTTACGATCGAAATCAAGCTCCGCAGCAACGAATATCAAACCTACCCGCTGATTCAACCCGATCCTTTGGAACATGCTTCGCACAATACATTGTTATTCCCGAAAGGTCAGCCTTACTTCTTTGCGGGGCTAGGGGCAGCCCCGCCGAACCCCAAAATCAAAATTGGGGGAGAAAAGGGAGAACTCCGTTACTATCCCGGAGGGGCATCTTGGACGGTTCCTGTGGTGATCTCTCCACAAGCGCCTGCGGGGGAATTGATCATCAAGCCTCAGCAATTTCGATATATCATTTGCGATGAACATAATTGTTTGCCCCCTCGGTCGGCGAACTTAGAAGCGAAGGTAATGGTCAGCGGCGAACCCGTACCGATCGAAGAAAGCCTTCGCAAAGAAGTCGAAGCACAGATGAGCGGCCAAGAACCTTTGTGGAACTTGGAACAGTTAAAGGAACCCAAGAAAGCCGATGACCCCAAAAAGACCGAGGAGAAAAAAGACCCGCCTCAACCTAAAGAAACAATCGATGGTCCCAAGCTACCGCTCACGCCGAAAAATCCGAATGCTCCCAATTCTCCGAATTCTTCTAGCGAGAAATCGATACCGGTCAAACTCAAAGCCTTTGACGGTTACGAAGCCGAGTTAATGTCCACGGTTCCGAACCCATTACCGGCACCCACATCAGGGAATATCGTTTCGTTTGTACTCACGGCAGCCTTGTTTGGAATTATTACCTTACTCACACCGTGCGTATTCCCGATGGTCCCTGTGACGGTCAGCGTTTTTCTCAAACAATCGGAAAAGAAAGGCAGCAATGCCCTGCTACAGGCGATTATTTATGCTCTAACCATCGTGATTGTGTTAGGGGGGGCAGCGCTCTTTGCGTTGGGGGCTTTTCAGAAACTTTCCACGGGGGCCTATGCCAATTATGTCATTGCCGCGATCTTTTTGGTCTTTGCTTTGAGTTTGCTCGGGATGTTCGATCTGACCTTGCCGAGCTTCTTGGTGAATTTCACCTCATCGAAAGAAGGAAAGGGGGGATTCATCGGAACGATTTTCATGGCCTTGACCTTCTCGCTGATTAGCTTCACTTGCGTGGCCCCGTTTTTAGGTGGATTTGCTGCGATGTCCGCCTCGGGGAATTTCACTTACGTTGAACTGGCACTGGGAGCCATTTCTTTTGCGGGTGCATTCGCGGCACCGTTTTTCTTCCTAGCTTTGTTTCCCAAGATGCTCAAATCCCTGCCGAAGTCGGGGGATTGGATGACCACGATCAAAGCGGTCATGGGCTTTCTCGAATTAGCCGCTGCGATTAAATTCCTTCGCACTGCCGAGCTTCGCACACTCGATAAACCCCTGATTATGACCTACGATGTGGGCTTGGCCGGCTTTGTGGTTATTTCCTTGGCCTTGGGGTTGTATTTGTTGCGGGTTTATCGGCTCCCGCACGATCACAGCTCGGAGCATGGCACACCTCATGTGGGGGTTCCTCGGCTAATGTGGGCACTCGGTGCCTTGGGACTTGCTGTTTATCTTGCTCCCGGTTTGATCACCACCGCTCACGGTGAACGGACCCGACCACAAGGAACGATTTATGCTTGGGTCGATTCCTTCTTACTGCCTGATTCCACACCTTCGCCGGGCGAACTCGATTGGTCCGGCGATCTGAAAGGTTCGCTTTTCAAAGCCTACGAAGCCAATGAAATGGTCTTCCTCGACTTCACAGGCAAAACCTGTACGAATTGCAAACTGAACGAGAAAAACGTCTTTCCATTACCGGAGGTGAAATCTCTGTTGGAGAAATATCGTCGGGTGCAGCTTTACACCGATGAAGTGCCTGGGGACCTTTATGAATCGACGCCGCCTCAAGCGAAACGAGAGGCCGATGCCGAAGCCAATATCCGCTTCCAAGAGTATCTCACCAAAACGATTCAATTGCCGACTTATGTGATACTCCGGCCCAAAGCAGGGGGAACAGCTGAAATCGTTGCGGCCTACGATGAAGGGAAGATCAATGATGTTCCGCGGTTTGTCGAGTTCTTGAAAAAGGGCCTCCAAAAGTAATCCAAGAAACGAAAACAAATCAACTCGATCGATTTATTCCTTAGGGGGTTCTCACCCGTTTCAATCCCTTGTTTTTTTCTGGAATTCAAGAAACGTCCAGTCGATTCTGAGATGTTTCTTATCTACCAGCTAGCACAAATCTCGATTTCGAGAGGTTCTTCTGTCTCTAACAAGAGTGGTAAACCTTCATTTCGAGAAATACCTTTGCTATTCGGCAGGGGCCAGCCTTATGATTCAAAAATCGGTGACCCTAAAAGGTTTCCTCGCCGAAATGGGATTCGTTTGTGGATGTGATGAAATCTGTTGACTCGAAGACGATGAGAATAAGGATTCTAATTACTCATCGTCTTCATCGTCATAGTCATCGTCATAATCATCTTCATCATCGTAGTCTTCGTCATCTTCATCATCGTAGTCTTCGTCATCTTCATCATCGTAGTCTTCGTCATCTTCATCATCGACTCGAGCCAACAAAGGTTCCAGCTCTGTTAACCAAGTCCAAGAAAGTTCTTTCACCGGTTCCTCCACTGGCAAACCAGATAGGAGTAATGGAGAATGACCGAACATACTCAATATCCTTTGCATAGGTGTGTCGTGAATGATGATAAAAGATCGGAAATCCGTTACCAGAAGTCAATCTCATTTTTCCAAAATCGGAGGACACGCTACCCCGAAAATGGTTCACCTTCAAAATCTATTATTCTTGAAGTTAAGGTCGAGGTTTTCCCAAGAACTTAAGTCAATTCACTTCTTAAAACTCAGCTAAAATGGAGTCAAGAGACTGACAAAAAATTGAGACAAATTCCCGAAAAAGAGTCCCAAAAAGTCCCTTTGACCTAAGAATGTTAAGACTTGAATCTAAGGAATCAATATGCCATTGGAAGAATCTCGTGAAAATTTCTCAACCAAGTTCGAGCAACGCCTCAACGAAGTGGGTCCCGACCGAGGGCCGATTTATACCGAAACGCCCGATTTTTCGTCTTGGACCGGCGGCATTGCCGAACCGTACAATGCTATTTCTGCGGCCTTATTTGTGCTCATCACCCTGATTTGGCTGGTTCGTCTGAGAAAGCGTTGGAAAACCCGCCCTTTAATGAGTGCAGCCTTACCGATCCTTTTTATCGGTGGGGTCGGAGGAACCCTGTATCATGGGTTGCGCAATTGGGTGGGCTGGTTTCTCATGGACCTGTTGCCGATTATGCTGCTGTGTTTGATGGTGGCGATTTACTTTTGGATACGGCTCAAACCTCGATGGTCTTATGTGATTTTGATGATTGTGGTGGGTTTTATCATTCAAGGGTCGGGGCGATTGCTCTTCTCTCGGGCGCTTGCGATCAATTTCTCCTACGCCATGTTGGCCCTTCTGGTGCTTTTACCCATTGGCATTGTTGTAGTGCGAACCCGCTTTTATGCCTTTGGTTGGTTGGTCACCTCTTTTATCTGCTTCACGATTGCTTGGTTTTTCCGTCTGGTCGATGCTCAACGAGACCCACCTTGGTTGCCTATGGGGACCCATTGGCTTTGGCACACCTTCGGAGCGTTTTGCGTTGCTGCCTTGGCCGAGTATATTGATCGAGTGGACGATAAACCTTTAAGTCAGTCCCCATCTGAGAAACCTGTAAGTCAGTCCCCCTCTGAGAGCCAACCGGCATGAGCCATTATTCTGCTAGTGATTTGAGTTTTATGTGTAGCCGGTTCCAGCAAGGGTTACAGGCAGGGCTTACCCCGCAAAAAATTTTAGCTTCACTGGGCAAACGTCCTGCGTTTCGCTCTTTTTCTCAACAGGTCATTGAATCGCTCAACCAAGGGGAAAGTCTGCACCAGTCGTTCCGCCCGTTTGCAAATCAATTCTCCACGTTTTTTTTGGCTGTTCTAGAAGCAGGTGAGTTGAGCGGGCGTTTGCCCGAAGCATTCCAAAATTTGGCCAGTTACTTTCAACAGGTCGAGAAAGCACAACGCCAATTGCGTGCCAAATTAGTGCCCGCCTTGCTGCAAGTGGGGATGGGGTTTGCCGTCGTGTTGCTGACCGGTTTGATCCTGTTTATTTTGGGAAAAGGGGCCGTTGCGTGGTTGGCCTTGAGTGGCTTTGTGATCGTTACTTTGATGCTCGTCAGTTTTGTTTTGATCGGGAAAATTTCACCTCCCGAATTGGCAGCCAAAATCTATCGCCTCGTGCCCGGCCTTGGTACCGTGCAACACCTAGCGGGCCTCCAACGCTTTTGTTTAGTGATGGGGACCACTCTCGATTCGACGATGCCGATCGAGCGAGCCGTCGCTTTAAGCCTTGAGGCTAGTGAGCAAGTACCAAAAGAAATCGTCGAAACCATTGCTAAGAAACTCAAACGAGGGACAGAGCTTTCCGTGGCTTTAGGGATGTGCCGAGATTTTCCAGAGGAGTTATTGGGAACGATCGCTGTCGCCGAGGCTTCCGGCACACTTCCCGAAGCGATGTCTCGCTTGAGTGTGCAATATCAAGAACGTCTCGAAGACAAGCTCCAACTGACGGCCAGAATGGCATCGATGGGGCTAGCTGCGATGGTAGCTGGCTCGATCATCGTGGCCATATTCGTTCTCGCACAAGATTATCTCAATGCCCTCAATGGGTGAAGAATAATCGATGGGGGAACCAGACGAGAAAGGAAAAACTACTACTGGGGGGGATGGGCGATGCCGCTGCGATCGGTAGCAATCGAAGCGACGGCTTTGAGATCGTAGAAGCGGCAAGCCTCCATTAACAAACGACACTCGAACCACATATCCCCATCGACGAGGGGCATAAACAGATCATAAACATTATCAACACCGAGATAAACCTTAACACCGGCATCTAAGAGTCGAGGAACCGGAGCAATGGAATTATGGAGCGGTGCGGTCATGTCGAGTTGTTTCATGGAAATCGCTGCCGAAGGACAAACGATCACACTCACGCCCGCATCTTTGAGCAGCTTAATAATGCGATCTTGTTCCGAGACGGGTTTGGCAGCGAGAGAAATGGCATGAACGGCCGAGACCCGTCCTTCTAACCCGTGTTCGATCGTCTTGCGGGCGAGCATTTCCGTTTCGTTCTCGAAAGGATTATTTTCCTGATCGACATGTACATCCAGACGTTTATTTTGTTCCTTGGCGATGCGCATGATAATATCGAGGTGCTTTTCAGGGGTCGGGCGATCCTTCGATGGTAAACCGCCAATCACATCGGCCAGTTCACACGATTTCTCGAATTGTTCGCGAGATTCATCATCGAGAACCCCTTGCAAAGGTTGTGTACCAATCTCGAAATGAATTTGCCCTTTGAAACGTTTTTTCACTTCGAGGGCGGCTTCGACCGGTAGGGTTTTCACGGTACTATCGGCATCTAAAAGTGTCCGGCAATAGCTGGCCCCCTGATCGACCATTTTTTGTACACCGCGACTGATCCGTTCAATCAGGTCTTCTTTGGTGTAATTCTCTTTTAAGTGTTTGTACAAGGCCCATTTCTTCTGCATGTCCACCATGCTCAAGCGAAGATTCTCCATAGAGATGAGGTAGGCCTTATCGTAATGAGCATGATAACTTGTGAAGCCCCCCATCTTCTCGACCAACGCCAAGAACTCTTGACGCATATCCCAAGGTAGGGTTTTGTCTTGCAGTTTGTAGCGGTAAAATCCTTCGCGGTCACGTTTGACCAGTTGTTCGATCGCTTGAATCGAAACATCGACATCGGTGAACAGAGGAATCCCGTTTTCGATGGCCAACGAACGAATCAGATTACAATCCGAGGCTTCATCGTAATCGTTGTTACCGGTGAGAATGTTGATGACCAAATCGAGGCGATTTTCCCGCAAAAACGAATTGATATTCGGCTCTCTTTTATCGACGATTTTGTGAATTTCCGTACATTCGATTCCTTTCGAGACCAAAAACCGGTGCGTGCCAGGGGTGGCAAAAAAGGCCACGTTGATTTGGGATAATTTCTGGATAGCGGGAAACATTTTCTCTTTGTCCGAAGTCTTACCCGCTGAGATGAGAACATTCTTCTTCGTTTTTTTTCCGAGGAGTTTGAGATTGAAACCAAGCAACTCCACGCTATCCAATGCCGACATGTTCCCCTCCTGAATTGTTACAACTATGGTTATGATTTCAGGTAGGGAAGTTCAAGTGAGAACAAGCAAAAGCCCATCACTGGATTCGAGAAAAATACCGATTTTATCACCGCGTTGGAACGAAATGGCAACACTCAAGTGAATAGGTTGTTAGTCAACTACTCAAGTGCATCGGGTTCAAATGATCGGGCTATTAAGAGTAGGATTTGTGACCATTTACGGAAAGATGAGTCAACCGGTGTTTTTATTTCTTTTCGACAAATCGTTTGAGAACGAATTTGTCTCGGTTTTCTTTGATGAATTTCACAACACTTTCTTCGTAGAGCTTGTTGATTTCTTCAGGAGGGGTGCCCGGTTTGATTTGCGGATACTGGAACTTGAGACGTCCTTGTTCGTTGCCCAACCAAATCCCAAAGGCATTGCTGAGGGTCTTGTTGTAATCGGGGTTGGTCTCATCAGGCTTGGGGGCCCAAGGCATTTCCAAAATCACATCGAGTATCAGTTTCGATTCTTCGGCAGGTAGGTTTTCTTCCACAAATGGGGTGGGTTTGTTCCAATTACGATATTTGTTGGTGAGAACGCTGACGGCCGTGAAGCGTTCGTCTTTCTCCTTCGACTTCAGAGCCGAGATCGGGTCTTTGAGAACCGCAATGATTTTCTTAACTTCGGCCAGTTGTTTATCGTAATTGGGGTTTTTCTTGTCGATCGGGGCGGCATTAAATCCACCAGCAAGGATATAAAATTCGCCGTCCCAATGTCGGCTCAGCATGAAGACCCCTTCTTGGCCTTCGGTCAAAGCAACAGCCCCGAAACCGATTCCAGGACGAATGGGGCGGCCTTTGATGGGGAGGTCCACATCGGGACCAACGCCTCCAGCTCCCGGAGCGGCTGCATTGGCGGGGAAGCCCACCTTGATTTCGGTCAACCCCTTGGCCCCCATGAGGGCTTCAGAAATTTTGATGGTGGCCACTTTATAGGGCTGTTTGGGTTGATCTTTGGGGGCACCTTCAAAGGCGGTGACTTCCACCATATCTTTGGAGATGGAAGTGACTTTCCCAATCACAATGGTAGTCGCCGAGGTCACCGCTTGGGCAGGGCTTACGGGGGCCGGCAACGCGATGAGTGCGCGAGCCGAGGCCATATTCTGGGTCAGAACCACAGTGGTGGCCACAACCACTGCCAATAATTTCACTAGTCGAATCAAACGCATCGGTTATCTCCATGAAAAGCAAATCGGTCGAAAAGTTATCTCCTTCCGACCCGATTCATCTGGTTTCGTTTTATTGTATAGTTGGTACAAATTTCAGGCGAATGACTTCGTCTCGATAATTCGCGTGAATGATTTCTTGTTGACCATTCGGGCGAGTTACTTCTTCTCGACCATCTTTTTGATCTTGATCTTATCCATGTTATCGGCCAAGAATTTTGCAGTCGCTTCATCTTGGGCTTTGTTGAATTCTTCTGGGGTGGTACCCGGTTTGAATGCAGGGAATTTGAAGCCCAATCGCGAGGTTTCATTGCCCAACAACAGGAAGAAAAGGTTCTGCCGAGTGGGATTGTTCGGATCGGGGCTAGCGGGTTGAGACCAAGGCATTTCGCTTAATGTTTTAAGGATCAATTTGTTTTCTTCGGCAGCGACATCCTCTTCCACAAACGGGGTGGGTTTACTCCAATTCCGATATTTTTGGGCCAGCACCTGCACGGCTTGGAAGCGATCGGCTTTGTCTTTGCTTTGCAGCATTTTGATAGGGTCTTTGACGATCTCGATCATCTTTTGAATTTGGGCCAAGTCTTTCTCGTAGTTCGGGGCTTTCTTTTCGAGAACGCCACCTTGGAACCCACCGGCAAGAATGTAGAACTCACCATCGTGGTGGCGGGTCAGCGGGAAGACCCCTTCTTGTCCTTCGGTCAAGGCAATGGAACCCCCGATTGGAGCCGGCAAGGGACGAATGGCAGGTTTACCCGGAAGGGGAACCGGTTGATCGAATCCACCACCCGCCGGATTAGCATTAGCAGGGAAGCCGACTTTGATTTCCGTTAATCCTTTGGCACCTAAAAGGGCCTCGCTAATTTTGACTTTCGCAATTTTGTAGGGAACCTTGGGTTGTTCCTTGGGAGCACCAGCGAAAGCGGTCACTTCGACCGGTTCTTTCTCGATCGAGACCACTTTGCCCGAGACAATCACTTCGGCTTGCAGGGCGGCTTGCACGGGCTGAGGTCGGGCAATCGGCGGGGCAATTCGTAATGCGAATGCCGACGATGCCGCAAACAAATTGAGGGTCAAGGCCCCAATCAACATGTACCTAACGAATGAACGCATTCTGGCTCCCATTATGAAGAACTCGATAAGATGTGTTTATTGAACGAACCAAAATCGATAAAGATTGGTGAGTCTCAGAAATTTTCCGAAATTTTCCACCCGCCAAAGATCATCCCTGAATCTCGAGGCCATACTTCCCCGCAGGCCAATCCTTTACCCACAAGGCAATTCTCATCCACAGGCCAATTATTTTCCTTTGGGTGGAATCGTACAGACGCCATTTTTACATGGAACCAGCTTAAACCGATTTTTGGCGATCCAGAGATAAGTTTTGTTCCCGAGTGCTGTGGCTCCCGGAATGAACAATAAAGGCCAAATCAACCAGAGCAAGGGGATTCGCCCTGCGATCCAGCGGAAGGCTCTGTACCCTGCGTAGGCCTTCTCTCGCGAGGGGGTCAACAGGTGCATTTCTTCTTCCATACGCACGGGGTCAAGTTGTGCTTGGTTCGCAGGGATTTTCTCGGTATCCCGAAAGGAAACGT
>JAOAAA010000043.1 GCA_026419115.1 Gemmataceae bacterium
CGATTTAGTTCCTCGATCGGGGGGGGGGATTCCAACGTCATGGGGAAGATTTTGAAATCGGGGTCTTTCCATTGGAAGTGCCCCTCTTTCCAAGTCAGCACAATCGAATGAGATTCGAGTTCCGCCATGTCGAAACCGGTGGGCAAAGGCAATTTCGAGTCATGCGTCAGCAAGGTATAAACTCCGCAGGCCGGCCCGCTATGCACAATCGAAGCCAGCCGACGAGCCGCTTCCGCCGTGAAATTCATGGGGAAATTCGCCACGACCAAAACCCGAAAAGGTTCGGCCACTTCCCCTGCTTGGGCGTTATATTCTTCAATAGTGCGATACTGGTTCCGCAGATATTTTTGGATGATCAATTCCATATGGGCGGTCAGGTCGGCCAAACGTTGTTCAATATGTTGTGGTTCCGTCCAGATACGCGAGTTAATTAGTTGCTCGTCGTAATCGGTCAGGTGCATAAAGCCGGCAAAATTTTCTCCCAACCCCGCGGGGTCGATCACCGTAAAACGAACTTTCCCTGCAGGAATGGCCGTGAGTAACCGGAGCATAATCCCTTGCAAGGCACGGACCCCAGCAGCTTTTCCTTCTCCGGTGGCCCGCATCAATAAAGTACAACGATCGGGGAAGGGAAGAAACGCAGGGAGTTTGAACTGCGAGGGAAGCGAAAACTCCATTCCCTCTTCAGTCGGGAGTCCCCCCGGAAGTTGATTCAAATCGATTTGGAATTCACCGAAGCGAACACCCTTAGGAACAGAAACGGGCGCCGGATAGTTCTTCCAAAATAAGCTATTCCAATCGGGGAAATGGTCGTAGCCGGTGGCGCGCATTTTGTTGATGGCCCGAACGATTCTTTCTTGTCCTTCGGTCCATGCCTGAGTGATCGCATTGGTTTGATTTTGCCGCTTCTGGTTGGCGGTGCTCATCTTCGTTTGAAAAACCGTTTCGGCCTCTTTCACTTTCTGATTATGGTTCCGCTCGATGCGATCGCAAATTTGCCGATGTTTTGCGAGGTTTTCGCTTTGCACTTGGTGGTACGATTTGGTTTGCTCTTCAAGGGCTTCTCGATATTTGCGCTCGGTCTCTTTAAGCCCGTTTTGTTGCAGGGTTTTTATCTCGTCGAGATAGGGCAAGTAATGCTCTTCCGCTTGTTGAATGGCCAAGGCGCGACGTTGCTTGGCTTGATCGACCCGAGTGCGGAAGGTTTGTTGAATTTCGTTCAGAAAATCTTCATGGGCTTGATAAGCGAGCTGAATCTGTCGCTGGAGTTGCTCGGTGAGTTCGGTAACCCGTGCTTTCACCTGTTTCCGGAAGAGGAAAAATCCCGTGATTCCAATCAGCAGCCCGAGAACGGCCCCGACGGCCGCTCCCATCTTCTCTGCAAGGATAAAGCCGACCGTTCCTACACATCCCATGAGCGGAATCGTGAACAGGCTCGCTCCCAATCCTCCAATAAATTGCGGCGAGCGCATCGTTTGCAATTCAGTCGAAAGGGCTTCAGCCGTTTGAATCGAGACAGAAAGACGGGTCAAAGGAGCCGTTTCGGGCTGGGCAATCCGCGAGGTGGAATCGCGTTCCACACCCAGATTTTGAATCCGATTCAGAAACTCCTTGGCTTGCCGTAGGGAGGTATCGCGATCGTGGGCAGCGTCTTTCAGTGTCGCTTCTAACACCGAATCGGCCGACCATTTCGCATCGGCAAATCCCGATTTCGCTTTTTCCTCGGCTAGGGCACTTTCCCGATTGATATGGACAATTCGTTCATCCCGCTTTTTGATTAGGTCATCGCAATCTTTGCGGAAGCTCTCTTCCAAAGATTGATTTAACGACTCGAACCGAGATTTCTCCAACGCGATTTCATGTTCGTAGGCACCATTCAGGCTTTTCATTACCCGTTGAAATTCCTTCTCCGCGGCCGAGGTGGCCTTTTCGTATTCCGAGGCAGACTGGGTTTCATCCCGAAATCGAGCATCGAATAGAAACGTCAACTCGCGAAAAGTTTGGCGTTGCAGGTCGTGCAAATTGCTAGGGGCTTCGGGGGGAGTTAAACGAACAGACATGGGTAAGTTCCTCTGCTGCTATTTTAGCTAACACACCAAGGGCGTGTGACGTTTTCGCGAAAAAGAATTTTTTCCGAAACAATCGCTGCGAACAGACAAAGACCTTTCGAGCTAAGAGGGGGGGAATAACCCCCTAGCTCGCATCTCAACGTCGAGCCTACCGATGAGATACAAATGGATACCCCTAACCTATTTCTGCTTGGGGGAACGCACTACCTCTCTGCGAGCGAGGTTCGTATAACTTGGGAATGCGCGACGCTTTCCGATTCTTTTGGCGTTACGTCCTTCCGGTTGTTGTGATTCTTTGGGTCGGGTGGTTCTTCTACGAAAAACTCTCCAAGGCCGACAATTGGCAGGCCTACGTTTCCTTCCATCCGGAATGGTTTGTCCTTTCGGGCTTGCTGTATCTGGGCGCTCATGCGATATGGGCTTCGTTTTCGATCACCCTTCTTCGCAACCAAGGGGCCGTGGTCTCGGCCACGACGGGTTTGCGGGCTTACTTTGTCTCGCAGTTTGGAAAGTACGTACCCGGAAAAGTGTGGGTGTTGGCCATTCGAGTTGGCATGCTCGGCAAAATCGGAATTTCCCGTACTGCTGTGGGGATCACCGCCTTTTATGAATCGATCACGGCCATGAGTGCAGGGGCCTTGGTCACGGCCGTCATTCTCTGGCAGGTGTTCGAGGAAGTGCCCATCGTCAAGGGAATTAGCGCTTGGTGGGTAACCCCGTTTGCGTTGGCACCGATTGGCTTAGTCGGTCTGAACCGCTTTATCAATCGGGTGAGTCGCTGGATTAATGGAGCCAAGGCGAAGCAATATCCTCGGGTGAAACTTCATTTGGCTGTCCGAGGATTGTTGCAGGGATCGTTGGGCTGGTTACTGCTTGGATTGGGGTTGTGGGCTTGCATGAAAGGATTGGGCATCGATTTTCCACTCGATTCCCAAATTTGGTTACGACTGGTCGCCTTGAATGCGATTGCTTATGTGATCGGGTTTCTTGCGGTGTTCACCACGGCCGGCGGCGGGATTCGGGAAGGGGCCTTGCAAATCGTTCTGGCCATGGAATTGATTCGGGTTCTCCAATTTGATCGAGGCTCTGCCGATGCCATTGCAGTCATTGTGGCCGTGGCCCTGCGTTTGAGCTGGACCACAATGGAAATTCTCGCGGCAGCGACCATATGGTTTTATCATCGCTGGACCCATCCGAAAGAACCGATTTTACTTCCGGAATCTCCCACGCCGATTCCTTCCCCCAATCTGGAAGGGGTCAAACCATGAGCGGAGAGGTCGGCAAAATTTCTCTGGTGATCCCTGTTTATAATGAAGCGGAAAGCCTGCGGACGTTGTATGCCGAGATTGTGCAAACAGCCGAGAAAAACCAATACGATTTCGAGATTTGGTTCATCGACGATGGAAGCACCGACCCTTCATGGAGCGTGATTTCGGAACTGGCCCAAGCCGATGGCCGCGTTCAAGGCATCCGCTTTCGGAGAAATTTCGGAAAAGCCGCTGCCTTGCATGCCGGATTTGAACGGGCACGGGGAACCTATGTTTTCACGCTCGATGCCGACCTTCAGGATGATCCGGCAGAAATCCCCCATTTCCTGCACAAATTAAATGAAGGGTTCGACGTGTTGAGCGGCTGGAAAAAAATCCGCAACGATCCTTGGCATAAGGTGTTCCCCAGTCGCGTCTTCAACGGGATGGTATCGAGCCTGACGGGAGTCAAACTCCACGACCATAACTGCGGCATGAAAGGCTATCGGGTCGAGGCCGCCAAAGCTGTTCGCCTTTACGGAGAAATGCATCGATTTATCCCCGTGTTGGCCGCCTCATTGGGTTTCCGAATCGGGGAATTGGTGATCCATCATCGCCCCCGAAAATTTGGCCGCTCCAAATACGGGTTTCGACGCTTTTTAAGAGGTTTTCTCGATTTGTTGACCGTAAAATTCCTCACCACCTACCAATGGCGCCCCAATCACCTGTTTGGCTTTTGGGCCTTGTTCTTTGTGGTGATCGCGATCCCCCTTGGGATACTCGAATATCTTGTTCGGATTCCGATTGGTGTTTATGTTCTTCTGGCAATGGCCCTGCAACTAGGACTCATCGGGCTGGTGGCAGAATTGTTCGCTTTCCAACGACAAAGCAAACCCTTTGAAATTCACGAGCAAACCCCGAGTCGTAACCTTTGAGATTCGCGAGCAAATCCCCATCCCACACCCTTTGAGATAGATCAAATAAAATTGATACGATACAACCATTTCGAGAGAGATTGCACGCAACGAAGATGCCCGACTTCCCATCGTGAGATCGATCAAAAAAAATCGATAGGATTGTCACTGCGAGAGCAAGGCACTCTTGCTAGGAACCTTTCTTACCTGCGCCCACCTTCTTCGAGGAAAATCGGCGTTGATCTTGTCGGATGCGGCTTCCTTCACCCATCTTCTTTTGCAATTGTGGATTAAAGCCGCGGGGTTTGGGATGCGGGTGGTTTTGCCGTGCAGGCTTGGTAGGGGCATCAGGGGCTTGATGAAGTTTTTCGCTCCCCACGATCGGGGCCGGAGATTCATTTTGCACTCGATTCAGCGGGTGCTGCGGTTTCGGCTTGCGATCGCGTTTAGATTTCCGATCGTCCAAGGAAGAAAATTCTCTTCGTGAGCTTGTCGAGTCTTCGGAAAGGTGCCCCGAACTGGGGGTGGAATAATCGAAATCATCGAGTTTCAAGCGGGGGATTTTCTTTCCCAATTGGCGTTCAATGCGAGAAAAACGGCCATTTTCTTCCGGCGAAATGAAGATCATGGCTTGCCCCGAATCTCCCCCGCGTCCGGTGCGCCCGATGCGGTGAACATATTCTTCGGGGGCTTCGGGAACATCGAAATTCACGACATGGGTCACATGCCGAATATCAATCCCTCGGGCGGCAATGTTGGTGGCCACCAAAACGCGATAGACCCGATCCCGAAAACCTTGCATGGCCCGCGCCCTCTGGCTGGGAGTGCGATTACTATGAAGTTCACCCACATCGTGCCCCGCATTATGAAGCCGACGGGCCAGTTTCTTCGCGGCGTGTTTCGTTCGAGTAAAAACGAGAACCGACGGATCATCCAAACGTTCAAGCAAATGTTCCAAAAGGGCCGATTTTCGTGCCGCAGGGACCGGATAGGCCGTATGCGAAACCGTTGTGGTCAGAGTTCCTTGTTTGGCGATTTCAATTTGTTTGGGTTCGCGAACCAAGGAACGGCCAATCTTGGCCAGTTCCGGTGGCATGGTGGCAGAGAACATCAGGGTTTGACGTTCCTTGGGCAATTGGGCGATGATGTGTCGAACATCGGGGATGAATCCCATATCGAACATTTGGTCGGCTTCATCAATCACCAAGGTGCGTAGTTGCTGCAAGGAAAGGGTTCCTTCTCGCAGGAAGGCCAGCAAGCGACCCGGAGTGGCGATGATGAGGTCCGCTCCTTCGCGGAGTTTGCGTTGTTGCAGGGGAATGGCTTCTCCCCCCATCACCACCACCGCACGCAATTTTAGTCCACGCGACAAGTTCCGAAACACGTCTTGAATCTGTTGGGCCAACTCGCGGGTGGGGGTCAGAATCAGGGCTTTGACTCCGGTGCTGGGACGATTTAACATCCCTTCGATTATCGGCATCAGGAAGGCTCCGGTTTTACCGGTTCCGGTTTGAGCCAATGCGATCACATCGGAACCAGATCGAATCGTGGGAATCGCCTGTGCTTGTATCGGTGTGGGGTCGTTAAAGCCTAAACGAATGATGTTGTTAAGGAGAGAAGAAGGTAAACCCAATTGTTGAAAGGACATTAAATTCTCAAAAGTACTGAAGGAAAAATTTCGGCCAAATACTGAATATATACAGTTCGACTGGCTTCACAAGGGTAAAAATCCCCACTCAATCCATATTCATCCATATTTCCATATTCCCTGCTCCCTCCTTATCGATTTCCTTATTCATCAACCTGTCTGGATCAATCTGTTGATCTCAATCATTCTTGTTGATCTCAATCATTTCTGTTGATCCCAATCATTATTGATTATCCTTTCTTGAGTTATGATTTATTAAGTTAGGGAGGGTAATCGGATCGGCTCTTGGTGGGGTATCCCTTTCTGAAAATCATCTGGGTTTGTAAAATACTTCTTTTCTGTAACCCTTTTGTGAAGTGGTGTAACTATGGCCAATGTGGTGCGTGTGGCGGTAACAGGTGCGGCAGGACAGGTGGCTTATACACTGTTGCCTCGAATTGCTTCGGGGGAAGTGTTTGGTCCCCAGACCAAAGTGATTTTGCAACTATTGGAGATCCCCCGATCTGTGAATCCCAAGGCTATGGATGCCCTCGAAGGGGTGGCCATGGAATTAGAAGATTGTGCTTTTCCGACCCTTCAGAGTATCATCGTTACCGATGATGAACACGAAGCATTTAACGGCGTGAATTATGCGCTCCTCGTCGGGGCAGCTCCGCGAGGCCCCGGAATGGAACGAAAGGATTTGCTCGAAAAGAATGCCCAAATTTTCCAAAAGCAAGGAAAGGCGTTGGCAGCGAAAGCCGCCAACGATGTCCGTATTCTCGTGGTGGGCAACCCCTGTAACACAAATTGCCTGATTGCTTATGCCAACGGCCGTGAAATTCCTTCGCGGCAATGGAGCGCTATGACTCGGTTGGATCACAATCGAGCTGTGGCCGCTTTAGCCAAAAAATCGGGCGTTCCCAATGAAGCCGTTACCAAAATGACCATTTGGGGCAATCACTCGAATACCCAATATCCCGACTTTACGAATGCGAAAATCAACGGCAAACCCGCTACCGAAGTGATTACCGATCGTGCTTGGTTAGAGGGAACTTTTGTACCCCAATGTCAAGAACGTGGTAAGGCCATCATCAATAAACGGGGACTTTCCAGCGCGTTTTCTGCTGCCAATGGGGCTTTGGACCATTTGAAAAGTTTGGTCACCCCGACCCCTGCAGAGGATTGGACCAGCGCTGCGTTAGTCTCGAACGGAGAGTATGGCGTTCCCGCAGGATTAGTCTTTGGCTATCCGGTTACTTCCGATGGAAAAGGGAATCTCACGGTGGTCCAAGGTCTTTCCTTGGATGAGTTCGGTAAAGCCAAGTTCCAAAAGACCTTGAATGAACTTCTGGAAGAAAAAGAGTTTGTCAAACACCTGTTAGGATAAATTTTTTCGAGCCAACCTTGCGCCCGATGCCCCGTCCACGAGTCGCAAAATTCCCCTTCTGAGCTATGCCAAACTTCGACGAATTACTTTTGCGAACGAGCCGGACCTTTGGTTTAACGATTCCCTATTTGCCGGAACCTTATCGTCGGGAAATTACCTTTTCCTATTTGTTGTTTCGCATTGCGGATACCCTTGAAGACGGCGAACTATGGTCGGCGGAACTGCGAGCCTTGGCGTTGGCAGGAATGGAGCAATGGTTGCAGAATCCTTCGGTTCCCATTCCAACAGAAATTTGGCGGAACTTACCCCCAACAGAGAATCCCGATTATGCAGAGCTGTTACAGCAAACACCTGCCGTCATCGAAGAGATTCGATGCTTGGACCCGAAAGTTTCCGAAATGATTCTTTCGCACACCTTGCGATCCCTGCAAGGGATGAAATCGTACCTTGAGCAAGATTATCACAACAATGCGAATCTCAGAACCTTAGCATCGTTACGACAATACTGCTACTATGTGGCCGGTATCGTTGGCGAGTTACTCACCGAGATTTTTCTGTATCGATTATCCCCCCCCCCAGCCGACGCTCAAGCGCTGCGACAATTAGCACCGGCGTTCGGCGAGGGCTTGCAGTTGGTCAATATCCTCAAGGATTCTTCGACCGATGCCGCCGAGGGACGGAATTATTTGCCCATAAACATCGATCGTTCACAGGTCTTTTCGTTGGCTCGTCACGATCTTCTCCAAGCTCAAGAGTACGCCAAAATTTTATCGCAAATCCCCTCGCCGGTGGGGGTGCAAGCCTTTGTTATCATTCCGATCGAATTGGCGCTGGCCACCTTAGATCGGCTCGAAACTTCTGAGGGGGTAACCAAGCTCAGCCGTGCGGAAGTGGCAGAGATTGTTCAACGGGTCGAAAGGAATTTGCAGATCGATTCTTCGCAATCTCCCTTACAAATCGTCCGATCGGGCCAGTAATCTTTTCCCGTTCCTTCCCCCCCGTTGAGGAATTATCTTCATACGATTGAATCCGCCTCCTCTGTTTCTTGGAAATTTGGGGAAAAAATAGAATCATCTTTCTTCTAATCCGCTAAGCTCAGGTTGGCAGCTTGTAGCGGAGTAGGAGAGGCTGCAAAAAATTTCATCTTGATCTGTCCGCTCGAAGTGGTTATGGATGAGCGGCCTAAAAACAGCTTCGAGGGGTCTATGAAACATCTTTTATTGGGGCTGAGCCTTCTCACTCTCTCCATCGGAGCGGGGTGTACCAGCGATACCCACGAAACGCAACGCGAGACGGCCCAAAAGCTCTTCAAAACCAGTAATGTGATCGATCCACGAAAGTTACCTGTTGGAGATCAGCAAGCGGCGATTCGAGCCGATACGGTGGCCTCGGCGGTGATTGCCGCCAACAAGGATGATACCGGCTTGCAACCCCGCGTGATTACGATTGGGAAGCAAGAACCGGTGATGTATCATATTGACACACGTTTGATTGTCTTGAGTGATGGCCTTGTGAACCAATGCAAAGAAGATGAGCAGCTGGCAGCGCTGATTAGTTACGAGTTGGCTCGCATGGTGACCGAACGAGAAATGCAAACCCCCGCCCGCCGACGAGATAATGATCTGCCCCCCACTCCAAGGTTGACACCAGACATTGCCGGAACTCGTGTTTCACCAGATATGACGGAACTCGCCGAAGCCGGTTTCCACGAACGAAAGTTTCCTCGCAAGGTCGATCGCTCGAAAGAGGGAGTTCCGGATGTCGGGGTTCTGTCAAGAAAATATCTCGAGAAGGTCGGCCACGATCCCAAAGTTCTGGAAAAACTCGATCCTTTGATTAAAGAGTCCGAACTGAATGGGATAAAATTAGGTTATTGAGTATAATAACAGAAACACTTGTGAGGATGACCTTTTGCGTTCGATTGTGCGTTTTCTCTTTGCCGGTTTGCTGGTCTTGGCCATACCGAGTGTGCCGATTCTTTATGCCACACAACAGGAACGTCACTTCAAGAATTTTCGCATTGTGGAAAGTGGTGTGTTATACCGCAGCGGGCAACTGACACCGGAAGGCCTGAAACGAGTCATTCACGATCATGGCATCAAGACGGTGATCAGTCTGCGATTCCGGCCTCATCCGAATGGGCAAATTCCCGACCAATGGGAAGAAGACCTGTGCAACGGGATCGGGATTCGACATATTCGCATTCGTCCCGAGGCGTTTTCCGTTGCAGGGTCCGATGAAGTTCCCGCTCGGAAACCTTTGCAAGAGTTTTTGAAGATTGCTCGCGATCCCAATCGCCACCCCATCTTGATTCACTGCAACGCGGGAATGCACCGGACGGGGGCATTTTGTGCGGTGTATCGTATGGATGTTCAAGGTTGGCGCAACGAGGATGCCATCGCGGAAATGGAAGCGATCGGTTACGATAATCTCGATAACGAAACCGATGTCCGCGATTTTCTTTGGTCGTATCGACCCTCTGTTGTTCCATGAGTTGGGAAGCGATTACGGGTGTTTTTGCTCTACTCGACTCGGTCTTGGTTGCTCTATTTGTTGTTTGGATATTGACGCTTAAACGCGACCCGACCTCGGCGATTGCGTGGTCGGTCACGGTGATTTTTTTGCCCTTTCTTGGCATCTTTTTATTTTTGATCTTTGGTTATCAGAACATTCATCGCCCCTTGGGGCGCAAGATCAAACACAAACAGGCCTATCAGCGAAAAAATTACTCTCAAGATTCCGGAGTCGAACCAAAAAAAGACATCAACCGTTTGGCCAAAATTGCCTGTGGTTTGGGGATGGCTTCTCCGACTGAGGGAAATCATGTTCATTTCTACATTTCCGGAGAACAGGCCTATGCCGAGATGCTCAAAAGTATCTCGCAAGCCAAGCGATACATTCATCTGGAAGTTTTCATTCTTCGTAATGACCAAACGGGAAGAGCATTTTTAAACCAGTTAATCGAGAAAGCCAAACAAGGTGTGCAGGTTCGAGTTTTGTACGATGCCATTGGTTCGATCGGTCTGCGGAGCGGGTTGCTTAAAGACCTCAAAAATGCGGGGGGCCAAGTTGTCTCTTTTCTCAGTCTGTTTTATTTATGGCACCAATTTCGGATTAACCTCCGCAATCATCGCAAAATTCTCATTGTTGATGGCAAGGTGGCCTATACAGGGGGAATGAATTTGGGAGATGAATATGCCAAGGTGACCAAAAAATATGGCCGCTGGCGCGACACGCAATTGAAGATCGAAGGGCCTGCCGTGGCGGAACTTCAACGGCTTTTTGCCGAGGATTGGAACTTTGCTGCCAAGGAGGATATTGATTCATTCGCCGAGGAAATTCCCTCGGTGGGGGAAGGAAACGTCACGATCCAAGTGGCTTGGTCTGGCCCCGATCAAGAAATCAAGACGATTCGAGAAATCTACTTGGCAGCGATTTTTCAGGCCAACAATCGCTTGTGGGCGGCGACCCCTTATTTAGTCCCCGATGCCTCTTTGCTCGATGCGCTCTGTGTGGCGGCCCGCAGTGGTTGTGATGTGCGTGTGATTGTTCCCTACAAGCCTGATAAGTGGATTCCCTTTTTGGCGGGGCGATATTATTGGGGGCAGTTGATGAAAGCCGGTGTGAAAATCTACCAATATCAACCGGGCTTTATGCACGCCAAAGTTCTTTTGATTGACGATTGGGCTTCGGTCGGCAGTGTGAATCTCGATTGCCGCAGCTTGTTTTTGAATTTTGAGGTGACTTGTTTTCTGGAATCACATTTGATTTTGCGACAGCTCGAAGGACAATTTCACCGCGACTTCGAGCTGTCGAAATTGGTGACTCTTTCGGAATGGTCGCGGCGACCTTTTGCCATCAAAGTTCTCGAAAGCGGGCTGCGATTACTAACTCCCATCTTGTGAGATTCTTTCCTGAAATTATTTTCTCAACTTGCCAAGTTGCCCGTAGAGACGTTCCGAAAAGTGGGATGAGGCGAGATTTTTTCGTAAGGCTATTTTGTCAGCCAAGCGATTAAATCTTGTGATGTACCCTTTTCGGTCACCTTCAGGTTCGATTCTTGCCCCAGAGTGCGGTAGAAAGCAAAAACATATTTTTCCACAACGCCGTTGGTTAGGAAAACTTCACTGGGGGCACACAAAGCCAAAAAGCCCGATAAGCCCCCATATTTCAAAGCACCGGGGAGAAACATCGGGTCGGCACTGGAATTGATTTTCTCGAAAGCGAAGCCGTTGAGATCGGCAGCCAGTTGCGGGCCTTTTTCACCAAGGGCCGCCCGTGCCAAAATGGTCCAAGGTCCGCTTGAGCCTAAGCCCAAAATTTTGACATTTTGAACTTTCTCCAAAGTTTGTGCAAAAGCCACGCAGGTCAGAATATCGCGAACCCGCTGCGAGAGAATCGGGAGGTTGTAGCCCAAGGTGTAGCTGGCAAAATTCTTATCAATCGCAAAAGGATTCTTTCCCTGAGATTCGCCAACACCAAAGCAGTCCGGTGCCACGATGCCGTAACCTTTGTCGAGAATCATTTTGGCATCGCCGTTGAGTTGACCTTTGTCATCAAGCAGGCTTTGCTTGCCCTCGGGGTGAACCCAAATAATCATAGAACCGTTGAACGATTTCCCTTGCAGGCTGACGGCGGGAACCTTCGAGGCCGTGGCGGGATCGCTAAGAATATGCTTGCGGAGAGTATAATCGCCGAAGGTGATTTTTTCGCCGATCGATTTATTTTCGACACGATCACGGGAAGGTAAATCGGCACCTAAAAACACGGCCAAGGCTCCCCCGACAATCCTGCGATACTCTTCCGGTTTACCTTGTGTCCATTTCTGGAAAGATTGCCGATCCTTTTCTTGGAGAAGTTCTCGAAGCCGCTCAGCCGAGAGTTCATCTCGGGGACGGGGATGTTTCTCATCATAGACCGAAAGTTCCGCAGGGGGAACCGGTTTGAAAGGAGGTTCGGCCACGGCCCCTGATTGATTGAGCAAATGAGTGTTGAACCATTCGTACATCATCTCGCGGGCGGGTTGATTGTAGTTGTGTCCAAATTCTAACCAAGCCTTGGCCTTGACCTTCTTTTCGTCGCCGTACATTTTGTAGAGTTGCTGTAACTCCGGATAACCTTTGGTCATAATTTCCTTGGTCCAATCGTTAGCAGCCGAAAGGCCTAAAGGTTTGGGGGCCGCCAACGCAGCAAACTCGACGTTTCCGGTATTCACACGGAGATAGGGGGCATTTTCACAAACACATCCCCCTTGCATGGCGGTGGAGACCATCACCGCAGGGAAAAGCACGGCAGGTCGGGGATCAATCGCCCCCAGAATAAAGGTTTGTGTTCCGCCGCCGCTGGCACCGGTGACGCCGATTCGTTTGGGGTCCACATCGGGAAGAGATTCGAGAAAGTCATAGGCACGGATACAATTCCACGTTTGTATCCCCATGTAATTATGAAGCCACAGGTCGGCCTGAGCATCGCTGAAACCTTTGCGGTGCGGATAAGGTTGGCTATCGGCATATCCTACCATATCAAAATGAAACACCACATAACCCAAGCGAGCCAAGGTCGCACAACGCGCTTGAAGCGGATAGCGCGCCCCTTCTAGAGTTTTTTCATCGCCGGCTTTCATGAGCTTTTTGGCATTCTCTTCATTGTTCTCGTAGAAGCGTCCCCCTTTAGGACCTTCGGGCGGCCAGTGACCATGAGGGCTAAGCACAGCGGGGCGTTTTTGATCGCTTTTCCCTTTGGGACGATACAAATTGCCCGTGACATAATGCCCTTCTCGCGAGGCGAAATAGACCTTTTCGATCGTGTATTCCTCGCGGTCGATTTTCCCATGAATCACCGCTTTCAGATCACCTTTTTCCGGTAAAGGCCATAATCCATTGGCGACCAAAATTTGCCGACGAACAAACTCGGCTCGGCTGGACCACGACTTCAAATCCTTAGGAGGAATAAACGGAAAGTAGTCGTTGAGTGTTTTGATTTTGAAACGCGGGTCGTCACTGGTTTCCTTCGGAGCGTAGACCTTCAAGTTCAAAGGTTCTTCTGCGAGGACGGTTAATGAACTCAGGCACAAAACAAAAAGGAGTGTTCGCATAGAAAAGGCCTCGACTGGGGATGCCATTGTTCTAGTTCAGGTTCTGCAATCGACTAGAGAACATCAGAAACGATTGTCGCTATGGGGATATTCAAACGAATCATCGACCAGCGGAGCATGAACGAGGAAAGCGATTGTGATCGAGGGACATGAAGGAGGAAGGCGATTAACCCAATGGATAGGAACAACGTCGGAACGGTTGCAACGGGGGTGAACAAGGAAAACGAATCAACCGCATAAAAAATCCATATCGTATTCTACAACAAAATTAGGGGACTACCTGTGAAAAACCTCTCTTCATTCCTGTGGGCATTGCTTCTCCCTATTGTTCTTATGGCGGCCGAACCCCGCTATATTGATCTCGATGCGGATAACTCCCGCCAAGTGATTGTCGATCGAGAGAAAGGGCAGTACCTTGGCCATCCGACCACGGTGTTACTCGAAGATGGTAAGACAATCATTTGTGTGTATCCAAAAGGGCACGGCAAAGGGGCGATTCTGCTCAAACGAAGCGAAGATGGCGGAAAAACTTGGTCCGACCGGTTACCCACTCCTAAAAATTGGGAAACCTCCTTGGAAACTCCTACGATTCATCGCGTGGTCGATGCTAAAGGTCAAAAGCGCTTGATTCTGTTCAGCGGTATGTATCCGGTGCGAATGTCGGTCAGTGAGGATGATGGGAAATCGTGGACGGAATTAAAACCGGTCGGGGATTGGGGCGGAATCGTCACGATGGCCTCGGTGATCGAACGAAAAACCGGCGCAGGGCATTACATGGCCTTGTTCCATGATGATGGCCGTGCTTTTGCAAAAGGCGGGAAGCCGACCCAAACCTTTACGTTGTATAAATCGTTCTCAGAAGATGGTGGTTTGACGTGGAGTTTCCCCGAGAAAATTTTTGCTTCCGATAAAGTTCACCTGTGCGAACCTGGCGCTCTGCGGTCACCGGATGGCAAACAGATCGCCGTTCTGCTCCGCGAGAATAAACGAGTGGCAGAATCCCACATCATGTTTAGTAATGATGAGGGGAAGACATGGAGCGAACCCAAAGAACTACCCGCTTCGTTAACGGGGGATCGGCACACGGCCAAATATGCCCCCGATGGGCGACTATTCATCTCGTTTCGAGATGCGATTAAAAAAGGGAATAGCTCTCCTTCGGAAGGAGATTGGATCGGCTGGGTCGGAACCTATGACGATTTAATTAAAGGACAACCGGGCCAGTATCGGGTTCGATTCAAGGATAATCATCACCGTTGGGATTGTGCCTACCCTGGAGTGGAATTGTTACCGGATGGAACGTTTGTGGTGACGACCTATGGCCATTGGACCAAAGGGGAACCGCCCTACATTCTCTCGGTTCGATTCCAATTGAAAGAACTAGACGACCTTGCCAAGAAAGCCGAGAAGTGAGCCAGTGCGAATTCTATTTTTGGGAGATATTGTCGGTACGCCGGGAATGACCTTGGTGCGAAAGGCCGTTCCCAAATTACGGAAACATTGGCAGCTCGATGCCGTCGTGGTCAATGCGGAGAACGCCTATCACGGCTCGGGGTTGACCCCTTCTTTGTATCGTCAATTGAAAGAGGTCGGCGTCGATGGCATCACGATGGGGGACCACATCTATAAAAAATCAGACCTAATAAAAATCCTCCTAGAAACAAACTGTATCGTGAAACCTGCGAATTATCCCGACGAGGCGCCAGGGGCTGCCTTGGGAATTCTCCCGATTGGGTCGCGGGGATTTTTGGCGATTGTCTCGGTCATGGGGCGGAGTTTCATGCGGGCAGTCGATTGCCCCTTTCAAGCGATCGATCGGGTTTTAGCGCAAATTCCCACACCGGTTAAATGTATCTTGGTGGATGTTCATGCCGAGGCCACGGCCGATAAATACCTGATGTTCCGATATTTGGATGGTCGGGTCTCGGCTGTGTTAGGCACTCACACACATGTGGCCACGGCCGACGAGCAAATATCGCCCCAAGGAACTGCCTTTCAATGCGATGTCGGGATGTGTGGCCCCCATAATGGGATTATTGGTCGCATGACTGAACGAGTCTTGTCCCATGCGATTACCTTTGTCCCGATCTCGTTCGAGGTCGCAACGGGGGATGTTCGCCTCAATGGCGCCCTCCTTGAAGTGAATGAACAAACGGGTAAAGCTACCTCCATCAAACGAGTTCGACTCGAAGATTCACAATTTGCGGAAGATGTAACGCCTCCGAATCTCGAAGAACTCTGAACAATTTTCGGTTCTCCTTTGTCAGTTGTCGTGATATCGTCTACACTTCCAAAAACGATAATGATTTGGGTGGTATGATATGCCTTTGGCGAAACAGACGGCGGCTCTTCTCGATGCAGCACGGGATATTGTTCGATCTCTGCCTGCAGATGCGATTCTTCTTCTCACCGAGACCAATCTCGATTGGGATGAGGTTTATGCTCATTTGAAAGGCTGCAAGGTCTTCGTGGCTGCCGAAAGTAAACCGTTATTGGAAAAGCTCAGCCATAACAAAGACCTCAACATTATCGACTTGGACCCTGTCCCCGTTCCTTCTTTGGAACGACTGAGTTTGGCCTTATTGAAAGCCGTTAATACCGAACACCTCAAACCCGGCGCTCATGTGGTGGTGGTGTATAACGGGATTGCCGCTCCCGAAGAAGATGGCCCCGAACCCATCGATTCGATCAGTCTCATTCACCTCGGGGAACACCTCGAACAATTGACTTTGCAAGACCTTCGGCGGATCGAAACCAACATTCCGATCGAGACGCTTCGGCTGGTGATTAACTTGGCAACCGAAATTGGACGTGAAGGCCGTGAAGGGAAACCTACCGGAACCATTCTCGTGGTGGGCGATACTCGAAAGGTCTTAAGTATGTCCCATCAATTGAACTTTAACCCCTTCAAAGGGTACAGCAAATAAGATCGTGATCTTCGCCGCAAAAGTGTTCGCGATGCCATCAAAGAATTTGCTCAACTCGATGGGGCGATCTTGATTGATCAAGATGGCATTGCTGTTTCCGCATGCACTTCTCTCGATGCCGATAAAAAAGGGATCAAACTCCCTCGGGGATTAGGAACCCGTCACGGGGCTGCCATCGCCATCAGCATGAAGACCTCGGCGATTGCCGTGGCCGTGTCGCAATCTTCGGGAACGGTTCGGGTCTATCAACAAGGTGCTGAGGTCATGCACATCGAGCCGTTAAGCCGACCTCATATTTGGCAACCTCTCCGGTTAGAATCTCAAGAAGATCAAGAAGAAGACAATACACCTATCCCCGAATGAACTACAAGAAGATCATTCCTTGGTTCTCCAATGAGAGAGAGGGGCATTTCCAGATTGTCCTTCGAGAGGGAAATAGATCAGGACAAACCCACCTCTCGAGCATATCTCGACTTTGTTGCCGAAAGCCCCCGAATCACGGCTAGTTCTCCAACGGAAAACTCTACAGCATTTTCCGTGAGCGAGCAAAGGAATCATCCCTTCTCTACCATTCCTGTTAAGGGTTTTCGTAAGGAGTTCATTTCAAGGAGTGGTGAGAGCGAAATCGGCCTTGTCGGTACCACCTTTGGGAACCTCGAATTCTAAGGTGGTCTCGGTGTTGTAACGGGCCGGAATCGGGTCTTTCATAGCGGCAGAAGAACCATGAGCCGCATCCGAATCGCTATTTCCTTGGAGTTTATTAGGTGGTGTGGCGATCCGCACTTTGTGCTTGCCGACGTAGGCTCCCTTGCGAGGGGTCGGCGTACTGGCTTCGAGGGTATAGCGACCTTGAGCATCGGTCATGGCAAACGAGCCGACCCCACCGGCATCGCCTCCCTTGCCGGTACTCATCGGTTGGAAAGTGACTTGAACATTCGCTAAAGGTTGACCGTTCATCGTCACGGTTCCCGAAACGGGAACATAATTCCCACCCACGGAATCGCAGCCGTTCAGGGAAATAAGCATCAAGCCGATGCCGAGGAAACGCAAAGCAAAAAATTTCATTCCAAGCTCCGAGACTTGAGGAGAGAAAGAACAGGAGAGGATCGCTTAGTTAGCGATGTTGACTTCCCCGCCCGAGATGGTAGCCATGTTGGCCAAGAGATTCATATCGACCGAGCTACGGAAGAAACGAATGGAACCATCGCCCATGACCCAATTCGCGCCGTTGGGGTGGAAGCTCCCGAAGGCCCGTCGGCAGGGGCGGTTGTCGAGTCCCAGCGAGGCAGAAATCTGTTCGCATCGAGTAAAGTCGGGGAGATAGGTGTGGCTCGCAGGGTGAACCGACGATTGATTGTAAGAAGTATAGGTGTAAGCCCAGAAAGTACGGCGACGGGGTTGGGTTCGCGTATGGTACTCGCCCACCATCAAGGTGTTGGAAGCCCCATCGGTGATACTTGCAAAGGTTTCTTGAGCGAGACCGAGCTGCGACCAAACGGTGTGCAAAATCCCACGGAAGTGCTGCGGAAGAGCCGACCCTTCCGAGTTATCGAACCAACCCAAAGGAGCCGTGATGTTGGCACGACCCGAGACCGCACGATATGATCCGGTCATGTATTGCAGCCCCGCGCCGGGTCCGCTGGCCGGATTCAACAATTCTTGTTGCAAATCCGAGGGGCAGGCATAGGATTTCACCCGTTGGGTTCGAGTGAAAGCATTGGCTGCGTTTTCGTTAGTTTGGGTTTGGATATAGGTGTTGTACAGGGCATCCATTTCCATAAATGGCAGAATCTCGATGGCCCAGTTCGTTCGACTTTGTGTTCCGCAGCAGGGGCCTTCGGTAATTCCGCCCGGCGGGAAAGCCCCGAAGCTATCGTGGTAATTGTGCAAGGCAAGGCCGATTTGTTTGAGGTTGTTACCGCAACTGGCTTTATTGGCGGCTTCGCGAACTTTTTGCACCGCTGGGAGTAAAAGCCCGATCAGAATAGCAATGATGGCAATCACTACCAACAACTCAATGAGAGTAAATCCCCGTTGTTTACCCTTGGAGAGAGAGTAGATAAACACACGAAACTCCTGAATGAAATTAACTTAAAGATGAAATTTAACGACTGTTCATCACTGGATTATGAAAACTTTAAGATCAGTGATTGTTATGAGAGTAATCAAAGCAAAGATGAGAATCAAGTGAAAAAAACGAATTTTCTTAACATTTTTGGGCGATTGGGCGACTAGGCTATTGCTTTCATTCATGTGGGAAGGATTCCGTCAGAAGGCCAATCGCTTGGTTTGGTGTCGCTTGGGTTAGTTCTTAGTGATCACCGATTTTGGTATCTTCAAATCTTTGGGGTAACTCGGGAAAATTTTTTGAGCGTCTTTAATCGATTTCAGACCTGCGATATCGACGAGTTGCCAACTCTCGCCGTTATCGGGCGAATAGCCTAACAGGTAAGATTTACTGAGGACAGATTCTTGCTTCACAGAGAGGGTCATCTCAATGGGAACATAAGCATACCAGCCGTCTTCCGTGCGGGTGATCGAAACGGGTTCTTTGACCTTGAAATTTTTGAAGGTCATCATTTCCCGATCGTAGCTCTTGAATTGATCTTCTAACATAGCAACGAATTTTTCTTTGCCGCCGGCCAAGTCGATCAGCTTGGGGGGCACTAATTCCACCATCGCTTGGGCATCTTTGTTTTTTAAGACGGTCACGGCCTTTTCCGCGGCTTGCTTGAGTTGCTCGATTCCCTTTGCGGAAAGTTCCTCGGCCATTAACCCCTGTGCGAACCAGAGCACCAACAGACCTGCCCATAACCTGTTCATGAGAGATAGACTTGCGAACAACCTTGGCATGATAGATCGATCCTTTTGCTCGGAGATATTATTGGTGGTGTTTGAATGAATCATATCGATCTAGGCCACATCGTAATTTTGGGAACGTTCCTTGGCTCGATCGATCAAAACTTTTCGGACGGGGTCCGGTAGGAATTTTCTCAAATCCCCCCCGAGGACTGCGATCTGCCGGAGCAGCGAACTCGAAACATGAGAAAACTCTTCTTTGGCCATGAGAAATACCGTTTCAAGGTCGGGGGCCAGATTTAAATTCATCAGGGACATGGTGAATTCATACTCCATATCCGAAAGGGTTCGCAGGCCTCGAACCATGACTCGTGCACCAATCTCACGGACGAAATGGACGGTTAATCCCGTGAACGAGAGAACTTCGACGTTGGGTAATTCTTGCGTGACGGAGCGGATCAGTTGGACCCGTTCTTCCAGAGAGAAGAACGTTTTTTTATCGGGGTTGATACCGACACCGACAACCAAGCGATCGAAGATACTCGAGGCCCGTTGGATAATATCCAGATGACCAAAATGAATGGGGTCGAAAGTCCCCGTATAGACAGCTCGATGACGATCGAGTTTCGGATTCATGTTGAAGGCCCCAACAGAGAGAGGAACTGATCCAAGTCGTCGAAGCTGTTATAGGCATGGGGGCTAATCCGCAAACGTCCGGCGCGAACATTCACAATAACTCCACCTTGGCGGCAGCGTTGCATCAATTCCTTGGGGTCTCGTTCGGGGGTTAGTAACGAGACGATACCCGATTTTTCTTCCGGCTCACGCGAGCTAAAGACGGAGAGACCAAATCGGGGGGCCTGTTCACACAGGTAATCCGTAAGTTCTAGGATTCGCTTTTCGATTTGCGGCATACCGGCTTCTAAAAGCAAGCGAACACTTTCGCCTAATCCGGCGGTCCCTGCGACGTTCAGGGTGCCCCCTTCATATCGGCGGGCATCGGCTTTCCATGTGGGGTCGATGGTCGAAAAATCGCTGGCATGACGAACACTATTCCAACCCACGCCAATCGGTCGGAGTTGGTTCAGAGCTTCGGGGCGAACCCAGAGAATGCCGGCTCCTTCGGGGCCGAGTAACCATTTATGGCCATCGGCAGCAAGAGCATCGACGGGGAGATTTTGGACATCCCATTGAAAGGCTCCCAAGGCTTGAATGGCATCGACAAAAAAGAAGATGCCTCGTTTTCGACATTCCTCCCCGAGACGGATCACATCGTTCCGATACCCCGAGGCAAATTCAATGGCGCTGATTGTCAGCACCCGAGTTTTGGAATCGATGGCATTGAGAAGATCGTCGAGGGCAATTCGGGAACCTCGGCTGGGAACCCGTCGGCATTCGACCCCCAAAGGGGCCAAGTTCAACCAAGGATATTGGTTGGAAGGATATTCTTCAGCGGGCAAAACGACATTATCGCCGGCCCGCCATGAAAATCCTTCGGCAATAGCGTTGATCCCTGCGGTGGTACTCCCCACAAAGGCAATATCATGGCGATGAGCATTCAACAATTGAGCGCAAGCAGTGCGGGCGTTTTCTACATGCTGATGCCATTCCTGATAGGCGGCAATCCCGTTTTGACTGAGACTAATCGCCTGTTCGCAGACCCGTGAGGCACACCGATCCGGCAAGGGGGCCACCGCAGCATGATCCAGAAAAACCCAATGCTGACATACCGGAAAATGCCGCCGCCATTGTGACCAATCCATAAGGGGATTCCTTAGCTTGATTGCGAATTTCGATCTCGATGACAAAGGGGGGGGGCGAACTTTTAGTTCTCTGATTTTTTTTGTTGAGGTTTTCCTGTTATCATGCCGGAACGTCCGAGACGAAGAATCAATGTTTCTTGGGTTGTTTTTTGTTGATGCTGCCAGATTTCCAACTCGGCACGGTAATACAACCGCGTGGTTTCCTCCCAGAAATTCGGTTCAGGGATGATTACCTCGACCCGCTCGGGGTAGTGGGGATGAGGCTGACAGGGATAGGCCAATTGAATGACCGAGGTACTATCGGAATGGGGACCGGTGACTTGACCCCGAAGAACCTCACCCGCTTGGGGATCGATCAGTTGTATCTCGAAGCGACAGCATGCTGCCGACAATTGCTTCACCGAAAGTTGGAACCGTGTGGGATTCACTGACAGGGAAAAGGGAGAGGAAGTCATGATTAATCATCGACGGAGTAACTGACACCGGGGGGAACCACGCCTGGGAGTTCGTTGATCTTAGAAAGGGCATGCCGGAACTGACCCGTTTCGGCATAGTGGGTCATAATCACTAGGGGGACAACTTGCCCTTGATGTTCTTCGAGGGCCTCGTGTTGAATGATCGAGGCGATACTGATGCGATCGTTCGCTAAGGTTCTTGCAACATCGGCCAACATGCCCGGTTCATCACGGACGAGAACACGGAGATAAAAGCGGCTACGGACCTTATTTGAAGGACGTAATTGATATTTTTTGGGAGTTGCCGACCAAAATTTATTCACGGCAAAGGTTTTTTGGGCACGTCCGACGGCCAGATCGACAATATCGCTGATGACGGCACTGGCAGTGGGTAGGGCGCCGGCGCCGGCGCCTTGGAACATCATTTCGCCGACGGCATCGCCGATCACTTGAATGGCATTATAAACCCCACGGACTTGGGCAAGCATGTCGGTTTTCCGAAGCAACACGGGAGCCACATGCAAAGCCACTTCGTTCCCATCGAGCCAACCTTCTGCCAGAAGTTTGATGGTGTAACCTAATTCATAAGCAAATCGAAGGTCCATCGGATGTAAAGTATCGATGCCGACTCTCTCGATTTCATGGAACGGGACCGAAACACCAAAAGCGATTTGGGCCAAAACGGCCAGCTTATGGGCAGCATCGGAACCATCGACATCAAGAGTGGGGTTCGCCTCGGCATACCCAAGTTCCTGAGCGCGGGCCAGCATTTCGGCATAGGGGCGACCCTCTTCGCTCATGGTGGTGAGGATAAAATTACATGTCCCATTTAGGATACCTTGGATGGCAGTGATTTGATTGGCGGAAAGACATTGCGACAACAGATTGATAATCGGTATCCCACCGCAAACGCTGGCCTCGAAGCCGATGGCCCGATTGGCCTTCCGAGCCGCCTCGAAAATTTCCACTCCATGTTCCGCAAGCAAAGCCTTGTTGGCAGTGACCACATGTTTACCAGCAGCTAATGCGGCCAGCACATAATTTTTGGCATCGGTCGTACCCCCCACTAATTCCACAATCACCGGAATGTTCGGGTCTTCGATCACTCGATAGGGATTGGTCTCGATGAGCGATGCGGGGATATGGGAACGGGGTTTAGAAGGATCGCGAACCACGACCTTTTGGAGGACAATTGGTCGGCCGGCACGGAGAATCATTCGCTCGGGATGTTCGAGCAAAATTTTGGCCACCCCATTGCCTACGGTTCCCCCACCTAAAAGACCTACGTTTAATGGTTCCTGCATGATCTTCCTACAACCCCATAATTCCTCTTTCTTTTACTGTATTGAACCAACGGGAATTGTCGCTGTGGTCAGCCACAGAGAATTCGAGTCTCTCTCTGAAACATCCCTTGTGACGAGCCGGTCATGGGAAACATCTCTTGCCATCACAAAACCTTGTCAGCAGATTCGTTTCGCAGGGATGATCTTTAAGAGTGCTTGGCTGTTTCAGCTCGCGATCACGAAACCTTGTGAGATGATTCGTCACAGCAAGGGGCTTTCTGCTAGAATGAGTTATTGAACCTGAGTGACACCATCCATGAAACCAAATTCGCGTTTGAGTTTACCCCTTTGGGAAAAACAGTATTCGGCCCCCTTGGCACCAACCACACGAACCGAAATGGAAAAACGGGGATGGGATGCTGTCGATGTGGTGTTTGTTACGGGTGATGCCTATATCGATCATCCCTCGTTTGCGATGGCGATTTTACAACGAGTGTTAGAAGCAGCGGGGTTCCGTGTGGCGATCCTTTCCCAACCGAATTGGAAATCCGTTGAGGATTTTCGCCAGTTTGGTAAACCCCGACTCTTTTTTGCCGTCAGTGCAGGGAATATGGACTCCCTGATTAATCACTACACAGCCAACAAGAAAATCCGAAATGATGATGCCTACTCACCGGGAGGAAAGATCGGTCTCCGCCCCGATCGGGCCACGCTTCCTTATTCGCAACGCTGCCGCGAGGCCTTTCCAGGTGTGCCCGTGATCGCAGGGGGGGTCGAAGCGAGCTTGCGTCGGTTAGCCCATTTCGATTATTGGTCCGAAACCGTGAGACGATCCATCCTTTTGGATAGTAAGGCCGATCTAGTGGTTTATGGAATGGGAGAGAAAAACATCGTGCAGATCGCCCAACGATTGGCCGAAGGAAAAACCGTTCGCGAGTGTCGAGACCTTCGTTCGGTGGCCTATCGTTTGGGGGCCAAAGAAGCCAGTATGATCTCGAACCCCAATCAGAGAAAAGTTCGGGAACCGTTGGCAGGAATTGTTGAATTCCCCTTCCAAGTGATCCCTTCTTTTACGGAAGTGAAAAACGATAAACTCCAATTTGTGGAAGCGACCCGTCAGATTCACTTGAACACGAACCCGTTTAATGCTCATGCACTGGTCCAATTTCATGAGAACGAAGCCGTCGTTGCGACCCCTCCGGATTTTCCCTTGACTCAAGAGCAAATGGATACGCTGTACGATCTTCCGTTTACTCGCAGACCGCATCCCAAATATACCGAGCCGATCCCTGCCTATGAAATGATTAAAGATTCGGTCACCATCATGCGGGGGTGCTTCGGAGGGTGTACGTTCTGTTCGATCACGGCCCATCAAGGAAGGATCATCCAATCACGCTCACCGGAATCGATCCTCAGGGAAGTCAAGAAAATGGCGGCGGACCCTGAATTCAAAGGGGTGATTAGTGATATAGGGGGTGCCACCGCCAATATGTACCAGATGCGATGCACCCGCCCCGATGTGGAAGCCAAATGCAAACGCCTTTCCTGCGTTCATCCCACCATATGCAAATTGCTAGGGACCGATCATGGACCGTTAATCGAGTTGATGCGAAAAGTCCGTCAAGAACCGGGCATCCGCAAAGTCTTTGTGGCCTCGGGCATTCGGATGGATTTAGCTCAATTATCCGATGAATATGTGAAAGAACTGGCAGAACACCATACGGGGGGACGGTTAAAGGTCGCACCGGAACATACCCATCCCGAAGTCTTGAAGCTCATGAAAAAGCCCGCTGTGGATAACTTCGGAGTGTTTGCTCAACAATTCAAAGAAGCCTCTCAGGAGGTGGGTAAACCAAAGCAATTTGTGGTTCCCTACTTTATCGCTAGTCATCCGGGAAGCGATCTAGAAGAGATGATTCACTTGGCGATCTACCTCAAACGCAATGGCTATCGGCCCGATCAGGTGCAAGATTTTATTCCGGCCCCTTTTGATATTGCAACCTGTATGTGGTATACCGGAATCGATCCGATGACTGGAAAAGAAGTGAAAGTGGCGCGAAATCTCCGCGATCGAAAACTGCAAAGGGCCTTGATGCAATTTTTCAAGCCGGAAAACTGGTTTGAGGTGCGAGAAGCCCTTGTCAAGGCAGGGCGAACCGATCTGATCGGTTCCGGATGCGATTGCCTGATTCCGGCTCAGCCACCGAAGGAAGCCATCGAGGCGAAACGAGCTAAAGCGAATCAGGCCTTACGGCACGATTATACGCATAGTATCGCCAACCCCGCGAAAGGCGAACCGGCAGGGGAGCATCCCGTTCCCCCTCAGGTTCCGCAAAAGGGGTATCGCCCGAAACGAACCACCCAACGCCGAAGAAACAAACGATAAGCCGAGATTTTATGATAGCAGGGAGCCCAGTATCTTTTGGCCAAAAGGAGGCGTTATCAAGTTGCTCTCGGAGAGAACGGAAGGGGGATTAAAAGAGTTTGAGGACGGCATTGGCGGTATCGACCGTTTCTTTATCATCGTGATCGCTCAGGCCAGCAAATCGTTCATCCATGCGCCGGCAAGCCAAGGTGAGGAAGTATTTGCCCGAGGCGATGTCGGCTTCGTAGGCTTCTTTGCTCGATTTGCCGGCTCCCTCGGAAAGCATGCTATCGAGTCGGCTTAACACGCAACTGCACGCATAAAGATCAATGGCAATATCGGCCAGTCGTTCATGGAGAAGTTGTGCTTGCACGAATCGTTCTTCGGAACCGCATTGCAAAAACACGCTGGGCAAGGAGGTTCCTAAACGATTGATCCGCGCTGCCACCTTTTTGGCGAAGGGTTGCAATTCGGGATGTCGCACAGGGATTGCCGGTCCCGAGGCAAAGGTTTTCTTCCACAGATAGCCCATCCCGTAGCCGGCCAATTTCCCAACATTGGCAACGGGTTTCTTTCGCATGGCATCCAATTGCATTCCCGGCGCCCGACAACCCACAACCGCAACAAAGGCTTTGAGCACCTCGTTGGCACCTTCCCCAATGGTGTTGATGCGGGCATCCCGCATCCAACGTTCATAGGGAACATCGCAAAAGTACGATTTTCCTCCCATCACTTGCATGGTGTCATAGACGATGGTCCAAAGATGTTCTGTCGCGAAGATTTTGAGAATGGCGGTTTCTAGCATGTAATCATCGGCTCCGCTATCGATCAGTGCGGCGCAAACGGTGGTGGCAGCCTCCATCGCAAAGGCATGAGCGGCCATAAAGGCGATCTTCTTTTTGACCAACTCGAATTCTGCCAACGGTTGTTGAAATTGGATACGAGATTTGACATGTTCCACGGCGGCTTTAATGCAGGCCTTGGCGTGACCGGTGCAGGTAGCCCCGAAGGTGGTGCGTCCGAAGTCGAGCACGGTTAAGGCGAGTTTAAGTCCTTTGTTGATCTGCCCCAGAATGTTTTCTTTGGGAACCCGCATATTGGTGAAACGCATTTTTCCGGTGGCGGTGCCCCGAATACCGGTTTTTTCGGCCCGTTTTTCTAAGACCTCGAAACCGGGCATATCGGGAGTGACCAAAAAGGCGGTGACCTTGGTTTCGTTGGGGTTATCTTTCGTTGGTGCAGGGGTACGGGCCATGACCGTCAGAACGTCGGCGATTCCCCCGTTGGTGATGTAGCGCTTTTCTCCGTTCAAAATATAGGCTTGGCCATCTTCCGTTGGCACGGCTTGAGTTTGCACGTTGCCAGCATCGGACCCCGCATTGGGTTCCGTTAAGGCAAAAGCCGCCAGCTTTTTCCCGCTGACCAAATCCGGAAGCCAACGCTTCTTTTGTTCTTCTGTACCAAACAACAAGAGCGAACGGATGCCAATCGAATGATGGGCATTGACGAAGACCGAGGTGGAGGAACATTTCCCCCCCAGAATTTCCAAAATTTTGCAATAGCCCTGCTGATTGAACCCTTTGCCGCCAATATCTTCAGGGGCGGCCATCCCGAGAACCCCCAATTTCGCCAGACCATCGATCACCGATTGCGGGATTTCGGCATTGCGATCAATCGCCACATCATCGAGTTGAGTCTCAACAAAATGTTTCACCTCCGAAATCGATTGCTCGACTTTGGCTTGCATTTGCGGGTCGAGTTTTGGGTAGGGAAAAAGAATATCCCCACGGAAGTGACCAAAAAACAAGGCTTTGGCGAAGCCGAGTTTTTCTGGCCCGTCGAACAGAAGCTCTTCGGCTTCCTTCTTTTGCTTGTCGAGCTGCGTTTTCGTAAGTGCCATAAGTGAGACCTCGCACAGGGAGAGATGTTGTGTTAGGATACTCTTATTCTACGATGAGCGACTTGAAAAAGTCGAGTTCCGTTCTCAGGAATCAATATCTTCAACACGAAAGGGACCGGAATAAGCCAAACCAAAAAACATCAGCCACCAAACGAACCTAAGAAGCTAATGGAAAAATTTACCGGACCCCTTGCCTGCTCGATAGAATGTGTATATCTTGTTAAATTGTGCGGGTGTAGCTCAGTGGTAGAGCTCCACGTTGCCAACGTGGCCGTCGTGGGTTCAAATCCCATCGCCCGCTCTTTCACGAGTTGAGCCGAGGTAATGCGGCGAGTAGGACCCGTTCTACTCTCTTATTACCTCGGCTCACTTTATTTTGTTATTTCTCACTAACGTCGGAAGATTTGAGATGAGCGAAACAGCAAATGCCACGGGAACCACTTTGCCTGACCTCCCCGAAAAACTACGGCAAGACGTTCAGATTGAAACCAAAGGGCCTTGTCTGAAACATGTGACCATCTCTGTCGAGCGTGGTGATATTGATGAGCTTGTGAATTCCAAATTCGAGGAGCTGCTCAAAGAAAAAGATGCTGTTCTGCCCGGATTTCGACCCGGAAAAGTTCCCCGAAAGCTCATCGAAAAACGCTTCCGAAAATCCATTATGGAAGAGGTCCGTCGGGAAATTTTGATGGTGAGCCTGCAACAACTCGCCGAAGATACCGAATTGGCCCCCTTGGCTCCGCCTAATCTCAATATCGAAGATTTAGAAATCCCCGAGGAAGGTAACTTCATCTACGAGTTCGATGTCGAAGTTCGACCCGACTTTGAACTTCCCGATCTGAAGGGGATTAAGCTCAATAAATACGTTCGTGAGTTCACCGAAGAAGACGTTCAAAAATATCTCCGTCGGCAGCTGGAACCTTATGGCCAAATTAATGTCAAGCAGGGTTCACTCGAATTGGGTGATTTACTCAACTTTGATTTGACCATCAAACAGGGTGACAAAGTTCTCAACGAGGTCAAAAATGCCAATGTTCGTTTAGAAGAACGATTGTCGCTAGCCGATGGAACCGCAGAGACCTTTGGCACTGCCATGAAAGGGGCCAACGTGGGAGAGAGCCGTACCTTCACCATCAAAGTGGGGGAACGAGCCGCGGACCCCGAGTTGCGTGGCAAAACGCTGGAAGGGGTAGCGACCGTTCGGGGGATCAAAGAAGTGGTGCCCCCGCCGATTACCCCGCGACTTTTGGAAGAATTTGGTGTGCGGACCGAAGCTCAATTGACAGAGAAGGCCTACTCTGACTTGGAACGAAATCACGAAGATTTCCTCCGTCGGTCGTATCGTGCCCAAATATTGAAGTTTGTCACTGAGAAAGTGAAGATCGATCTGCCCGAGCAAGTGCTGCGGAATCAAGCCTCGCGGGTGTTGGGGCGACAAATTCGCGAAATGCAAGATCGCGGGGTTCCGGAGAATACCATCAATTCGCGGATTCAGGAACTTTCTCAAGATGCGATCCGTCACACGGCCGCATCGCTCATGGAACAATTCGTCCTACAGAAAGTGGCGGATGATAATAAGATCGAAGTCAACCAACAGGATTTGGATGCTGAGATCGAACGTCTTGCCGAACGTCAAAATATGAGTCCCCGTGCATACCGTGCGAAATTGGAACAAGAAGGGGCCATGGAATTATTGGCAGCCAATATCCTCGAAAACCGCGCTCTTGACTTGGTGTTGAACAATGCAGAGTATATCGAAGTGAGTTTGACCAATCAGGAAGCGAATGAGGAAAGCGTTACTTCCGTAGATGCCCAAGCTATTCCTGGAGAATTGAACGATCCGACCGCACCGGTTGTAACGGAAGGGGAAAATCCTGCAACCTAATTGGCTCGACTGGGCCTAGAATGGACTCAGGGGCCACCCGGCCCCTTTTTTTTTTACCACCACAGAGGTTACAAAAATCATGTTTGCACCGAACGATCTGCCTTTAGGAGGTTTTGGACCCCTTGGCAGTGGGCCTTTGGCTCAACGCTGGCGCGATTATTCTCGCACGCGGCAAATGTCAACGGGCGACCTCCTATTGGACAAC
>JAOAAA010000044.1 GCA_026419115.1 Gemmataceae bacterium
GCTTGAATTTTTTGTTCTGGCTTTGAAGAGGCCCGTTCGATTAACCGGCGAAGCCCGATCATGGGAGTTTCGAGCAATCGGTTCAAAACTGCTTTAACCAAAATACGGTTCTCATCGTGCAACGGAACTACGTCTGCAATTAAACCCAAACAAGCTAAGGAAAGGCCGTTCAATAATACTTCTCGAATATGGGGGGTGACTTTTTCGCTGCCACAGTATCGCACGGCCAAGGCCCAAGCTAATTTGAAGGCGACACCAGCCCCGCTGAGCGTCCCAAATGGGTAGTTGGTATGGGGTAAACGGGGATGAACCAACACATCGGCTTGGGGCAAAGTCTCTTTCATTTCGTGGTGATCGGTGATAATCAGTTGTAGATTCAATTCGCGAGCCACTTGAGCTTCATGAACCGAAGTGATTCCGCAATCAACGCTGACCACCACTTCCGCACCTTGTGAGGCTAATGTTCTGAGTGCCCCCTCGTTCAGGCCGTACCCCTCGTTGATGCGATGCGGAACGTAATAATCACAATTGGCCCCTAGGGAGTTCAACAAATTGATAAGAATGGCGGTTCCGGTAGTGCCATCAACATCGTAATCCCCATAGACGATGATCTTTTTCTTTGTTCGCACGGCCGTATGGAGCAATTCCACCGCCTCGGGAATACCGGGCAATTCCTCGGGTTTGAGAAGATTTTGCAGGCTATTTCCCAGAAAGAGACGCGCCCGAGCGACTTCATCGATACCTCGATTCAGCAACAGTTGGGCAATCACCGGTGAACATTGCAATTCGCGACGTAATCGCTCAATCTTTTGCGGATCATGTGGAAACAAATACCAATCTTTCGTCACAGGGGGCATAATTCACCCAAGGTTAAACACGTCTTTCTATTGATAGATCGACAATCACCCCATACTATCCCAATGAGCGAAGATTTGACAAGGCTAGTCGCAATTATTGAGCGAAGGATTCTAACGGTTAGGTCACTTATAGCACTAAAGCGGAATCTCGTGGGACACGATTTACTTTTCGAGTTAGAGATATGATCGATTGCCATATTCACGTGGTCCCTCCAAATCTTTTGGGTGTGGGTTCTTTAGCCCCCGTGCTTCGTGAGAATGTGGAATCGGTCTCACAAGTCCTGACGGAGCAGATGAAACTTTCGGGAACCCGCATGGCCCTTGCGATGGGTTCTTGGCCCGACGACCGCGACCCGTTGGGGATCAATAAAACCTTAGAAATTGCCAAATTTGTCCCCAATCTGAAAGCGATTGGAATTCTTGACCCCATTCGTTCAGCGGAACCCGCTCACCTCAAGGCCGTCGAAAGACTCGTGCAATCGAAACAAGTCGTCGCTTTCAAGGTGTATCTCGGGTATATCCATCACTATGCCTCGGATTCGGGTTATTATCCCTATTATGAAATGGCGGCCCGTTATCGCATCCCCGTTTTTTTTCACACTGGCGACACTTTTTCCCCTTATGCGAAACTCAAATATGCTCATCCCCTCACACTCGATGAAGTCGCGGTCGATTTTCCGAATACACGATTTGTGTTATGTCATTTAGGAAATCCGTGGACGATTGATGCGGCAGAATTGATTTACAAAAACCTGAATGTTTGGGCGGACCTTTCGGGCATGTGGGTATCCAGCGGTCAAGGGATCGAGAGCGAATCCCAAGCCGCGGAACGAGCAGCGGCCCTCGATGACATCCAAACCAAAATCCGCACGGCCTTTCGATATGCCGAACGACCCACCCGTTTTCTCTACGGGACCGATTGGCCTTTGATCTCCATGCGTCCTTATGCCGAAATGATCGCAGGGGCTATTCCCCAAGATTATCATTCGTTGGTATTTGAAGAGAATACGCAATCTCTGTTTTTGGGCGAATTAAAATAAGCCCCGATGCCTCTCCTTCAGAAGGATCGAAAACAATCCATACTCAAAAGTTGCGCGTCGTTTCTGAATTTTTTGAACAAATTGATTCCACACCGAGAGGGGGGTAAAGAGCCAATTGGAATTAAGGGAAAATGTTCGGGTTCAAGGAGAAATTCTCCGGTGCCAAATGATCCTCATTGGGGTAGATTAGCGAGAACCCAAGCCGATTCCGGTTGGTCCATTTTTCATCGACAACGGAGAGTGTATGTACAAAGTAACGATGGCTTCGCTGACGCTGGCTTTATTTTCTTGGATGGCCTTTGCAGCTCCCCCCGTTCGTAAATACGACGATAAAGGCGCTCCCCCCTTCAAGGTTCTTAAAGAAGGGGAACTACCTCCGTTGGATGCTTACGATAATTTTGTCATCGGCCCCAAATACACTCCGGCGCCCGAACGAAAAAAAGTGGAAGGTGTCCCCGAAGGAAAAGTCGAACAATTTGTCATTGATTCTAAAGAAACGAAACTTTTTAATCCGGGTATTGCTCGAAAAGAATTCGGAAAGGTCGATCCCAAAAATCCTAAAACGCTGATTGTGGAAACCTTCCCCATCGATTACAAGCGAAAAATTACCGTTTACATTCCGGAACAATTGAAGACCGATCAAGAAGCCCCGTTCCAAATCATTCACGATGGCCCGAATGGCAAACCCCCTGCAGAATTGCTCAACATTTTTAACAATCTGATTGCTCAAAAACGAATTCCTCCCATTGTGGTCATTTGGGTGGCAAACGGGGGAGGCGATGCCCAAGGTCATGAACGAGGAAAAGAATACGACAACATGAACGGCGACTATGCCGAGTACATTGAAACCGAAGTTCTCCCGCGTGTTGAGAAGAATTATAAGCTCAAATTGACCAAAGACCCTGATGGTCGAGTCGTTATGGGAAATAGTTCGGGAGGCTCGGCCGCTCTGATTATGGCTTGGTTCCGCAACGATTTATATCATCGTGTCCTGACCACTTCGGGAACCTTCGTGAATCAGGCTTGGCCTTTCGATCCCAAATATCCCGACGGGGCTTGGGGCTTCCACGAAACGCTCATCCCCAAAAATCCCAAAAAGCCGATCCGAATTTTTATTTCTGTGGGAGATCAGGACCTTTTGAATCCCAATGTCATGCGTGATGGAATGCATGATTGGGTCGAGGCCAATCATCGTATGGCCAAAGTGCTGAAAGAAAAAGGTTACGAATATCAGTACCTATTCTGTCAGGGGGCAGGTCATAGCATTACCAACGCCCAAGCTCAGTTCCTTCCCCATGCGATCGAATGGGTCTGGAAAGGTTACACCCCGAAAAAAGAGAAGTGATTGCCCGCCTCCTGTTCAAGCCTCACGAAACATGAGCTTCTAGGAACCACAATCGTTTATCTAAATTTCTGGAAATACCTGTGAACAGGTCTGCCGTGCCTGTATCCCCCTTATCGGAGGCCACATCGATTGCCTTACGGGTGGCCTTGGCCAATTGGGCATATCGAGAAACCAACTCTTTCACATGGTCGGCGCCATCCGCCAAGATGGGGTATTCGGGAAGCGTGGATTGTTGCGAAACTTGGCGGATTGTCCCCTGAGGAACACCCCCCAATGCCGTGATCCGCTCGGCCAAATCATCGCCATTTCCCAAAAGTTCCGAGTTGAGAGTGTCGAATAGTTCATGAAGTTGTAAGAATTGGGGGCCGCGGACCGTCCAATGAGCCTGTTTCACCTGTAGGGCCAAGTCCAAGGTATCGGCAAGATGCTGTTGCAGCAGGTTCACCATGGCTTGGCGCACTTCTTTGGAAAGATCATGATGACTTGGTCGAAATTCCAAAGGCTTGTTTAACATATGATTCTTCCTTGTAAGAAGTTATGGGTTGAGAGGTATTTCTAATTGTAATGTTCTGAATCGATATTAGAAACCGAACATCTCACAGATGCGGCGAAAATATCAATTCTTTCGTTCACCAGAATTCGATAGTTGAAGCCCAGATAGGTTTCCGTAATTGTTGGAATCCTTGGTTAAAGTGGAATAAAATTCTTAAAATAATCTGAAAGTATATCTATTCACTTGACTGAGGATTCCAATAGTCATATAAGATACACTTGATTAACTAACACAAAGGGGGTGGGAGTCGTGGACCCTCGGCTTCAGAGTATCCATTTCCAAAACGATGAACGTCTGAATGCTTTCCGGCAAGCTCGGATGCAGGTGGATTTAGCACAAGGCATTCATACCAAAGTGGGTGTCGTTCGTACCACAGAGGAGAACTCCGCCAACTTAGCAACCTTGTCCCCCGTTGACGTTCCGGTTAAACCCCTTGAAACCCCTGTTTGCTGGCTTTTCGACCGCGGTAAACCCTATCCCCTTCATATTGGCGTTAACAGTGTCGGTCGTCTCCCTGATAACGATGTTATCATTGATGACGTCACGGTTTCGAGAAGGCATTGTGTTGTCATCGTTCATAGTGATCTGAGCTGTGAAATCCACGATATCGCTTCGAAGAATGGGACCCTCGTGAATGGCACAAAACTTCAAGGGGTCGCTCGTTTGAAGGATGGGGATACGATCCAACTTTGCGATCACACCTTGCGATTCGTGATCGCCTCCCAAAATCCCAACATGAACCAACCGCTTTCCTCACTGGATAGCTCCGACTTTACTTTGGTTCAATAGGTATTAAACTCGGCATCTCATTTTATCATCACGAATCTCGTTTATTGGATACTCTGTTCATTCCTATTATGTGATCGATTCATATGGTTGAAAAATCGCAACCATGCCACCTCCAAAGGCTTGCGGCCCCCTGACCAACATCCCCTAATATCACCCTGATCCGAAATCAAATCCATCAGGGGATAGTAGTGGGAAATTTAGCTAGATGAAAGAACCCGACCGATTTTCTAAATTGATCGAGATGGATTCGCTAGTGCAGATGCCGATATTGCAAAGGGAGCCAAATCGTGGACTATCCGAAAATCGCCATTATTGAACGAACGGGAAAAATGTGCGCTCCCGAGCAGGTCCATTTGCCACGGGAGTTATGGAAACGGGGTTGGCTTGCCGAATCGCTTGACCCACAACAAGCCGAGACTCATTTCGATCCCCTCCATTATGATTTGGTGGTGAACCGGCTGAGTGCTACCTCCTACGATGTCGATCTAGCGGAACCGGTTTTTGTGCGTGCCAAAAACTGGCTGGAACAGGCCGAGAAAGCCCTTGGAAAAAACCGAGTGTGGAACGGAGCGCAGGCGATTCAAGTTGATGCCTCTAAACGGCGACAGCAAGCCCTCTTCGAGAAATATCAAGTCGGCCCGCTCACGCAATCCTTCCCCGATTTCGCATCGATCCTAGAGGCAGATGGTTCCGCATTCCACGATCGCCCCGTTTTCCTCAAATTGGTTGCGGGAGGTTCAGGGAAAGGTACCCTCCCGTTTCCTTCGTTCCAACACTTAAAAAATGCCATTCGTTCCCGATCCTTCCCCCATCAAGAAGAAGGGTGCGATTTTGCCGCCTTGGAACGAGCTTGTCAGCGACTTCAAAAGAATCTTTGCCTTCTGTTCGCTGATGAACCCCCGCATACCGTGATTGTTCAACAAGCGATCTCGTTTGATCCTGAGGTTGAAGTCTTTGCTCGCTTTCGAGAGTTAAGGCCTCAACCTCCAATGGATCGATCTCGCTGGGTATTACGAGTCGAAGTGTGGGAAGGTGAAGTGAGCTTCGCGGCATGGATGGCGACCACCGGAACGAACTATTGCCATGCCGAAGGTTGCGATGCCCATCGTCCCCAAGCGATGATTCGTCTGGCCGATGAACAAGCCCCGATCCCTCCCCTCGTCCGTCAACTTTCAATCGCTTTAGCACAAGATGCTCATATGCGCTTGGCCGGCATCGAATGGATACGCGAAAAACCTAACGCCGGGGAAGAAGGTCGTTGGTGGGCCATCGACATCAATGGTTTGTCCATCATGCGGACCCGATATGAGAAAGGAGTTTGGCAATTCAAAAATGGAACTGAAGAAGGCTACCTCGGCCAACCTACGGGTGAGTTTTATCCTTGGCAGCGCTTGGCAGATTGTCTGATTTCGAGAATAAACGAATCGGCCAATTCCCAGTTAATCTAAATCCCAGACGACCACTTGCCCCCTACGGTTGGCGATCCCTGCCTTGAGACCATCGGGACTGACCGCGAGACTCATCACATGATTGATCTTCCAATCTAGGGATGGTTGTTCCACAAACGAGGGCACTTCCCAAATGCGTACCAAAGAATTATCGACAATCAACAGTCGCCGACCCTCGGGGGTAAAAGCTGCCACATGAGTTTCTGCCACGTTTTGCGCAAGTGCCGAATGGAATGGGAGTGAAGCGATGATTTTGAGCGTGGGTAACTCCACAATGAACCCTTGATGATCATAGGCAACCAAAAGCCAAGGTTCCTTCGGGTGAAATGCTAAAGGAACACTTCGCGAGTGGATCGGTAAGGGTTTTCCATCCTCGAATAACGGAAGAAAAATCGCTTGACCATTCTCCGTAATATCTTGGGCCTGCCGACGATCCCACAATAAAAATTCGCCATCGTAAAGAGGATTACCATGATACTCGGCATACCATTGAAGATTCGGAGAATAAAACCGGAGCCACCATCCTGGAGTAAGCTCCGGAGGCAGCCAATTCCGTTTTTTCACGGGAACCCGAGACTTTGTACCGGTCAGGGCATGAAAAATCGTTTTGATATCCCATTGCCGGACCAAATAAGCCCCATCGGGTGAAAAGTGCAACGCACCAATACGGGCATCATGAGAATATGGTTGTTCGATCCAAAGAAGTTTTTTTTCTGGATACAGTTGAAACATTCGCACCGCAAGACCCCGACCCGCAGTTGCGACCAAGTTTCCATCGGGAGAAAAGGCAATGTACCCCGCTTGATGAGCTTTTCGAGATTGGGGAAATCGGATCATAAATCATTTTCAGGATAAAGCGGCCAGTAATGCCTTGCAGAATGCTGGAATATCATCGGGTTTTCGTGCGGTGATTAGGTTACCATCCACAATTGTTTCGGCATCATGATATTCGGCCCCTGCGTTGATGACATCGTCTTTAATGGCGTAGAAGCAAGTGGCCTTTTTGCCACGCAAGGCCGTTGTCGAACAAAGAACCCAAGGGCCGTGACAAATCGCCGCCAAGATTTTATTTTGGCTGGCAAGGTCCCGAACAAATTTCAGCATGGCTTCCGATCGTCGAATAAAATCGGGGGCAAAACCACCGGGAATTACCACACCGGCAAAATCATTGGCGTTGATCTCGCTGGCAGCCAATTCGGCTTTGGCAGGATATCCGAGTTTACTGGGATAAACGGCGCCCTTCTCGGGACCGACTAAATAGGCCCCATAACCCGCCTCTTTTAATCGGTAGTAAGGATACCAAACTTCTAGTTCTTGGTATTGCTGTTCAACTAAGACCGCTACTTTTTTACTCGAATGGGACATGGCTTGTATATCTCAGTAAGTGATGAATGCCATTATTTTAGCAGAGTTCACAGAATCGAATAGCTAGGGCATCTCAGGATGAGTTCCAGAGCGGTTCCGAGTTGCGAGCTTTCGAGGTTGGTCTCTGTCTAAAATGAGACGATGGTCAGCGGAAAAGAAGAGTCTCATCAAAGATTATAACCATGACGCGAACCTTGAAATCGCTTTAGCCTCCGATGGCGTGCATGGTCCTTTCGGGTTTGAGGAAATGGGCGGAATTGATTTCGTGACCTTCCCATTTCTCCCACACCGTTTGTAGAATCGCTTGTCGTAGAGGTTCGGCGGCTAATTGTGGACGCAACCACAGGCGCACATCGGTTTCTTCTAGGCTGAACAAGCAATTTCTCAGCTTGCCCTCGGCTGTGAGACGTAGCCGATTACAACTATGGCAAAAGGGTCGGGATACCGATGAAATGAACCCCACTTGTCCCCCTTCGGGATAAACAAAATCGAAAGAGGGATTGCGCGGATCGTTCCCCTGTGCGGGGGTCAGGGGGCCAAATTCTTGTTCTAAAATGGCCTGTATTTCTGCCGCGAGCAACACTTTCTCTCGCTCCCAAGGCTCGGCACCGATGGGCATATATTCGATGAATCGCAACTCGAAATCATGGTCCCGACAATAGCGAGCCAAGGGAACGATATCGGCTTCCGAAAAATTCTTCAGGGCCACGGCATTCACTTTTATCGGTGAGAAGCCCACGTCTTTCGCCTCGGCCAAGCCCTCTAAAACTTGTTCCAATCCCTGACGGCGGGACAACCAAAAAAATCGTTCCGGATCGAGTGTATCCAAACTGACATTCAATCGCCTCAGCCCTGCCTGATAAAGTTCCCGAGCGAGGGGCTTCAATAAAATTCCGTTCGTGGTCAAACTCAGGTCTTCGATTTTGGGAATTTCGCAAATCATCCGAACAAGGTCGGTAATTCCCCGACGCAACAGCGGTTCCCCACCCGTCAGACGGATTTTGTTAATGCCCAACTCCACAGCGACCTTCACAAACGCAACGATTTCTTCAAAGGTCAATAATTCTGATTTCGGTTTGAAGGTGACCTCTTCAGGCATGCAATAGATGCAACGCAGGTTGCACCGATCGGTTACGGAAACGCGCAGATTATTGTGGATTCGCCCAAAGGTATCGATCAGACGGGTTTCTGTTGAAGGTCGCGGAAGGGACTGCGAAGCCGAGGGAATAAGGGGGAATAACGGTAGCGGGATGCTCATGAAGCCCTCGGAATGGACGGTAAATTTCGGGTTTCCGGACGCACACCGTGATGAACCCATTCGGAGGTTCCATCGGGTTGATGTTCTTTCTTCCAAATGGGGACAATCTGTTTCAGCCGCTCAATCGCATATTCACAGGCTTCAAAGGCTTCCCGACGATGGGGCGTACTCAAAGCCACAACAACCGCTATCTCGCCTACTTCTAAATGCCCGAGACGATGCACCAATACAAATTCGCCGATGGGCCACTTTTGGCGAATCTCCGTCTCGATTTGAGTGAGCATTTTCAGGGCCATCGGTTCATGGGCTTCGTACTCCAACGAAGTCGTAAAAATTTCTCCGGTCAGTTCCCGCACGGTTCCCCAAAAGGTCACAACCGCTCCACAATGGCGCATCCGTACTTTTTCCGTCAACGGGGAAGGATCGATCACTTCTCGCACGATTTGAATCATGAAATTATTTTAGTCGATCGAATCATGTTCCATCACAACGATTTGAATCATGAAATTATTTTAGCCCCCCGAAACAGGAGGCAGTATGGCCACGGTTGCCTCTTTGTGAATCCGTTGAGCATCCGACGAGAATTCATCATCGATAGCAACCGCACACAGGTCAAGGAAACCCGATAATTTGGGATAATTCTGAATGAGTTGATCGCGTAATTCTTTCACGCTTTTTCCTTCCGGAAATGGGATCACTGCTTCCGAAACCCCTGCAAGTTCCCGAGCTTTCGCAAAAAAAAGAATCCGCAGATGAATCATAGAAGTAGAGACAAGTACAAGGATTTGGAACGGCAATGATAGGTCCTTCGTTTGGGCTAGCCCATCAAAGCGGGGACTAGCCAGCACGATTTTGGCGAAACTATTTTTTCTGGAAATCGCCGGCTTGAATCACCACCAGCTTCTTCGGATCGAGAACCTTTTTGAAGGCATCTTGAACTTGTTTGGGCGTCAGTTCACTGATCTTTTTCTCGAAGTCGATGGTGTATTGGAAAGTGCGACCGTTATAAAGCCCGTTGGCCAATTGGATAACAATTTGATTATCGTTGGCTCGTTCTACCTTGTAGCCATCGAGAAGGGCTTTTTTGCCGGCTTCGAGTTCTTCGGCACTGAGTCCCTCTTTGAGGAATTTGTTAATCTCTTCGGTGACGAGAGCATCGACCTTTTTCATATTGATCGGGTTTGTGATCCCGAAAATTTGCATGCCACCACGGGGGTCTTTGGAATCGGCCGCAATCATCGATCCGATACCGTAGGAAAGCCCTTCTTCGCCCCGTACCCGATTGCTCAACCGGCTGGCTAACGCGGCTTCCCCAAAAAGGTAATTGCCCATCTTGAGGGCAGGATAATCGGGATCGGTATCGAGCATGGGGAACACGATTCCGGCCAAATACACTGCATTGGCCTTGTCCGGAGTGTTAATCACTTGCGTTTCCCCTTCAACCGCTTTCACCTCACGGGGGATTCGTTTATATTCCACACCATTTTTCCACGATTTCAAGAACGAGAATCCTTCTTCAATTACCTTCGGATCGAAATCACCGACAGCAACGAGTTCCCCGTGCGAGGCCCCTAATTGCTTGGTGTAAAGCTCTTTGATTTGTTCGAGGGTGATCCCTTTGATTCGTTCAAGCGTTTCTTCGATCGTGGGGACGTATCGGATATCATCCTTAGGATAGGGATTCAATTTTCGCGACAGGGCATTCCCTGCGAGTGCAGTCGGTTCGGTTTTTGCGCGATTGATTCTCTCGGTCGATTCTCGAACCAGCAACTCAAATTCTTCCTTGGGGAAAGTCGGTTTGGTCAGCATGGCTTCGACCAATTTGAGAGTGGCGGGAAGATTTTCCTTCTTGACAGTAATCGTAACGACGAGCACCCCGAGTTGTGAGTTGATACCCACTTGGGCACCGAGTTTATCCAATTCGTCTTGGATTTTTTGACGATTCATATCGGCAGCGCCCCGTCGCATTAATCCTCCAAGAAACTCCACAGCCGTGGTGTAACCTTTTAGAGACTCCTCGTTCCCGAAACGGAGATTCAAACGAACATTCACAAATTCTCCGCGAGTTTTCTTGGGGAGATAGGCGGTTTTCAGGCCGCCGAGTTCGCTGCGAATCACTCGTTTTTCGATGTTTTCCGGAGTCGGTTCAAAGGCTTCCCCTGCTGCCACGGCGGCACGACCACGATAGCCTTCCAAAAGTTTGGCGACATCAGGGGTTTCCGGAATGTTGGCTCGTTCTGCCTTTTCTGTAGGGATGAACATTCCCACGGTCCGATTAGAACGTTTGAGATATTCTTTAGCCACTCGATTCACATCTGCGGCGGTCACTTTCTCGAGACGATCTCGATGCAAGAAAAACAAACGCCAATCACCGGCACCGGCCCAGTCACTCAGTTGGATGGCAAAGCGATCCGAATTGCTCAGAAGACTTTCGTTGAATTTTTCAAATCGTTTTTTAGCCCGATTCACCTCTTCTTCAGTGATGGGGTTTTTCTCAAGATTTTCAAGGGTTTCCACAAGGGCATCTCGTGCGATTTCGATCCCTTTGGGGTCTTCGACCTTGGCAGTAATTTCGAGCACCCCCGGATCGTGCAAGGCATAGACACTCCCCGTCACCGAGGAGGCTTTTTTGGTCTCGACGAGGGCCTTGTAAACGCGGCCTGCTGGCGAGGAGGTTAAGCAATCTTCCAGAACCTCGATTGCGGCATAATCGGGATGGGCGCCTGCGGGAATATGGTACACCACACCTGTGGCACCGACGGAACCGACCCGTCGGAGATTCACAATCCGTTCCCCATCTTGAGGGGGTTCTTCGGTGTAGGTTTTGGGGAGAACTCGTTTGGGTTTAGGAATGGCGCCAAAATACTTGACGACATATTCCAGAGCTTTTTTCTCGTCGAATTTTCCCGCCACGATCAACATGGCATTATCGGGCTGGTAGTACTTTTTGTAGAACTCGCGAAGATTCTCAACAGGAACACGCTCAATATCACTGCGGTTTCCAATGGTCGATTTGCCATAGTTATGCCATTCAAAGGCGGTGGCGACCATTCTTTGAGAGAGGATTCGTTCGGGACTATTTTCACCCGCTTCAAACTCGTTGCGGACTACGGTCATTTCCGTGGCAAGGTCTTCCTTTTTGATGTTCGAGTTGATCATGCGATCGGCTTCGAGTTTGATGCCAAATTCCAGATTTTCATCGGTGGCGGGCATGGTTTCGTAGTAATTTGTTCGGTCTAACCAAGTGGTTCCGTTGAACGATCTGGCACCATGATCGCGTAGGGCTTTAGGCACATCGGGAAAAGTGGGGGTCCCCTTAAAGACCATATGTTCCAACAGGTGGGCCATCCCTGTTTCCCCGTATCCTTCGTGACGAGAGCCAACGAAGACCGTCAGGTTTATGGTCACTAAAGGCTTGCTCGCATCGGGGAGTAATAGAACGCGCAAACCATTGGGGAGCTTGTACTCGGTGATCCCCTCAACCGTACCGATTTTGGTAATCGCTTCTTCGGCTGCCGAGGTGCGGTTCACCATCCAAATTGCTCCTAACGAGAAACACAATAGCCAGAATACTTTTCGCATGTGATACCTGTTGAAAATTCAAAGGCTAAATGTTTATCTTTGAAGGTTGAACCCTTGAAGGCAAGGGGAGCTTGGTAACTTTGGTAAGATAGACCTTCTATGTGGATTAGGACGGCGCCTGCTGTTGTCCATTTATGCGATATTGCCTGACTTACTGGAATGACCCCTTCTTTCTAGACGAAGTAAAGACCAGTAATGAGTTAATTCCCTGCCCTTACCCAAAACATGGAGGTTCTCGTGTTTTTCCGTTCATGCTATCTTGCCGCCGCTCTTGGAGTAGGGATCGGTGGAGTGAGTTTGGCCCAAGCCCCTACTACCAAATCGGCCCCTGCAACTAAGATGACCAACCAAGAGATCGCCAACACTGTGGTGGATCATCTCAAAAAATCAGGGGTGATCACTGGTACCAAGGGTTTGACGATCGAAGTGAAGGATGAGGTCGTCCCTGCGAACGAAGCAACCAAAACCCCTGAAAAAATGGTGAAAAAGGTTTACATTTCGGGGACTGCCAAGAACGATCAACAAATTGAAGCCATCATTGATGTGGTGCGCAGTCTTCGGACGCAACACCAAATCCCCATCAATCAGATCGACTGCAATATGTACGATAGTTCGGTGAAACAAATTGGGGGTCAGGCAGAACCTATGGTCACTGCTCCGCCGCTTCCGAGCGTGGGTGATCCCGCACCACGTCCCATGCCGATTGGTGCGCCGGTGATGGCCAATCCAGCGATGGGGGGCGCCTTGATGATTCCGACGAATGATCCGGCCCCGATTGTTGCCCCCGGCTTGATGCCCGGCCCTTACGATGCTGCCGGACCGACGCTTCCCCCGTATGCTTGGCCTACCTATGCCCCTTACAACAACATGAGTCGGGTCGCTTACCCTCAGGCTTACCCCTACAATGCCTTCCCATTCATTGGGCCGTTCTACCCCTTCCCCAAGGTTCCGCTGGGATGGCGTAAGGTCAGCCTTGAGTTTGAAGATGGTCACTGGTATCTCAATCGTCACTCGACGAAACGAGATTACTGGCGTGTGAAATTCTTCTAATCGAAGGCGGCTCGCTCGCCCGTGCGAATTTCTGAAAAAGATACCCTCCTCACCTGAGCCACTCTTCGGAGTGGCTCTTTTTTTTGATCGAACAGAGATGCATCATCGGAATGGTTTTCACTAAAGAACTAGTTCCAAGTGGGTGTAGCGGTCCACCTCCTCGATGATCCCTCGATGATCCTCATTTCAACGAACAATCCTACTTGGCGATACAGCAATCCAGAACTTGATCTCATCAATGAAATTGAATTTGTTTAGGTTCAAGAAATAAAGGCTTTTTGCACTCCTTGATAATGCCCCTTGTTAATCAATGAAAATGAATTCGTTGAGGTTCAGGATTAAACGGCACAGGTTTTCTAAACCATGTCGATTCAAATGTTCCTTGAGAATCTCCGCTTCTCGAGCGTTCGGTTTGCGAGCCAATGCTAACTGAAAGGCCGTTTCCACTTGCTCGTTCTCGTTTTGGGTGGATTTTCGGACCCGTTCTGCGAAGTATTTTGCCATCGTCAACGAAAGTTTATTGTTCAACAAAGCCAAGGCCTGCAGGGGGGTAATCGTTTCGTTCCTTCGATCGACGGCCAAGCTCGGGTCGGCACAGTCGAAGGTGGCTAAAAAAGGTTGTTGCTTGGAACGAACCACAAAACGATAAATGGAACGGCGATGGGTCTTCGTATCTTCGGGATCGTAAAGGTGATATTGGTAATGAGGGGAATGTTCGGGTTTTTCGATGACGAAGTCTTGGAAGCTCGGTCCCCCCATGGTCAAATCGAGCTTACCTGCTACAGCCAAAAGGGAATCGCGGATAGCTTCGGCTTCGAGTTTGCGCCGTGATTGTCGCCAGAGGTAGCGATTATCCTTATCAATCGCTTCCATCTCGGGGCGGGAATCGGAAACTTGTTGGTAGGTTCGACTCATCACAATCGCTTTATGCAATTGTTTGAACGAACCGCCCCCATCGCGAAAAGTGATCGCCAAATAATCGAGTAACGCCGGATGCGTCGGGGGCGATCCCATTCGGCCAAAATCGTTGGCTGTTTCGACGATACCTCGGCCAAAATGATATTGCCAAATTCGGTTCACGATACTCCGCCAAACCAAGGGATTCTCCTCATGGCTTAGCCATTTTGCCAGTGCGGCCCTTCGCTGAGAATCGGAGGAATTGGATTCGAGGTTCGCTTTTACGGGTACCAAAGCTAAGACGCCCGGCCCGATTTCTTCCCGAGGATTAGACACATCTCCGCGTGGAAGCAGATAGATGGGACGGGGTTTTCCGCCCGAAGGTCCGGTGCCCACAAAATTACCAGTCCCAGTATGGATCGCACCGATGTAGGCGACCTTTTGGGTATTCGGCAATTTGGATTGTTCTTGAGCGATACGTTCCAGTTCGGCCAGCGTTTGCCGGCGGAGATTTCTCGCTTCCTGATTGAGTGACGATTCCAAAAGTTTCTCCACTGCCTTTTGTAACTGGGTCAATTCATCCTTGCCCAACGAGGGTGCGGGGTAAATTCCATCTGTAAGGTTCGATTTCCGCCAACGTGGGATCGCTTCGATCGAATCAAGAGCCTGCACGGGTTTCTTGGCAGCGAGGTTTTTTCCCTGAGCATCCAGCACTTCTAATTCTGCCAAGGAAAAATGGTAATCGTTATCCCGAAGACGCAGTTGATAGGCCGTCACACGGACGTAGCGAGCGGAATGACCTTGGACCTTGATTTGAACCGGTGTGGTACCCGGATTGGGAAAATCTTTGTCGGTATGGTCGGCCACGAGCTGACTGGTGTTAAATGCCGGATCATCCGAAATATCGACTCGGAATCGTATCGGAAAGCCGAAGCCCGCACCGATATTTTTATAATCATCATAGCATGGTCTCAAGATAATCTGATCGATCTTTTCTTGTTTCTCTAGATCGACCTGGACCCATTTGGTGGTTTGTGCTTTGGCAACGATTTGGGAATGATAGCCGTACTCGGGCGCGAGTTTTTGAGGGGGTTTTTGAGCTTGAACCAATTTCTGTTCGAGTTCGATCAACGCCGGACCAGCCGCCCGACGGGCTTCCTGTTCGAGTTTTTGGAGTTGGGTCCGCAGGTCTTTCTCTTGCTGGTTCAACAGTTGCCTTTTCTTGTAAACGGTTGGGTCCGAATCATAGCTTTTCTCGGTGCGATCAATCGCAGCAAAAATGGCTTGCAGGGCGTAATACTCTTTTTGGGTAATGGGGTCGAATTTATGGTCATGACATTGGGCACAATGGATCGTCGTGCTCAAAAAAGTACCAATTGTATTCGAGACAAAATCATCTCGATCTAAATGACGTGCCACCTTTCCATCTAGTTTCGATTCCGGAAGTTCCACATGCCCGATAAAATCCCAAGGGCCTGCTGCCAAGAATCCCAGTGCTTCTATACCATCGACCGTATCGGGAAACAGAACATCCCCTGCGATTTGTTCTTGGATAAATCGGGCATAGGGTTTATCTTGGTTGAACGAACGAATGACATAATCTCGGTACGGATAGGCATAAGGTCGGGGTTTGTCTTTGTCGTAGCCGTGGGTCTCGCCGTAATGCACCACATCTAACCAATGCCTTGCCCAGCGTTCTCCATAGCGTGGTGAAGCCAAGAACCGATCCACCAGTTTTTCATAAGCATTCGGAGACGTATCGTTGAGAAATTCTCTGACCTCTTCAGGGGTCGGCGGCAATCCCAAAAGATCAAACGATAGTCTTCGTATTAAAATTTCCCGTGATGCCTGAGGCGAGAAGTTGAGTTTCTTCTCCGTCAGCTTTTGTTGAATGAGATAATCGATCCCACTTTGTCCTTTGGGAATGACGGGCATTTTCAAAGGTTGATACGCCCAATGTTCCCCACGATTCAAAGGCGAGATCGGGTTGGTCCCCCATTTGGCGCCATTGAGAATCCATGCTTCGAGCTGTTTTTTCTCGTCGTCAGAAAGTTTTTTTTGCGGGGGCATTTGATCGGTGACGATCTTTTGCCAGAACAGACTCTCTTTCGGTTGATTCGGCACAATCAACGGCATCGAACCGGTCAACACATTTTCTTTTTTCGTCAGGTCTAAATCGCCCTTAGGTTTTGCCCCGCTGTGGCAACCGATACATTTTTGAATGAGCAAAGGGGCAATCTGCGAATCAAAATCGGGGGGGGCAGAAAGCAGGAAGCTGGTCGCGAGCAACGAAAGAGCATTCATTGGAATGACGAACCTCTATCAAGAAGGATTCTTATAGTTTATCAATTACAAATCTGGCTTGTAAGAGGAACCCCGATGCCATGAGAGTGCAGAACTCAAGCTGGACAGTGGGAGTGTCCTTGTTCAGAGGTTTCATCGAGGAATTTCTTGAACCGTTCGCAGTCGTTGCTTGAGAGTCCGGGCCAGAAATTCTAAAATGACGAATCGTGTATCCTAGGGTATTTTTTCACAGGTCCGATGAAACTACGATTACTTTTGATTTCCCTGATAGGCTGCGTGTCGTTAGGTTTGCTCATTTCGTACACGGCTGCCCAAGCACCGAAGCCTCGCCTTGGACGACTCACTGCGGAAGAAGAAGCCGCTTTGGTTCCAGGGTTGGCGGCCTTGTTCACATCGGGTGAAAAAACCGATTTACGAATCACACGATTGGCGGCCTTGCACGTTCCGAAGGGGACCCCTCCGAGTGTGTTTCTTCCATCGGGGCCATTTCGTGTTCAGTGGACCGGTTACCTGAAAACCACCGAGAAAGGAGAATATCTCATTCGGGCCGAAGGGGAGGGGAAGGTGGTGGTTCGTTTCGGTCAAGCCCCCCCCCTTGAATGGAAATTAGTCAAGGAACAATCGGGAGAACCGAAATCGATCGAATTAGTCAAAGGATATAACCCCCTCACGATCGAGTATTTTTCGCTCGAATCGGGTGCGGGTACATTACGCCTTTGGTGGAGCAGCGAAAATTTCGTGGAAGAACCTCTGCCGCCCGACGCTCTATTCACCCGTGGCGATACCGAGTCGGTTCAGCAATCCAATTTGCTCCGAAGCGGGCGCCAGCTTTTTGCCGAGCGCGGGTGCATCCATTGTCACGCACTTCCTGAAGAAGAACGGAAAGGTTCCGGCCCGTCCATGCCCGAACTCAGCCGAACCGCCCCAAATTTGATTCAGTCTCAAGAACGATTTGAGCCCGACTACTTGGCCGCGTGGATTCTCAATCCTCAATCGCTTCGCAGTCATGCCACCATGCCACAGGTTCTAAAAGGGACCGCAGAAGAAAAGGAACAACAAGCGGTCGATCTGGCAGCATTCCTTGCCAGCGAAGCCACCGCTCGGAAGGAATCGCCCTTGAATGAAAAGCTCGTGGCAGAGGGCGAGAAACTTTTTGAAACGCTCGGTTGTATTGGCTGTCATCACACATTAGAACGCACGGAAAAGGACCCTCACGATCGACTTTCTTTGCGTTCGGTTTGGTTAAAGTTTCGACCGAACCAATTAGCCGAATTTCTCAAAGACCCTCACAAACATTATTCGTGGAGCCGAATGCCCCACTTCAAGCTCGATGCCACCAAAGAAATCCCCCCATTAGTAGCGTACCTCTCGAAAAATACTGACGAAACCTTACCGAAGTTCAAACAGAAGGGGAATGCCGAACGTGGGAAAAAACTCTTTGCAGAAACCGGCTGCGCTCACTGCCATCAGCTGGAGAAAAAGGAAACGAAACCCAGCTTGTTGGGGAAACCCTCGAAAATGGATCAGGGTTGTTTGAGTGAGCACCCCCAAGAGACGAAAGCACCGGATTTTCAATTTTCTCCCGCAGAGCGAACGGCATTACAAACATTCCTAAAACGAGGAACCGAATCGTTGAAGCAAGATTTACCCGCTGAGTTTGTGGCTCGTCAAATGCAATCGTTGCAATGCACTGGGTGCCACCGACGAGACGGCAAACAAGGCAAACTTTACAAGATATTAGAAGAAGAAAACCTGACGGGTGTCCCCCCTCAACCGATGCCCACGCTGACTTGGACGGGTGAAAAATTACGTCCCGAATGGACGCGGAAACTGCTGGAAGGGAATATCGATCACAAGGCGCGTCCTTGGTTAAAGTCCCGCATGCCGGCCTTCCCTCAACGGGCAGAATGGCTCGCCCTAGGGTTATCGCATGAACATGGTTTCGCCGCTGATGAAAACCCCAAGCCCGTGGTGAACGAGGAACAGAAAAAAATCGGTGCCAAACTTATGGAACAAAACGGAGGGCTTTATTGTTATCAATGTCATGCCGTGGGAGATAAGCCTGCCGTGCAACCCTTTGAAGCGCCGGGTATCAATCTGTTGGATGCTTCGCTGCGACTCCGTTACAGCTATTATCCCCGTTGGATGCTCGATCCGACCCGTGTTGATCCGAGTACGAAAATGCCTCGGTTTGCCCCCGATTTGAAGACGACCACCCTGAAGGAAATTTACGACGGGAATGCTCGTCAACAATTCGATGCCCTTTGGATGCACATCGAATCGCTTTCCCAGAAAAAGGATGCCTCACCCTGACCGATTGGACGAAAAAACAGCCACGTTCATTCCCTTGAATCGCGTTGCTTGAAAATAGATTGCTCGCGGATTAGCCCCAAGTCACAAGGCCCGGTTCATAGACGTGCGGAAGATTCATGTGTTTGGGAAGCACCCGAACGGAAAAGCCATAATTCCCTGCCAATTCGCAACGAATGACCCCACCAAATTCATTCATCCTGCCATCGTGGAGGCTTCCCGTTGGTGTGAGGACTGCCGTTTTGGGGTTGACAATTTCGCCAAAGCTATCGAGGTTTCCATGCACTAATTGCACCTCCACATCCAGAGCTGACAAATCCCCGAGATAAATTTTGGCTTTGACCGGAAATTCATCCCCCACACGCATCGGCGTGTTGGAAGGTAAGGTCACATCTTCAACCCGAATTTGATGCCAATTTTGGCTCACCCGTTGCCGCCAAGTCGCGAGTTCCTTGGCGGCCGAGAGGTTGTTCTTGCTGAGCGTTTCAAAACGTGCATACGACGGAAGATAACATTTTTGAGCATATTCCATGACCATTCGATGCGTGTTAAACACCGGCACGTTCGTGGCAATCGATTTTTTCATTCGACGTATCCACTGCCGAGGAAGCCCGTCGCTACCGCGAGTGTAAAATTCTGGTACAATTTCATGCTCAATCAGATCATACAACGATCGGCTTTCGATATTGTCCTGATAATTGGTATCGGAGTATTCCTCACCCGAACCAATCGCAAAGCCATTATCTCCGAGATACCCTTCGACCCACCAACCATCCAAGATACTCAAGTTCACGCCCCCGTTCACACAGACTTTCATTCCACTTGTACCGGAAGCCTCGAGAGGTCGTCGGGGATTGTTCATCCAAACATCGACCCCTTGGATGAGATGGCGAGCCACATTCATATCGTAATCTTCAAGGAAGACGATTTTTCTGCGGAACTCGGCCCGTCGGGCATATTGAACCACTTGAGCAATCAGTTCTTTACCACCTTGATCTTTGGGGTGGGCTTTCCCCGAGAAAATAAATTGCACCGGTTGATTTGGCAGGTTCAGAATATGCAAAAGGCGTTCGAGATCGCGAAAGATCAGGGTGCCACGTTTGTAAGTTGCAAATCGACGAGCAAACCCAATCGTCAGGGCATCAGGGTCCAGAACTTCCTCAGCGGCAGCAATTTCACTGGGGGGGCTGCCGCGTTGTTTTAATTGAGCCACAAGGCGTTGACGTGCCATTGCGACCAATCGTTCTCGGCAACGCTCATGCGTCCGCCACAACTCGGCATCGGGGATGGCTTCGACGCGATTCCAAACTTCTTGGCTGTGTGGTTTTTCTTCCCATGAACTTCCCAGATAGCGATCGAACAAGGCCCCGATTTCAGGGGCGACCCAAGTTTGAGTATGAACACCGTTGGTAATCGAATCGATGGGGACTTCCACTTCGGGAAGGTTCGGCCAAAGGTTCCGCCACATTTTCCGCGAAACTTCACCATGAAGTTTACTCACACCATTTGAGGTATTGGAAAGCCGTATCGCCAACACCGTCATCGAAAAGTTTTCGGATTCGTTATTGGGATGTTCCCGCCCCAAATTCAAAAAGGTCTGCCGATCGATCTTCAGCTCTTGCATAAAATTCGAGAAATAATAATCGATCATGCCTGCAGGGAAAGCATCATTCCCTGCCGGAACCGGAGTATGCGTAGTGAAACAGGTACCCGCTTTCACTGCCTCGAGCGCAGTGGCAAAATCGTGACCATTTTCTTGCACCTTTTGACGAATTCGCTCTAACCCCACAAAGGCAGCATGCCCTTCATTCATATGGCATACCGTAGGTTCTTTGCCCAACGCCCGCAAAGCCCGTAACCCACCGATCCCTAAAACGATTTCTTGTTGAATCCGAGTATTCAAATCCCCACCATACAATTGAGCGGTAATGGCTCGATCCTCGGGGGAATTTTGTGGGATATTACAATCGAGCAGGTACAAGGGGACCCGTCCCACTTGAATACGCCAAACCCGAGCAGCAACCTCGCGGCCCGGAAAGGGGACTTTGATGATCAGCGTATTCCCATTGTTATCGTGCTCTTCAATCAAAGGGAGAGTGAAGAAATCGTTTTCGGGGTATCGCTCTTGTTGCCAACCATCGATATTCAAATACTGGCGAAAATAACCTTCGCGGTACATCAGACTGACACCCATCAAGGGCATCCCGAGATCGCTGGCACTTTTGAGATGATCCCCTGCCAGAACCCCGAGGCCGCCTGAATAAACAGGTACCGATTCGTTGATGCCAAACTCTGCCGAGAAGTAGGCGATCCGAAGGTTGGTGTTTCGCCCGTGATTTTCCGAAAACCAAGTGGGCGCGTTCATGTAGTCGGTAAACGATTTATTCACCCGATCCAGATGCGCTAAAAACCCATCATCTTTTGCGAGCGCATCGATTCGTGCTTGTTGAATCCCACCGAGCAAGCGAATGGGCGAATGATCGAGTTTGTGGAATAACTCGGGGTCGATCCGTCGAAACAAGGCTACGGCATCTGCGTTCCAACACCACCAGAGGTTGTAAGCCAACTGCGAAAGGGAACTCAGGCGTTCCGGAAGACGTGGTAGCACAGTAAACGTCCGAATAGGCCGATTTGGCATATCGAAACCTCACAGAAGAATGAAATAACTTCATTACTAGATTAGGGCTTACGTTCTGTTTTACAAAGAGATATTGCAGAAAATTTCTTCCCCTCGAATGTCCCCTCATCCTGTTCAGACGGTTGCTGGAAGCGAAGACGCTGGAAGCAAAGACGCGAAGACACTGGAAGCGAAGACGCTGGAAAATCAGTCCATGTCTGAAGGCGAAAGATCACCGTTATGGCAACCCCATTTATCGTTCTCCAGATTGAGAACAAAGCCGATTGTACCTGAGGAGTTCTTGTGGATTATAAATCGTCTTCCTCTTGGAAATTTTTCAGACCGATCTCGCCGATAATCCCCAAAAATGTGGTACGACACTCGGGACAGGTGACAAGATGAGGGTTCAGTAATACGTCTCGTTTTCCCGAGTGACGCTCGACATGGCGTGAGGCGGGTCGAAGTTTGCCGAATAAAAAATCGCGCCAAAATTCTAGGCGTTCTTTGAGTCTCAGCGGGGAGTTTTTGAATCGATAAATTTGCTCATCGATATAAAAATCGTACCCCCCCCCTCTCAAGACAGAGCGTTGACGCACGCGGAAAACGGTATCGCGACCGATCGTTTGTTGATTGAAGATAATGCCATCTTCACAAATCAGTAACGTGCTAGATTCCCCCTCTTCCTTCCGCAGATCGGTCCCGAATTGGACAAGAAGCAAATTTGGATGCTCTGCTAAAAAGTCCCCGCCGAGTGCAGGATACCGAGCCAAATCGAACACGGTCGCAGCGGACCCCATGCGCATCCAAGGACGGGTATTTCGCATCTCATGCAGCACATACAAGCGGGAAATTCCTTTTATATCTTCTGAAGCGAGGGTCTCTCCCAGATTCGGACAGGCTCGACCAAGGTCGCGAAGATCAAGGGGGGTCAATCCTGCACGAAAAGCCTGTGCGATCAACAGGACTCGCAATCGGGAACGCGATTCTGACTTGTTTTCGTCTCGCAGCTCGAACAAAGTGGTTTCTAAAACACTTAACGGTACCAATCCCTCGAAGCAATCACCTGCTAATCTCGCCAAGGGAAGTAAGGGGTCTTGCCCCGATTGGATGGCATCGCGAGATTGCAACTCGATGAGCAATTGTAACTCTAAAACCGAGGTATTGGCCTTTCGCAAATTGGCCAGCATTTTTTCCAACAGCCTTTCACGAATCTCAGGGGTTCCGCGCTTCAAACTCACGCAGAGAAGCCCCGTAACAAAGCTACTGCTTGTTTCATGGTCTTCTAAAAATTCCCAAGCATAATCGACCGCACGATCCGTAGGCAGAGCAAGACTATCCCAGCGATGTCGGACCCAATAATAGGCCACTATCGCCAACATAATCAGTGTACTTGAAATGAGTAAAGGGTGAGCCATTCTGCGATCGGCAATCAAGGTAGCAAACACGGCCAAGCAAAGCAATGGGAAACAACACAACCACACCACCCCCCGACGGGTCAATGGGATTTGCGGTTCTGGACGATGATAACGGGGCAGGTCTTTCCCTTGAATTTTCAAATGGGTTAACAAACCCTCTTCTTTTACTTCGATCCGGTAATCTTCCCATTCAATCGTTCCCCCTGCAGCAAAAACATAAGGTCGCCGAGGAAGGGCATGGGAAACCGGCACTAACGCAAAACAGGTGGGGCATAAACTCCCTTGGGTACGGATTGCTTGTTCCCGAAGGTGCGCCTGCGATTGCAAATCGTTCTGATCCAAGGCGAGCAGAATGCGATTCAGCCGATGCGGCCCCGTTTCGGGATCGATCGTTTTGGCCAAGTAAGTCGCCTTCTCTAGATAGGAACTGTCATTCATTCGCAAGGACAAAGTAACCCAAGAGGTGATCACCTCCCAAGGTTCCCGAACTTTCTCACCATCGTAAAGAAGCCGATGTTCCAACCACAGGTGTTGAACGAGTTCTTCTGGAGAGAGGCGAATTCTGCAACGGGGGCACGATTTTTCGTTGAACTGTTTGAGTTTCGCAATCCGCGTTTGAATCTCGGGGCGGGAACAAATTTCCTGAAGTGATTGCAACCGATGCACAGCGGCATCGGGATTGAGTTTTCTGATGAACGAATCGAGAAGCCTTGGAACCAATTCGTGTTCCAAGGATAAGGATTCGAGGAGTTGTTTCGCGGCTCGTTTTCGCAATGAAGAGGGGAGCCTTTTGCCCAAGTAAGGAATCGCATGCCCGACCAACTCGAAAGGGATAGGCAACGGAAGCCGAACGAGAATTTCAAAGGCAATTCTTCGTCCATGACGACCAGTCGCGATCATTTTTTTGACAAAGGGAACCGCATTATCGGTAGCCTGCAATACGGCTACCAAATCATCGAAGGCCAAGGACCTTTGCGCTTTGGTTTGGGCTTGGCCAATGGCCTTCAACAGGGATGGCAAATTCGGCAGCGGACCGGTAGCCATAGGGAGAAATTCTAACAGTTACTTGATGGGCAAAGAAAGGGTCGCAGGAGCTAAACATCGTCCATTCGCGCCGCCGGTGCAAGCCACGATTTTGATTCGCACTTCATCGGCAGGGGTCTCTTTAGGTAGCAGAAATTTAATCGTCGTTGCTTCCTCGTAAATTTTGTATTCGATTTTATCTTTGTAGGCTTTTCCGGGCGCGTATTGTGGTTTGATCGGCAGTGTTTTTTTATCAAATCGCAGCTCGGCCACGGTTTTCGAGAGTTCCACCTCATCATGTTCCGGAGGATTGGCATAGATATGCCAAGGTCGCGCGATCGTTAAATTCACGATAATTTCTCGCTCCCCTTTTTCGTTCGGGGGGCCTATTTGAAGCGAACCTTTGACCACATCCGATGAGGAACGTGGATTAGCTGGTACCTCAGTTTTCGGATCAGAGGGGGGGGGGCCTTTCGCTTCGCCCGCTAAATCAAGGTACAGATGCAAAGCCTCGGCCATGGCGGGGGCATTGCTTGGGGTTCCTTTCAAAATCGCGGCAAATTGACGGAAGGTTTTTTCTGCCAATTTCGTGTATTGTTCGTCCTTCAGTTTGTATCCTAAACGAACTAGGTTTCGGGCAACCACCGCATTACTTGAAGGTTGCACCCCATCCGAATACTCTTTGGGGCGAGCAAATAATTTCTCATGATCCGAAGCAGTGTAGAAGAATCCCCCTTTGCCTTCGCCAGAGAACCATTTGATCGTCAGATCGGTCAGGGCTTTGGCTTCGGTCAGCCATTTGGCTTCACCGGTGGCATCGTGAAGATTCAACAAACCATGAACAAAGTAGGCGTAATCATCGAGATAGCCTAAACTTTGTGGAGCCACTTTTCCTTCAACAAGGATATACGAGCGATATAGTCGCCCCTCGCGATTGCGTGAATTCGCCAGAATAAAATCGGCTGCCTTGGTGGCATCCTGAATGTAGGTCTCGTTTTTGAGAATTTTTCCTGCCGTGGCTAGACCTGCGATCGTCAGCCCGTTCCAAGCGGTGATGATTTTGGTATCGAGAAAGGGGCGTTCCCGCTTCTCACGGGCTGCCAAGACCTTGGCTTTTAATTCGTCGATTTTTTTGCGAAATTCTTCCTCAGACATTTTCTGATCGGTCGCGACCTCGCTCCACGAACGATTGACCCGAAGCACATAGGCTTTTTCTTCAAAATTGGGCGCACCAGAAACACCATAAGCCGCACGGAACAGCATGGCATCGGCCTTGCCCAAAATCTTTTCGAGTTCCTCTGCGGTCCATACATAAAATTCTCCCTCTTTGCCGTTACTGTCGGCATCGAGAGCTGCATAAAAGCCCCCCTGCGGGTGTCGCATTTCTCGTGTCAGGTAGCGAATCGTTTGTTCAATCGTTTGTTTGTACAAAGGTTTCGGATCGTAAGAATAGGCCTCGGCATAGAGTTCGAGTAATTGACCATTGTCGTAGAGCATTTTCTCGAAATGGGGAACCGTCCAAGTGCGATCGGTACTATAGCGATGGAACCCGCCACCGATTTGATCATAAATCCCCCCCAAAGCCATTTTGTCCAAGGTCAGGCTCACCAATTGAGAGAGTTCTTTGTTCTTAGTGCGTTGACTGTGTCGTAAGAGTGCTTGCAGTGATGGGGGCATTGGGAATTTAGGGGCATTTCCTCGACCGCGACGGAAGCCCCCGTGTTCGGGATCAAGTTGCTCTTGTAAATTCTCGGCGGCTCCGTTGGCCAAGTCCCGATTCAGTTCCACCAAGGGGTTAATCCGGCTGAGGCCTTCGAGTTCCGCCTCGGTTTTCTCGGCAATGGCATCGGCCTGAGCGAGCAGCTCTTTCTTTTTCTCTTTGTAAACTTCGAGAATCTTATTGAGGACCGAGATAAAACCAATCAAAGTTTGATCGTCCACCTTTTGATCTTTTTTCGGCCAATAGGTCCCCCCCACAATCGGTTTCCCCTCTGGGGTGAGGAACATCGACAGGGGCCATCCGCCTCGTCCCCCGATGACATTCAACGCCGTCATGTAAATATCATCGATGTCTGGGCGTTCCTCGCGATCGACCTTAATGCAGACAAAATTCTTGTTGAGGATTTCTGCCACTTCGGGATCATCGAACGATTCCCTTTCCATCACATGGCACCAGTGACAGGAACTATAGCCGATCGACAGAAAGATCAGCTTGCCTTCCTTTTTGGCTTTCTCGAAGGCTTCCCCCCCCCATGGGTACCAATCGACCGGATTATGAGCATGTTGCCTCAGGTAAGGGCTTGATTCTTTCGCTAAACGATTCACAGGCCGATCCTCCTTTTTTTTCGGCTCAGCACCGCCGAGAATGGGAACCCACGCGAGGAAAGCAAGAAAAAAGATGGTACGAATCATTGTTAGTTTGGCCCCTAGGAAGGAAAGGACATTTTACGAGGTTCCTAACATTTCGGTACGGAAATTTGATAGGGGTTTCACATTTCACATTCGCTCTGCTAGCGATTGTTCAGACATCGAGTCAAAGAACCGACAAATCGCGGAACCTTCCGAAACCTCAAGCGTACCGAAAATCTCACCATCCAACCGTGAACCGGTATTTTGATAGGGGCACTCACGAATGCCAGAATGATTTACCCTTCTTGGGTTGTTTCGTGATGTTCAGCCTTGGTCGAGAAACGTTCAATCGCGCCACCTTACTTGGGAGAAATCGGCTCGCAGCCATTGCGTACCGCTGTGGGGCACATTCACGAACACGCCGTATTTCTGCACATACACCATCTGGCCATACGGTCTCTGGAAACGCAGCGTGCCTCCCCCCACTTTCACTTCCAGTTGGCCCCAATCGTTTTTCTCGAAGGAGTAAACCCAATGCTCATCCTTGCCATTCATGGGAATGATGGCGAGAGCGGCTTTTTGCTCGGGGCAGTATTCGAGCACACAAGGTAGGCCGGGCAATTCGTGTTTCGGCTTCAGGTCGAGGAAGCGATTGGTTTTGAGGTCATAGACCCAAGTTCGTTTGAAGCCCTCGGGGTTATTTTTTTCGTGATAGTTGTATTCACACCAGAGAATCTGCTGCCGATCGGGAACGTAGCAAAAAGCCCGCGCCTCCTGATTACGCATCGGGAACGGCTTGGGCACCTCCTTGACCACCAGCCGATTGGTGTTGATGTCGTAAGCACGGAAGAAGGTTCGAGCAATCCGCCAATCGTAGTAGCTCACGGGCACTTGATGAATATCCAGAATTCGCCCCGCAGGATCGACCATCTGCGTTTGAGCATGATTGTCTGGTGCGTCTTTAGGAGTCTTGTCGATGGTACCGATCAATTGTTCCCGCCAAACACCTCCCCGATGGAGGTCATAGAAGTTAGTCACTTTGGGATCGGTGAACTCCGCGTCCACATTCCCCGTGAAGCTGGCGCGGTAGGTAGTGCCGACAAAACGATACATGCGGCCATCGAAGGCCACATATTGGTTGCGCATATGACCGGTGCGCGCCTCGCCACCCAGCCCGATCGTGGAGCCTTCCCAACCGACGATGGGGATATTGTCGTTGTGGCGGCCGATACCTGTGGTCCAACGGTTGGCCCCCGGAGAGTAAACATCAACATCGCTCACTTGATAGGTCGAATGACCACCGCCAAAGTAGACGACCCAACCTTGCACGGGGTCCACCGCGAGATTGCCCCAATCCCGACGTGCCGGCTCTCGGGGTGGCTGGGCTTGCACCCATGTATTCACGGGGAGCTTCTTCAGTTTCGTGACTTGTTCGGGATCATCTGCGGGAATGATGTGCGGTCGCACCGGTGGAGCGGCCACATGCTTGGGGGCCAATTCCGCTTTCAATCCCTTCAGATCGAGCCGGAAGGCATACGTCGCTTGAGCTTGGGCGGGTCCTTCGGGTTGCAGCAAAAGCAACAGCCCCGCCTTCTCATCCAAGGCGAGCATCTGGTTCGGGGTGCTGCCCTGCGTGTGGTTGACCCAGTAGACGGAACCAGGCCAGTCCTGCTCGTCGTGCTTCGACCATTCACCCTTGTTCAGATCGAGCGACCAAAGCGCCGCCCGAGCAGGCTTGCCGGCGTGCAGGGTGACGAGCAAGACACGCTCACTTTTCGGATCGTACACGAGTAGAGGCAAGCGTTGACGGGGGGGACGGTGCTGGCAAGGCAGCTCCCGCCATTGCCGCGTTTTGCAATCGTAAATCCATGTGTCGTTCAGCCCCATCGAAAACTCGCTGCGAGCCTTGGCATCGTCGAGGTCCGTGCGAACAAGACTATTTTGGCCGCCGAACATCACAATGACTTGTTGTTTTGGATCGTAAACCATCGGTGCGGCGCAGCGGGCCAGAGGTTCGACACGCAAGGGACCTTCGAGCGTTTGATTCATCTCCCAGAGCACGTCGCGACCGGCGGCCAGAGCTTCATCGAGCTTATTCGCCTGCAGGGCTTCACGGCAGGCCTTCCCATGGGCCGAGATGCGAGCGAGAAAAGCCCTCGCGTTCTCGGGCAGATCGAGTCGTTCCATCCCCGCAAGTACCGTTTGCAGATTGTTCAACACCTCCTTGGACCGAGCCGGATCAGGCTGACGCCGCAATATCCACAAAGCATCGAGCACGTCACTTGACTGGCCCATCACCGCGATGAGGTCTTTGCGGGCACGCTTCACCTCATCGGAACCAAACGTGTCGGAGACACGCTGCCATGTGCCTTCCTTGAAGTTGAAACGCAGTGTTCCATAATGGCCCGTGATCTGACCAGTTACCGATCGCAGATCGATATTCTTCGCGGTGAAATGAGGGAACATCACGATCTCATCGTGGAGTGGATCGTAACAGGCCCCTACACCATAGACCGGTGGCCCGCCGAGCGACTCCTGACCATTCAAGAT